>NZ_JBEPOZ010000004.1:0-294198 GCF_040547005.1 Arthrobacter sp. UYCu712
ACCCGTCCAGGGTGGCGGGTTCGTCGGTGGCGCCCAGCAGCGACAGGACCGGGACGGTGATCAGGACCTGCGCCCGCGGGGACGGGACGTCTCCGGCGGTGTCCCCGCCCGTGGCGGTTCCGCTGCCGCCCATGCTCCCGCCCGTGCCGGTGCCGTCGCCGGGCATTCCGGTGCCGCCGTCGGCAGTTCCGCCGGTGCTGCCGGTGCCGGTGGTGTGGCTGGTGAGGAGCCGCGTGGCGGCGATGTCGGCGCGGAGCTGGGTCAGGGTGCGGGTCTCGCGGGGGCCTTGGAGGGCGCGGGCGGCGGCGGTGGTCCGCTCCCAGATCCCTGCGGCGGTGTCGGCCGGGAGGTACGCCGAAAGCCAGGCCATGCCGTCCCGGTCCGGGGCGTATTCGACCCGCCGGTCCGCGGCGCTTCTGCTGTGGCGTTGTTCGATGCTGGCCAAGTGGTGGCGTTCGCGCCAGGTGCGTGCCTTGGCGCGGAACCGGGACGGGACAAGGTCTCCGGCCGGACACCCGCGGGCGGGGTCGGGCGCGCCGGGGTCCAGGAAGTGCGCTTCGAGGGCGGCCGCGCCGGCGGGATCCAGGCCGGTGGTTTCGTCGACGATGATCCGGGCGTGCTGCCAGGAGATCGTCCCCGCCCCCAGGGCGTTCAGGGTCAGCGGCAACGCCGTCGTCAGTGCCTGGCATTCTCCCAGGAGGGCGGCGGAGGCCCGTTCGCTGACGGTCAGGACACAGGCGACCTCGGCCACCAGTGCCATCTCCCGGGCGGTGTGTTCCGGCGGGGACGCAGCCGGTGGTCTCAGGGCCCTGGCCGCCCCCACGTATCCGGCGGCCAGCCTGACCTTCAGCGCAGCGAACCTGGCTTCCATCCGGGCCACATCGGCGAGACCGTCCAGGCAATCATCCGCCAGATCCCGCAACGGATCGGCGCTTCGCAACGGAGCGGGCCCGGACGGATCAGGGAGGTCCGTCCCGGAGCCGGCGCAGGCAGCAAACACCGCCGAGGCCGCGGCAACGGCCTCCAGTGCCGCCCTGCTGTCCGCCATCCAAGCCGCCCTGCTCTCCATACCCACAGCATCGCAGGAGGCACCGACATTTGAGGGGGTGCCAACCAGCAACTTGTGGTCAGCGCCGGTTGGCGGCTCGGCACGATGAATGAGCGCCACTTGACCCGCAGGAACCAGGTCCTGTTGTGACGCACAACGCCTCGTCCGGAGCAGGCCCGGAGCAGGTCCGCGGCGGCCCGTGTGGTAATTTGAAAGGGCAAATGATCCTTTTTTAATTCCGTCCCGTGAGGCGGGGAAAGGGGAGACGAGCGTTGACTTCTGTTCCAGAAGCACCGGTTCCGGCCAAGGTTGTTCTTACCCGAGTGGTACTCGGCCAGGCGGACATCGACCGTGCACTCACTCGTATCGCCCATGAGATTCTCGAGTCCAACAAAGGCTCCCAGGACCTGGTCCTGCTGGGCATCCCTCGGAGGGGCTACCCCCTCGCCGTCCGGCTTGCCGAGAAGATTGCCGCCGCCGATCCCACCGTGGACGCCGCCGCGATCGTGGGCCAGTTGGATGTGACCATGTTCCGCGATGACCTCTCACACCAGCCGACGCGGCCGCCGTACCCCACCCAGCTTCCCCGCACCGGGATCGACAACAAAGTTGTTGTGCTGATCGACGACGTCCTCTACTCCGGCCGCACCATCCGGGCGGCGCTCGACGCCATCATCGACCTCGGCCGCCCCCGGATCGTCCGCCTCGCCGTGCTGATCGACCGAGGCCACCGGGAACTGCCCATCCGCGCGGACCACGTCGGCAAGAACCTGCCCACGTCGTCGTCGGAGAAGGTACGCGTACGGCTCGAGGAGACCGACTCCGTCGACGGCGTCCCCGTCAATGAAGTGGTCATCGAGGCCACCGCATGAGGCACCTGCTCTCCACCGAGGACCTGAGCCTGCACAACGCCATCCGCATCCTGGACACTGCCGAGGAAATGGCGGCCGTGGGGGAGCGCGAGGTCAAGAAGCTCCCCGCACTGCGCGGCCGCACCGTGGTGAACCTGTTCTTCGAAGACTCCACCCGCACCCGGATCTCCTTCGAAGCCGCGGCCAAGCGCCTCTCGGCGGACGTCATCAACTTCGCCGCGAAGGGCTCCTCCGTCTCCAAGGGCGAGTCGCTCAAGGACACCGCCCAGACCCTGGCGGCGATGGGCGCCGACGCCGTGGTCATCCGGCACTGGGCCTCGGGGGCCCCGCACCGGCTCGCCGCCACCGACTGGATCGACGCCGCCGTCATCAACGCCGGCGACGGCACCCACGAACACCCCACCCAGGCGCTGCTGGACGCGTTCACGATGCGCCGGCACTGGTCGAAGCTGGCGGGGACGCCCTCCGCCGGGGCCGATCTCAAGGGCATGCGCGTCGCGATCGCCGGCGACGTGCTGCACTCCAGGGTGGCCCGCTCCAACGTCTGGCTCCTGCGCACCCTGGGCGCCGAAGTCACGCTGGTGGCCCCGCCCACGCTGCTGCCCATCGGCGTCGAAAAATGGCCCTGCGCGGTCAGCTACGACCTCGACGAGACGCTCGCCCGCGGCGTGGACGCCATGATGATGCTCCGCGTGCAGGGGGAACGGATGAACGCCTCGTTCTTCCCCACGACGCGCGAATACTCCCGCCGCTGGGGCTTCGACGACAACCGGCTCCGTGCCCTGGACCGGCTGGGCCTGAAGGACACCATCATCATGCACCCCGGCCCCATGAACCGGGGGCTGGAAATTTCCTCCGCAGCGGCGGACTCGCCCCGCTCCACTGTGCTCGCACAGGTCCGCAACGGCGTCTCCATCCGCATGGCCGCCCTCTACCTGCTGCTCTCCGGGGACACCCGCGAACCAGCCGCCAATTCCACGAAGGAGAGCCACTGATGGCATCACAGCAACAGGACACCGGCACCAACGGCGCCTACCTGATCCGCGGAGCCGCCATCCTCGGCGGGGCCCCTGAAGACCTCCTGATCCGCGACGGCGTCATCGCCGAACGCGGCCACGGCCTCTCCGCCGAGGGCGCCACCGTCATCGAGGCCGCCGGGCTCGTGGCCCTGCCCGGCATGGTGGACATCCACACCCACCTGCGCGAACCCGGCCGCGAGGACGCCGAAACGGTCGAGACCGGCACCCGCGCCGCGGCCCTGGGCGGCTACACGGCCGTGCACGCGATGGCCAACAGCACCCCGGTGGCGGACACCGCCGGCGTCGTCGAACAGGTCCTCACCCTGGGCCGCACCGCCGGCTGGGTGGACGTCCGCCCGGTCGGCGCCGTCACAGTCGGCCTGGCGGGGGAGCAGCTCGCCGAACTCGGTGCGATGGCCGATTCCCGCGCCCGGGTCCGGGTCTTCTCCGACGACGGCATCTGCGTCCACGACCCGGTCCTCATGCGCCGCGCCCTTGAATATGTCAAGGCGTTCGACGGCGTCGTGGCCCAGCACGCGCAGGAACCCCGGCTCACCGCCGGCGCCCAGATGAACGAGGGCGAAGTGTCCGCCGTCCTCGGCCTCACCGGCTGGCCCGCGGTCGCCGAGGAAAGCATCATTGCCCGCGACGTCCTGCTCGCCCAGCACGTCGGCTCCCGGCTGCACGTCTGCCACGTGTCCACCGCCGGATCCGTCGAAATCATCCGCTGGGCCAAGTCCCGCGGCGTCAACGTCACGGCCGAGGTCACACCGCACCACCTCTGGCTGACCGACGAACTCGCCCGCAGCTACGACCCCGTCTACAAGGTCAACCCGCCGCTGCGCACCGACGCGGACGTCCAGGCCCTCCGTGCCGCCCTGGCCGACGGAACCATCGACGTCATCGGCACGGACCACGCCCCGCACCCGAGCGAACACAAGGAATGCGAGTGGGCGCAGGCCGCGATGGGCATGACCGGGCTGGAAACCGCGCTGTCCGTGGTGCAGCACACCATGATCGAAACCGGCCTGATGGGCTGGGCGGACTTCGCCCGGGTCACCTCGACCGCCCCGGCAGCAATCGGCCGGCTGGAAGACCAGGGACGGCCGCTCGACGCCGGCGAACCCGCCAACGTCACACTCGTGGACCCGGCTGCGCGCTGGACCGTGGACCCTTCTAAGATGGCAACCATGGGCCGTAACTCTCCGTTTGCCGGCCGGGAACTCCCGGGCAAGGTGGTGGCGACGTTCTTCAAGGGCCACCCCACCGTCCTCGAGGGCAAACTCAACACCCCGTACCGGTGGCCGGCCGACGCCGTCGACGCCGCAACGGCGGGCCGTAACTGATGGACAGGCTGCTCCCCGGACTGTTCATGCTCTCCCTCGCCGTGGTCGTCGTCGCCCTGCTGGCGGTCGGCTGGCGGAACAGGCTGCGCCGCCAGGCCGACGTCGACCCCCTGCCTGTGCTCCCCGCGGAGCTGGGTGCCGCGCTGGCAGCGGCCGACGGCCAGTACGTTGCCTCCACCACCGCCGGTGACTGGCTGGACCGCATCGCTGTCCACAACCTCGGCATCCGGACCAACGCCGAACTCAGCGTCCACCCCGACGGTGTGCTCTTCGACCGGACCGGCGCCGGCCCGGTCTTCATCCCGGCCGCCAACCTCACCGGAGTGCGGCAGGAAAGCGGTATGGCCGGGAAGTTCGTCGAAAAGGACGGACTGCTGGTCATCAGCTGGATGCTGGGCACCCGCGAGCTGGACTCCGGATTCCGCACCCGGAACGCCGCCGACAAGTCAACCCTCCTCAACGCCCTGCAAGATCTCATCTCCGCAGCCCCTCAGGCCAACGCCGATAGTGGAAAGTAACAACGTGACGGACCCCAACGCAGTGTCAGAAAAAACAGCTTCAGAAACAGCAGTCACAGATTCTGCCGGGACAGAAACGGCTGCCGCAGCGGCATCCACCCCCGCGGCCCTGGTCCTTGAAGACGGCCGCATCTTCCGCGGCACCAGCTACGGCGCCACCGGCACCGCCCTCGGCGAGGCCGTATTCGCCACCGGCATGACCGGCTACCAGGAGACCATCACCGATCCCTCCTACGCCCGCCAGCTGGTGGTCCAGACGGCACCGCACATCGGCAACACCGGCGTGAACCAGGACGACGCCGAGTCCCGGCGGATCTGGGTGGCCGGCTACATTGTCCGCGACGCCGCCCGCCGCCCCTCCAACTGGCGCTCCGAGCGGTCCCTCGACGCCGAGCTCATCGACCAGGGCATCGTCGGCATCCAGGGCGTGGACACCCGCGCCATCACCCGGCACCTGCGTGAACACAAGACCATGCGCGCCGGGATCTTCTCCGGCGACGCGGTCCGCGCCACGGACAAGGAACTCGTGGACACCGTCCTCGCCAGCGCCCCGATGGAAGGCGCACGCCTCGCCGAGGAAGTCAGCGTCGACAAGGCCTACACGGTCGAACCCAAGGACTGGGGCTGGGACGGCGAACCGCGCTTCAGCATCGCCGCGATCGACCTCGGGATCAAACGGATGACCCCTATCCGCTTCGCCGAGCGCGGCGTCCGCGTGCACGTGCTGCCGGCCACCGCCACCCTGGCGGATGTCCAGGCGGTCAACCCCGACGGCTTCTTTATGTCCAACGGCCCCGGCGACCCCGCCACGGCCGACGACCAGGTCAAACTGCTCCGCTCGGTGCTGGACGAGCAGATCCCGTACTTCGGCATCTGCTTCGGCAACCAGATCCTGGGCCGCGCCCTGGGCTTCGGCACCTACAAGCTCCGCTACGGACACCGCGGCATTAACCAGCCCGTCATGGACCGCCGCACCGGCAAGGTGGAAATCACCTCGCAGAACCACGGCTTCGCCGTCGACGCCCCGCTCAACGGCGCTACCCAGGCCCCCGAGGAGCGCTTCGGCCGGGTCGAGGTCAGCCACGTGAGCCTCAACGACGACGTCGTCGAGGGCCTGTCCTGCCTCGACATCCCCGCCTTCTCCGTGCAGTACCACCCCGAGGCGGCCTCCGGCCCGCACGACGCCGCCTACCTCTTCGACCGCTTCATCCAGCTGATGGCTGACGCTTCTTCAAAGACAGAGACAGACACAAAGACTGCCACCGCATCCAAGACTGAGGACAAGAAGTAATGCCCAAGAGAACTGACCTTAAGAGCGTCCTGGTCATCGGTTCCGGTCCGATCGTGATCGGCCAGGCCGCCGAATTCGACTATTCCGGCACCCAGGCACTGCGCGTCCTCAAGGAGGAAGGCCTGCGCGTCATCCTCGTCAACTCCAACCCGGCCACCATCATGACGGACCCCGAGTTCGCCGACGCCACCTACATCGAGCCGATCACCCCCGAGGTGGTCGAGAAAATCATCGCCAAGGAACGCCCCGACGCGATCCTGCCCACGCTGGGCGGGCAGACCGCGCTCAACACGGCCATCGCCCTGGACAAGAACGGCGTCCTGGAGAAATACAACGTGGAGCTGATCGGCGCCAACATCGCCGCGATCGAGCTCGGCGAGGACCGCGAGAAGTTCAAGGGCGTCGTGGAACGTTGCGGCGCCGAATCGGCCCGCAGCCACATCATCCACACCATTGACGAGGCCCTCACCGCGGCCGAAGACCTCGGCTACCCGATGGTCGTCCGGCCCTCCTTTACCATGGGCGGCCTCGGCTCCGGCCTGGCCTACGACGAAAACGACCTTCGCCGGATCGTCGGCCAGGGCCTGCAGTACAGCCCCACCAGCGAGGTGCTGCTCGAAGAGAGCATCCTCGGCTGGAAGGAATACGAGCTGGAGATGATGCGCGACAAGAACGACAACGTCGTGGTGGTCTGCTCCATCGAGAACTTCGACCCGGTCGGCGTGCACACCGGTGACTCGATCACCGTCGCCCCGGCCCTGACCCTGACGGACCGCGAATACCAGCGCCTGCGCGACATCTCCATTGCCGTGATCCGCGAGGTGGGCGTCGACACCGGCGGCTGCAACATCCAGTTCGCCGTCGAGCCGGACACCGGCCGCGTCGTAGTGATCGAGATGAACCCGCGCGTCTCGCGCTCCTCGGCCCTCGCCTCCAAGGCGACCGGCTTCGCGATCGCCAAGATCGCCACCAAGCTCTCCCTCGGCTACACCCTGGACGAGATCCCGAACGACATCACCCAGAAGACGCCGGCCTCTTTCGAGCCGACCCTGGACTACGTCGTGGTGAAGGTCCCGCGGTTCGCCTTCGAGAAGTTCCCGGCCGCTGACCCTACCCTGACCACCACCATGAAGTCGGTGGGCGAGGCCATGGCAATGGGCCGCAACTTCGCCGAGGCCCTGCAGAAGGCGCTCCGCTCCCTCGAACAGAAGGGCTCCCAGCTGGACTTCAGCCACGTCCCGGAATGGGAAGTGGCCGAACTCATCGAGAAGTCCAAGCGGCCCACCACGGAACGCCTGCACCAGGTCCAGCGGGCCCTGCTTGGCGGCGCCACTGTGGAACAGCTCTTCGAAGCCACCAAGATCGACCCCTGGTACCTGGACCAGCTCCAGCTCCTGAACGAGATCTCCCTCGAAATCCGCCAGGCGGCGGCCCTGACCCCGGAGATGCTGAAACGCGCCAAGCGCCACGGCTTCTCCGACGAGCAGATCGGTGCCCTGACGCACAACGCCGAGGACGTCGTCCGCGGCGTCCGGCAGGCCCTCGGCATCCGCCCCGTCTACAAGACCGTGGACACCTGCGCCGCCGAGTTCGCCGCCTACACCCCGTACCACTACTCGTCCTACGACGAGGAGGACGAGGTCGCGCTGCACGCCAAGCCGTCCATCATCATTCTCGGTTCCGGTCCCAACCGGATCGGCCAGGGCATCGAGTTCGACTACTCCTGCGTGCACGCCTCGATGGCGTTGCGCAAGGCCGGCTACGAGACCGTGATGGTCAACTGCAACCCGGAAACCGTGTCCACCGACTACGACGTCTCCACCCGGCTGTACTTCGAGCCGCTCACCCTGGAAGACGTGCTCGAGGTCATCGCGGCCGAAGAGCGCACCGGCGGCGTGATGGGTGTCTTCGTCCAGCTCGGCGGCCAGACCCCCCTCAAACTCGCCCAGCAGCTCGCCGACGCCGGCGTGCCGATCCTCGGCACCTCGCCGGAGGCGATCGACCTCGCCGAACACCGCGGCGCCTTCTCGCGCGTGCTCGACAAGGCCGGGCTCATCTCGCCGAAGAACGGCACCGCCGTGTCCTTCGAGGACGCCAAGAAGATCGCCGACGAGATCGGCTACCCGGTCCTGGTCCGCCCGTCCTACGTCCTGGGCGGCCGCGGCATGGAAATCGTCTACGACGAGCCCAACCTCTCCCGCTACATCGCCAACGCGACCGAAATCACGCCGGACCACCCGGTACTGATCGACCGGTTCCTCGAGGACGCCGTCGAGATCGACGTCGACGCACTCTACGACGGCACGGAGATGTACCTCGGCGGCATCATGGAGCACATCGAGGAAGCCGGCATCCACTCCGGCGACTCGGCGTGCGTGCTGCCGCCGATCACCCTGGGCAACAACGTGCTGGAGCGGGTCCGGACCGCCACGCTGGCCATCGCCGAGGGCGTGGGCGTCCGCGGCCTGATCAACATCCAGTTCGCCCTCGCCTCCGACGTGCTCTACGTCCTCGAAGCCAACCCGCGGGCCTCCCGCACCGTGCCGTTCGTCTCCAAGGCGACCGGTGTCCAGATGGCCAAGGCCGCCGCCCTGATCGGCACCGGCGTGACCATCAACCAGCTCCGCACGGCCTACAAGATGCTGCCGGAAACCGGCGACGGCTCCACGCTGCCGCTCGATGCGCCGGTTTCGGTCAAGGAAGCCGTGCTGCCGTTCAGCCGCTTCCGCACCCCGGAGGGCAAGGTGGTTGACTCCCTGCTCGGCCCCGAGATGCGCTCCACGGGCGAGGTCATGGGCATCGACAAGCACTTCGATACGGCCTTCGCCAAGAGCCAGGCGGCCGCCAACAACGCGCTGCCCACCGAGGGCAAGATCTTCGTCTCGGTGGCCAACCGGGACAAGCGCTCGGTCATCATGGGCGTCAAGCGGCTCTCCGACCTCGGCTTCGAGATCGTCTCCACCGGCGGCACCGCCGATGTGCTGCGCCGCAACGGCATCCAGGCCACCCCGGTCCGGAAGGTCGCGGAAGGCTCCAGCGCCGAAGGCGAAGGCACCATCGCCGACCTCATCATCGCCGGCGAGATCGACATGGTCTTCAACACCCCCTCCGGTGGCGAAGCCCGCAGCGACGGCTACGAACTGCGCGCCGCCGCGACCTCGATCGGGATCCCGTGCATCACGACAGTGGCGGAGTTCAACGCCGCCGTCCAGGCCATCGAGGCGCTGCGCACCTACGAATGGTCCGTGACGAGCCTGCAGGAGCACGCGGCCGCGCTGTTTGCCTCGCAGGAACGCGTGTCGCAGGAAGCGGACTCGCATGCCTGAGGATGCCACCGCTGATACGGCCGGCCGGGAGTCCTTCGGCTCCCGGCTGGGCCGGGCCATGGCCGACCGCGGTCAGCTGTGCGTCGGGATCGATCCGCACCCCGCACTGCTGCAGCGCTGGGGCCTGAACGACGACGTCGCCGCCCTGGAGCGCTTCTCGCTCACCGTGCTGGAGGCCGTCGGGTCCCTCGCTGCCGCGGTGAAGCCGCAGGTGGCGCTGTATGAGCGGCACGGTTCCGCCGGGATAGCTGTGCTGGAACGTACCCTGGCCGCGGCCGCGGACGCGTCGGTGCTGACCATCGCGGACGCCAAGCGCGGCGACATCGGCTCCACCATGGCCGCCTACGCCGACGCCTGGCTGCGCGACGGCTCCGCCCTGGCCGCCGACTCGGTGACGCTGAGCCCGTACCTGGGCTTCGAATCGCTCCGGCCGGCCCTGGACCTCGCGGCCGGGACCGGGCGCGGCGTGTTCGTTTTGGCGCTGACCTCCAATCCCGAGGGCGCCTCCGTGCAACACGTCGGCGGCGCGGATTCCGTGGCGCGGCGCATCGTGCTGGCCGCAGCCGCTGAAAACCAGCGGTATGCGGGGCCGCTGGGCTCGGTGGGGCTCGTTGTGGGCGCCACTGTCGGTTCCGCATTGACCGGGCTGGGCCTGGACCTGGCCGCAGTCCGCGGCCCGATCCTGGCCCCTGGCCTGGGCGCGCAGGGCGCCACGGCGGCGGATCTGCGGCGTACCTTCGGGAACGCCTACGGGCAGGTGCTCGGCACGTCCAGCCGTGAAATCCTCGGCGCCGGACCACGGATCCAGGACCTCCAGGACGCGGCCCGGCGCACCCTCGAGAAGCTGCGCGCGGCCTGACCTTCGGACAAGCTGGGGCCGGGGCAATCATCCATTGATTTCTTCGGCGTCCAGACTGTAGGTTCAGGACACGCCCACGGCAACTGCCTGGGCGCTGTCCGGCCGGCCCGTCACACCGGAGTGTTGACTTACTTACCGTCTGACAGGCCCGGCAGCGCACGCAGGGAGGACTTCAGTGAGCTTGCGACCCCTCACTCCGCAAGAGCGTGCCGACGCCCTGGGCAAGGCGGCCGCCGCCAGGACCACCCGGGCCGCGGCCAAGGAGCGGCTGAAATCCGGGGAGCTGAGCATCGCGCAGCTCCTGGACGCCGGCGACACTGATGACGCCATCGCCCGGATGCGGATAGTCGAGCTGCTCGAGGCCCTGCCGGGGATCGGGCGGGTCCGCGCCGCGGCGATCATGGAACAGCTCGGCATTGCCGCCTCGCGGCGGGTCCGCGGCCTGGGAATTCACCAGCGCCGGGCGCTGGTAGATTTTATAGACGATAAATAGCTCGGTCCGCCAGCTATTCCAAACACTGTCCGAAGGAATATGTGAGCAAGAAACCGGGACTGACAGTCCTCGCCGGCCCGACGGCTGTTGGCAAAGGCACCGTGTCCACCTACATCCGGGACAACTATCCCGGCGTCTGGCTTTCCGTGTCGGCAACCACCCGGCCGGCGCGGCCGGGGGAGATCGACGGCGTGCATTACTTCTTCAAGTCCGCCGAGGACTTCGATGCCCTGGTCGAAAACGGCGACCTGCTGGAATGGGCCGTGGTCCATGGCCGCAACCGCTACGGCACGCTCCGCAGTACCGTGGACGCCGCCATCGCGGAGGGCCGCTCCGTCCTCCTGGAAATCGATCTGCAGGGCGCGCGGCAGGTCAAGCAGGCCGTGCCGGACGCGCAGTTCGTCTTCCTGGCACCGCCGAGCTGGGACGAAATGGTCCGCCGGCTGGTGGGCCGCGGCACGGAAACAGCCGAAGAACAACAGCAGAGGCTGGAAACCGCTAAACTAGAACTTGCCGCTGAACCGGAGTTTGACCACACCGTCATCAATGATGACGTTCGACGGGCAGCGGACGAGCTTGTTTCACTCATGGGGCTGACCCCGAACCCACGCTAGGCGCCGGGACGTATCGGCCCGTTAGAATTTGGAGAATTCGTGTCCACGAACCTTGAAGGCATCATCAACCCGCCGATCGACGAGCTGCTGAAGGCTGCCGACTCGAAGTACGGACTGGTAATCTTCGGCGCCAAGCGCGCACGCCAGATCAACGCTTACTACGCCCAGCTGCACGAGGGCCTGTTCGAGTACGTCGGCCCGCTGGTCGACACCAAGCTGAATGAGAAGTCGCTCTCGATCGCCCTGCGCGAAATCAACGAGGGCAAGCTCGTCTCCACGCCGATCGAACCTGCAGAGTAATTACGCAGCTGTAGACGGAGGTCACGTGCGCATAGTCCTCGGAGTCGGGGGAGGGATAGCCGCCTACAAGGTGGCGTCGCTCCTCCGGCTTTTTACTGAAGCCGGCCATGACGTTACGGTCATCCCCACCGAGGCCGCCACCCGTTTCGTCGGCGTGGCCACGTGGGAAGCGCTGTCCGGGCACCCGGTCACCAACAGTGTCTTTGACGAGGTCCACACCGTCAACCACGTCCGCCTCGGCCACGAGGCCGAGCTGATCGTCGTGGCACCGGCGACCGCCGATCTGCTGGCCCGCGCCGCCACCGGACAGGCCAACGACCTCCTCACCAACACCCTTCTGATGGCCGGCGGCTCCCCGGTGCTCATGGCCCCGGCCATGCACACCGAGATGTGGCAGCACCCCGCCACCCAGGCCAACGTCGAGACCCTGCGCAGCCGGGGCGTCACCGTGCTCGAACCCGCGTCCGGACGCCTGACCGGCGCCGACACCGGGCCCGGCCGGCTGCCCGAACCCGAGACCATCTTCCAGGCCGCCATGGCCCTCGCCGGTGCATCCGCCGTCCCCGGCACCGAGTACCTGACGCCGCCGGACGCCGTACCGGCAACAGATCCCGCGGACGATCCTGCCTTGGTGTCCCGGCCGTCGCCCACCCGGCCGCTGGCCGGACTGACCGTCACCATCAGCGCAGGCGGCACCCGCGAACCGCTGGACCCCGTCCGTTTCCTCGGGAACCGTTCCTCCGGCAAGCAGGGCGTGGCCCTGGCCGTGGCCGCCCGCGAGGCCGGCGCGAAAGTCAGGCTGCTGGCCGCCCACATGGAAGTCCCGGCCCCCGCCGGCGTCGAGGTCGTCGAGGTCGAGACAGCCCTGGAGCTGCGCAAGGCGGCCCTGCACGCGGCCGCCGATTCCGACGTCGTCATCATGGCCGCCGCCGTCGCCGACTTCCGCCCGGCGGACGTCTCCGGCACCAAAATCAAGAAACGCGACGACGTCGCCGATCCCGTCATCTCCCTGGTCCGCAACCCTGACATCCTGCAGGAGCTCGTGGAGGTCCGCGACGCGGCGTCCCGGAACCAGCTGATCGTCGGCTTCGCGGCCGAGACCGGGGACAGCGACGGCGAAGTGCTGGAGTACGCCGAAGCCAAGCTGCGCCGAAAGGCCTGCGATCTCCTCGTGGTCAACCAGGTGGGCAAGGACCGCGTATTCGGCGAGGACACCAATTCCGTAGTCATCCTTTCCCGCACCGGCTCCGAACCCCAAGAGGCGTCGGGTTCCAAATCCGACGTTGCGGCTGCCGTCATTGACCGCGTCAGCGCCGAGTTGAGTCGGGTTGTCCCGCCAGCTTGAGCGCTGGCGTAATGAATGTCTCCTTAGCACTGAGACACACGCCGCCGGACGTCCGTTTTCCAACCAGTAAGGTAGTTGAGTGACTTTACCGCTGCACATCCCTGACTTCCACGGGTCCACGCCCGCCTCGCTCCGGCTGTTCACGTCCGAGTCGGTGACTGAGGGGCATCCCGACAAGATCTGTGACCAGATCAGCGATGCCATTCTCGACGCCCTGTTGGCCAAGGACCCCGAGTCCCGGGTCGCCGTGGAGACACTGGCCACCACCGGGCTGGTCCACGTCGCCGGTGAAGTCACCACGGACGCCTATGTCGAAATCCCGCAGATCGTCCGGGAGACCATCCTGGGCATCGGCTACGACTCCTCGGCCAACGGCTTCGATGGAGCCCGCTGCGGTGTGTCCGTCTCGATCGGCCAGCAGTCCAACGACATTGCCGGCGGCGTGTTCAACTCGCTCGAAGCCCGCGAAGGACGCCAGGAGGACGACTACGACCTTCAGGGCGCAGGTGACCAGGGCCTGATGTTCGGCTACGCCAGCGACGAGACCCCCTCCTACATGCCGGTCCCGATCTGGATCGCGCACCGCCTCTCCGAGCGCCTCACCGAGGTCCGGAAAAACGGCGACTTGTCCTACCTCCGCCCCGACGGCAAGACCCAGGTGACGGTCGGTTACGACGGCGACCGCCCGGTTTCGGTCGAGACTGTGGTCATCTCCAGCCAGCACGCCGAGGGCGCCAGCCTCGAGCAGCTCCGGGCAGACCTCGCCGCGTATGTGGTTGATCCTGTCCTTGCCATGTCCAACCTCGACATCTCACGGACCCGGAACATCCTGAACCCGGCCGGCGCCTTCGTCATCGGCGGCCCGGTCGGCGATGCCGGCCTCACGGGCCGCAAGATCATCGTCGACACCTACGGCGGCATGGCCCGCCACGGCGGCGGCGCTTTCTCCGGCAAGGATCCGTCTAAGGTGGACCGGTCGGCCGCCTACGCGATGCGCTGGGTCGCGAAAAACGTCGTCGCCGCGGGACTCGCCAAGCGCGCCGAAATCCAGATCGCGTACGCGATCGGCCAGGCCCGCCCGGTGGGCACCTACGTCGAGACCTTCGGCACGGAAACTGTCGATCCCGCCCGGATCAGCGCCGCGATCGCGGAGATCTTCGACCTGCGCCCCCGCGCGATCATCGATGCCCTCGACCTGAAGCGCCCGATCTACGCCAAGACCGCCGCGCACGGCCACTTCGGCCGGGAGGATCCCGACTTCACCTGGGAACGCCTGGACCGGGTCGATGAACTGAAGGCATTCTTCAACGCCTGACCGCTTCTTTGTCACTGCGTTAATGTCACTGCCGTGTGATGTGCTGTAGCCAGGCCGCCGTTCCGGGGCCTGGCTACTTTCGATTGAGCTGAAGGGAGGGACACACCATGACCCAGGTCCGTGGCGGCGCGCCGGCGCCGGATGAACCCCTCCAGCTGTCCCTGCTCCATGGCTTCCCCGCCTCCGCTGCGTCGGCGACATCGGGCCTTGCCCTCGCGGCGGAGCTGCCGGTTGCGCGGGTCCTGCTCGAATCGTCCCTGCCGCACCTTGACCGGCCGTTCGACTACAGCGTCCCCGCCGACCTCGACGCCGAGGCGCGCCCCGGCGTCCGGGTCAAGGTGAAGTTCAACGGACAGGAACTGCCCGGCTACCTCGTGGCGCGGGCGGCCGGCTCCGATGCCGGCCACACCCTCGTGCCGCTGCACAAAGTGGTGTCTTCGGTACCCGTGCTGACCCCTGCCGTCGCGGAGCTCGCCGGGCACGTGGCGGCCCGCTACGCCGGGACCGTCAGCGACGTCCTGCGCGTCGCGGTGCCGCCCCGGATGGCCAAACTGGAGAAGGAGTTCGCCCCGGACGGCCATCTGGACCCGGCCCTGTTTGCCGAAGCCGGGTCCGACCACGGGGCAGGACCGGCAATCCCGGCCGGCCTGGAAGCCTCCAGCTGGTCCGGTTACCGCAACGGTCCGGCCTTCCTCCAGCATCTGGGCGCGGGGGAGTCGCCCCGCGCCGTGCTCAGCGCGCTCCAGGGATTCGGTCCCGGGGGCTGGCCGCGGATGCTCGCCGAAGCCGTGGCCGCCGTCCGCCTGTCCGGCCGCGGCGCCGTCGTGGTGGTGCCGGACTACCGGGACCTGGACCGGGTCGAGTCGGCCCTGCTTGAGCTCCTTCCCGCCGGGGACGTCGCCCGGCTTACCGCGGACGACGGCCAGACACCGCGCTACCGCAGCTTCCTGCGCCTCCTCAGCGGGGCCGCCGGCGTCGCCGTGGGCACCAGGTCCGCCGCGTACGCGCCGGTCCACAACGTAGGGCTCGTGGTCTGCTGGGATGACGGGGACGATCTTCACATCGAGCAACGGTCCCCGTACGCCCACTCCCGTGAGGTCCTCCTGCTCCGCGCCGGGCAGGAGGGCGCGGCCTGCCTGCTCGCGGGACACACCCGCAGTACCGAAACGCAACGGCTGGTCGAGTCCGGCTGGGCCTGGCCCGTGGAGGCGGACCGCGCCGTCGTGCGCAGCACCGTCCCGCGGGTGCTCAACACCGCCGACAGCTTTGAGCTGGAGCATGATCCACTGGCCCGGATCGCGCGGCTGCCCGGCGCCGCCTGGCGCGCCGCCAAGGAAGGCCTGGAACGTGGTCCGGTCCTCGTCCAGGTGGCCCGGGCCGGCTACGCGCCGTCCCTGGCGTGTGAAAACTGCCGTGACCCGGCGCGCTGTACTGTGTGCAGCGGTCCGCTGGCCGTGGCCGGGGCCACCGGTACTTCCGCGGTACCGCAGTGCCGCTGGTGTTCGACGCCGGCGCCGGCCTGGCGCTGCAGCACCTGCAACGGCGTCCGGCTCCGGAGGGGCGCCACGGGGGTGTTGCGCACGGCAGAGGAACTGGGCCGCGCCTTCCCCGGCAAACCCGTCATGACGTCCTCTGGCGACCGGGTGCTGGCCACCGTTCCGGATGTGAAGGCGCTCGTCGTGGCGACAGTCGGGGCGGAACCCGTCGCCGCCGGCGGCTACGCAGCCGCGCTGCTGCTCGATGGCGATTCGCTGCTGCGCCGCGAAAACCTCCGGGCCGGGGAGGACGCCGTCCGCCGCTGGTTCAACGCCGCGGCCCTCGTGCGCCCTGCCCACGACCGGGGCCTGGTGGTCATCACGGCCGACGACACAGCCGGGGTGGGAGCCCTGCTGCGCTGGGACCCGGCCGGTTACGCCCGCCGCGAGCTGGCACTGAGGCAGGAACTGCAGCTGCCGCCGTCGGTGCGGATCGCCTCCGTCACGGGCGGGCGGACCGCCGTCGGACATTTCACCCAGGCCGTCGAACAGCGGCTCGGAACGCAGGGGATCGTGCTGCGGACCGCCGGGCCGGCGCCCCTCGTGATCGCTGCCGGCGCCCCGGGACCGGGCTCCCCGGCCGGGACCACGCCGGGCCGGGGCGGCGGCGAAGACGTCCGGACCCTGTTGTTCATTCCGTACGGCCAGGCAACGGAAGCCACCAAGGTGATGCGGGCCGTCAAGGCTGCCGCCGCCGCGAAACGCACTGATGACCCCGTCCAGCTGAGGCTCGACGGCGTCGACGTCCTGTAGCCGGCGCGCCCAGGGCTGCCATAGGCCTGCCCGGGACTGACTAAGGGCGGCGTCCGCGGAGCGCGACGGCCTCTTCGGCCAGTTCCAGGAGCCTGCGGGCGGACTCCTCCCAGCTGAAATCCGCTGCGCGCTCCACCGAACGGCGCGAGCGTTCCCTCCACAAGTCCGGTTCCTCGAGCCTCCGCACGGCCCCGGCAAATTCGGCCGGCGAGTCCGGGTGGACGTAACTGACGGCGTCGGAGCCGACTTCGCGGAAAATCGGAATGTCGCTCGCGATCACCGGCGTGCCGTGGGACATCGCCTCCACGAGTGGAAGGCCGTAGCCCTCCGCGCGGGACAGGCTGACCAGGGCGGTGGTGCGGGCCAGGAGCGCCTCATACTCGGCGTCGGTCACCCCGTTGTGGAAGACGATGTCCGCGCCCGCCGGGGCCAGGGACTCCAGTTCGGCCCTGCGCTGCGCGGTGATGCGGCTGAGCAGGTGCAGGGTCATGTCCGGCAGTTCGGCCATGCCCCGGATCATGGTCTCCACGTTCTTGTAGGGCATAAATGACCCCATGTAGAGCAGGGTCTTGTCCGCCCCGGCGCCGGGATCCCGGGGGCTGAGGCCGGGTTGCGGGGCGTTGCCCACAATCCGCACGGGGCGTCTGGTGAGCCGGTACTTGGCGATGAGCGCCGCCGTCGTGGAGCTGATGGTCGCTACGATGTCTGCGCGGTTCAGCAGGAGCCGCTGCGGCCAGTAGGCCTTGTGGTAGAGGCGCCAGAGGATCCGGACCGGGGCCGGGAGGAAGCCCGGCGGAGCAGGGTGCTCGTAGTAGATGAGGTCGTGCAGGGTCAGTACCAGCGGATACTTCCGGCCCCAGCTGCCCATGGTCTGCATGGGGCACACCACAACATCGGCGCCGAGCTTGTTGACTTTGGCGGCAACAAACAGCTCGGCCGGGGACAGCGGGCTGTTGATGAGGGTGTACGGAACATCAGGCAGCAGGGCCAGCTGCCGGACGTCGCTGATCAGCATCGAGACGTCGGCGATCCTGGCCGTGGCCGCGATCAGGCTCGCGCCGTACCGGCTGATCCCGTCGTGGTGGTCCAGGCGGGTGAAACGGGCATCGATGAGGATTTTCATCCGGTGTGGTCCTTCAGGAAGCGGCGGATGAAGCCCGCAGCGGGCTCCGGGGTCTCGTAGTGGATCAGGTGACCGACGCCGGGGATCACGTCCAGGTGTCCGTCCGGCAGCAGGGCGAGGAGTTTGTGCTGGTCCGCCAGGGCGGCGATTTCGTCCTGTTCGCCGGCGATGAGCAGGACAGGGAGCGTGAGCCCGTGCGCCACCTCGGAAACGTTGTTCCCGACGGAGGCTTTGAATGCCTGCAGCAGGCTGTCGCGGTCGGCGAAGGCGGAGAAATAGGCGCTGTGCTGGGCGTGGACAAACCGCCGCAGCGCCTTGTCCGGGGTCTTGGCCATGGCTTCGCTCATCACGCGGACGATCAGCTGGCTGCGGAGCAGGGCCTGCCCGATCCGGCGGGGGAGGCGGGCGGCAGCCTCGTAGTACAGGACGGCGAGTTTTGTCATGAGCCCCTTGGAGCCCTCGAGCGCCGGGGCGGCGATGGGGTTGATGAGGATCAGCTCGGCAACTGTTCCCGGGTTGGCCGCCACGAAGTGGCTCGCGACAATCGAACCGAAGGAGTGGCCGAGCAGGACCGTGTCCGGGCCCAGCTTCAGGGCGGCCATGAACTCGGCGACGAACCGTGTGTAGCGTTCCACGCTGTGTTCGCCCTGCTCGAACGCCGCTGAACTGCCGAAGCCGGGCAGATCCGGCATGATGAGGCGCATGTCGGCGAGCTGGTCGGCCACCCGGAGCAGGCCGTGGTGGTCGCCGCGGAAGCCGTGGATCACCAGGATCGTGCGGGTTTTCGGGGTGGCGCGGACCGGTTCGTAGCTCCAGTAGGCAACTTTCACGCCGTCCAGGATCACCTCGGCGGGCAGTGTGCGTGCCTCGAGTTCGTTGCTGAACAGGGGCGTGGGGGAGGACTCGGTGTCCACGTGTTCCATTCGGTCGGTCCTAGTTGACGTTGTCGGGGTTGGAGCCTGTGCGGAAACCCCGGTCCAGCGCCGCGATGTCGGAAAGATCCGTGGCGGAGAGTTCGAAGTCGAACACCGCCAGGTTTTCCCGGATCCGGTCCGAGGAACTGGCCTTGGGGATGGTGATGTTGCCCAGCTGGAGTTGCCACCGGAGGATGATCTGGGCCGGAGTACGTTCGTGCTCGGCGGCCAGGGCAAGGATCACCGGGTCGCGGAGCACCTGTCCACGGCCAAGCGGGCTCCATGCCTCCGTGCGGATGCCCAGCGCCTCGTGTTTAGCCCGCAGCTCGGCCTGCTGCAGCCAGGGGTGGAGTTCAACCTGGTTGACGGCGGGCACCACCTCGGCGGCCTGCAGCAGCCGGTCCAGGTGGTCGGGCTGGAAGTTCGACACGCCGATCGCCCGGACTTTGCCTTCGCGGTACAGCGTCTCCATGGCCCGGTAAGTCTCCGGGAACAGCCCCCTCCGGGCGCAGGGCCAGTGGATCAGGTAGAGGTCGATGTACTCCAGGCCGAGGTTGGCCATTGACGTATGAAACGCCCGGATCGTTGCGTCGTAGCCCTGGTCATCGTTCCAGACCTTGGTTGTGACGAAGAGGTCCTCGCGGGACAGCGCGGGCCACAGCTCCCCGGACCCGCTGCCGGCGCCTGCGAACCCGGCCAGGGCGCCGATGCCCTTGCCCACGCCGGTTTCGTTCCCGTACATGGCTGCCGTGTCGAAGTGGCGGTAGCCGGCTTCCAGCGCCATGGTCACGAGCCCCGCGGCGTCCTCGGGGGGGACTTTGTACAACCCGAATCCCAGCCGGTCGATCAGCACGCCGTTGTTCAGGGTCATCCGGGGGGAGAGTCTCATAGCAACGACTTTACCCATCGCCGCCACCCGCCCGGGGACAATCCGTTCAGGACAGGCCCCTCAGGAGAGGCCGTCGAAGCGAACCAGCCGCCGGGCGCTGGCCTCGTCGAGGATCAGGTCCGTGGCCAGGCCCGCGGTGAGCGCGCCGCGCAGGCCGTTGATCTTGGATGCCCCGGACACCACACAGATCCGACGCCGGACCTGGCGCAGCTGGGCAAGCTGCGGCCCGGTGGAACGTTCGTTGAGGACGATTCCGTCCGAGGAACCGTCGGCCCGGAAGAAGACGGTGGCCACGTCGCCGACGACGTCGGAGTTGGCCAGGATGTTCAGGTCGTCCTCGTCGAGGTAGCCGCCGGCATAGACATGGCTGGGGTAGTCGGCATCGACCGATCCGACGCCGAATATGGCGATGCTCATCCGGGATTGCAGTTCGAGGATGCGTTGCACACTGCGTTCATTCCACATGGCCTGCTTGGTCGCGGCGTGGTCAAAAAACGCGGGCACCGGGAACTGCTCCACCCGCGCCCCGTAGGCACTGCCGAAGCGGCGCATGATGTCCGAGGCGTAGGTGATGCCGGTTGTCTGCATGTTCCCGGCCCCGTTGAGCTGGACGATCACGCTGTCATGGGTGATCTTCCGGGTCAGGTGCCGGCTGACGGCGCTCAAAGTGGAACCCCACGCGACGCCGATGATGGCGTTGGAATCCACCAGCGGGCCGATCGTGCGGGCGGCCTGCATGGCCACTCTGTCCAGTGTTTCCGCCTCATTGAGCGTGTCCAGCACTGGAACGACGTGGACGTCCACCTTGTATTCGGCGCGGATCATGCCCTCCAGTTCGGGGCCGGTGTCGAGCGGGCTGCGGATCTGGATCTGCACCAGGCCGGATTCCCGGGCCGACGAGAGCAGCCTCGAGACGGTGGACCGGGACGTCCGGAGTTCGCGCGCAATCGCGTCCATGGTCAGGTCCTGGAGGTAATACAACTGGGCCGCGCGGAGGGCGTCGGAGTGGCGTGAAGACAATTGGCAATTTCCGTTCTGCACGTTTGTGCATAGTGCTTGACTCCATTTTCCATTATTCCAAACAATAGTCTTGAACGGCTTCGCGCCCCGTGGCGCGACGCACAGATCCAAACGCAGGGAGCAGTTTTGGGACAGAAGGATCCAGCCCGCAACGAGGAGACGGCCGGCACCCGCACGACCGTGCAAAAGCTGCGGTCGCGGCGGCACGCACAAGTGCTGATCATCGGCGGCGGAATCAACGGGGTGGGCACATTCCGGGACCTGGCACTGCAGGGCATCGACGTTGCCCTCGTGGAACGCGGCGACTACTGCCAGGGCGCCAGCGGCGCTTCCTCGCACATGATCCACGGCGGCATCCGATACCTCGAAAACGGCGAATTCCGCCTGGTCCGCGAGTCCGTAGTGGAGCGCAACCGCCTCCTGCGGATCGCTCCGCACTACGTCAAACCGTTGCAGACCACCATTCCGATTTTCAGTACCTTCTCCGGCGTCCTTGCGGCGCCGCTTCGTTTCCTGACGCACAAGCAGCAGGGCGCCCCCAAGGAGCGCGGCGCGTTCCTGATCAAGCTTGGCCTGACCATGTACGACTTCTTCTCGCGGGACGGCGGGACCGTGCCCCGCCACCAGTTCCGCGGACGCAAGCGCGCCCTGGCGGAACTCCCGCGGCTGCATCCCGGCATCAAATATGCCGCCACGTACTTCGACGCCTCGGTGCATAACCCGGAGCGGCTCACCCTCGACGTGCTGCAGGACGGTGAGCGGGCGGGTGCTTCCGGCGGCACGGCCCGCGCCAGCAACTACGTCTCCCTGGTCTCGACGGAAGGGCCGGCCGGATCCGGAACCGGGAGTACAGTGCGGCTCCGCGACGAACTCACCGGGGAACTCTTCGACTTCACGGCGGACGTGATCGTCAACACCACCGGCGCGTGGGTCGACCTGACCAACGAAGCGATGGGTGCGGCGTCGTCGTTTATGGGCGGGACGAAGGGTTCGCACATCGTCCTGGACCACCCGGAGCTGCTCGCGGCCTGCAACGGCCGCGAGATCTTCTTTGAGCACACCGACGGGCGGATCGTGCTGATCTACCCGATGGGGGACCGGGTCCTCGTCGGCACCACGGACGTGGACGCGGACATGGCCGAGGACGCCGTCTGCACCGACTCCGAGATCGACTACTTCTTTGACCTGATCGGCCATGTGTTCCCGGACATTGCCGTGTACCGGGACCAGATCGTCTACACCTATTCCGGTGTACGTCCGCTGCCCAGGCATGACGCCACCCAGCCCGGCTTTGTCAGCCGCGACTACCGCATTGAACGCCGCGCAGCCTCGTCTCCGGCCGCCGGCGGCAGCGGCGCCGTCGTACTCAGCCTGGTCGGCGGCAAATGGACCACCTTCCGGGCCCTGGCGGAGCACCTGAGCAACGACGTCCTCGCCGAACTCGGCCGGGACCGTAAGGTGTCGACGGCGAAACTCGCCATCGGCGGCGGCGCAGGTTTCCCCGCCGGCGAGGACGGTGTCCAGCGGTGGATCAAGGCCCACATGTCCGCGGGCCGCGACGCCGACCGGACCGCGGGCCTCCTGACACGCTACGGAACCCGCGCCGGGGACGTCATCAACTTCCTGGACGCATCCCCTGACCACGCCCCGGACCGGGCGCTGCACTCCACCCGCGAACTGAGCGTCCGGGAACTGGAATTCATGGCGCAGAACGAGCAGATCGGCCACCTGGTCGACGTGCTGATCCGCCGCACGTCCCTGGCTTTCCGGGGCCTCGTGACCGGCGAGCTGCTCAACGAGGTTGCCGACATTCTTTCCGGCCCGATGGGCTGGGACACGGCAGCCCGGGCCTCCGAGATCAGCCACGCTCAGGAGGTGCTCAAGCGATTCCACGGTGTCCAGGTCCACAGCCTGGTTTCCTGAAAGACCTCGGCGCCCGGACGGGGGACGTCCGGGTGCAAGGACTGCGGGGTCCCGTGTTCGGGACCGGCGCAGTGGCCGGCCGGCGGCGCTAACACGGCGCCGGCCCAACGGCCCTTCAAACTCGCGAAGGGCTGACAACAGAAAATAGAGGAGTCAAAGATGTCTCTTGGAATAGTTTTCCTGTCCGAAGTATTCGGCACCGCAATGCTGACCCTGTTGGGTTGCGGCGTTGTGGCGAACGTCGCGCTCAAAGGCACCAAGGGCAACAACGGCGGGTTCCTGATGGTCACCTGGGGATGGGGCATCGCCGTCTTCTCCGGTGTGTACGTCGCCGCCCAGTCCGGGGCGCACCTGAACCCCGCCGTGACCTTCGGTCTGCTGCTCAACGGCAAGAA
Source organism: Arthrobacter sp. UYCu712 (assembly GCF_040547005.1). Taxonomy (NCBI): domain Bacteria; kingdom Bacillati; phylum Actinomycetota; class Actinomycetes; order Micrococcales; family Micrococcaceae; genus Arthrobacter; species Arthrobacter sp. UYCu712. The sequence continues at coordinate 22,899 of NZ_JBEPOZ010000004.1, forward strand.
GGAGTACGCTCCCGGTGTTCCTGTGGACTTCGTCTCGACGCTGACCTACTTCGGCGGCGAACTGCTGGGCGCTTTCCTGGGCGCCGTCGTCATGTGGCTGGCCCACAAGCAGCACTTCGATGTCGAGCCCGAGCCCGCCAGCAAACTCGCCGTGTTCTCCACCGGTCCGGCCATCCGCTCGACCCCGTGGAACCTGATCACGGAAATCATCGGCACCTTTGTCCTCGTCTTCGTCATCCTGACCTTCGGCGGGACACCTTCGGGACTCGGCCCGCTGTCAGTGGCCCTGCTGGTTGTCGGTATCGGTGTTTCCCTCGGTGGCCCCACCGGCTACGCCATCAACCCGGCCCGTGACCTCGGACCCCGGATCGCGCACGCCCTGCTCCCCATCAAGGGCAAGGGTTCCAGTGACTGGAGCTACTCCTGGATTCCGGTTGTAGGACCCCTCGTCGGCGGCGGACTCGCCGGCCTCGTGGCGGCAGTCGTACCGATCATCGCCAGTGTCGCCGCCTGATTTCCCCTGCCAATACAACTAACCCGCAAGTCAAAACGCCAGGCCAAAAAGACAAGGACGTCAACATGAACCAGTATGTAATCGCCATCGACCAGGGCACCACCAGCTCCCGCGCCATCGTATTCGACCACAGCGGCCACATCGTCTCCTCCGGGCAGATGGAGCACGAGCAGATCTTTCCGCAGGCCGGCTGGGTGGAGCACGATCCCGCCGAGATCTGGAACAACACCCGTGAGGTCATCGCCTCGGCCCTGTCCAAGGCGAACCTGACGCGCCACGACATCGCCGCCGTCGGTATCACCAACCAGCGTGAAACCGCCGTCGTCTGGGACAAAACAACCGGTAAGGCGGTGTACAACGCCATCGTCTGGCAGGACACCCGCACCCAGCCGATCGTCGATGAACTGGCCAAAGACGGGGGACCGGAGCGTTTCAAGCAGAAAGTCGGCCTGCCGCTGGCGACTTACTTCTCCGGCACCAAGATCAAGTGGATCCTGGACAACGTCGAAGGTGCCCGCGCCAAGGCCGAGGCCGGCGACCTGGTCTTCGGCAACACGGACTGCTGGGTGTTGTGGAACCTTACCGGCGGGACCGACGGCGGCGTGCACGTCACCGACGTGACCAACGCCTCCAGGACCATGTTCATGGATCTGGAGACGCTGTCCTGGGACCAGGAGATCCTGGACGTCTTCGGGGTCCCGGCGTCCATGATGCCGGCCATCAAGTCCTCTTCCGAGGTCTACGGCACGGTCCACACGTCCCAGCTGCTGCGCGAGGTACCCGTCGCGGGTATCCTCGGCGACCAGCAGGCGGCGACGTTCGGCCAGGCCGCGTTCGAGGCGGGCGAAGCCAAGAACACCTACGGCACCGGCTGCTTCCTCATCTTCAACACGGGTGAGGAGATCGTCCACTCCAAGAACGGGCTGCTGACCACGGTGGGCTACAAGCTGGGGGACGCCGCGCCGCACTACGCGCTGGAGGGTGCAATCGCCGTCACCGGCTCGCTGATCCAGTGGCTGCGTGACAACCTTGGCCTGATCAGCAGCGCCCCGGAGGTGGAGGAACTCGCCGCGTCGGTGGAGGACAACGGTGGCGTCTACATCGTCCCGGCCTTCTCGGGCCTCTTCGCGCCGTACTGGCGCTCGGACGCCCGCGGAGCGATCGTCGGCCTGACCCGCTTCGTGAACAAGAACCACATCGCCCGTGCGGCGCTGGAGGCAACCGCCTTCCAGACCCGTGAGGTCCTCGACGCCGTCAACGCAGACTCCGGTGTGCCGCTGACGGAGCTCAAGGTCGATGGCGGCATGGTCGCCAACGACGCCCTGATGCAGTTCCAGGCGGACATCCTCGGCGTCGCGGTGATCCGGCCCAAGGTCGTCGAGACCACCGCCCTCGGCGCTGCTTACGCCGCCGGCCTCGCCGTGGGTTTCTGGAAGGACCTCGGCGAGCTCTCGGCCAACTGGTCCGAGGACAAGCGCTGGGAGCCGCAAATGGAGCAGGCGGAGCGGGAGCGCCAGATGCGGCTCTGGAAGAAGGCCGTGACCAAGTCCATGGACTGGGTCGACGACGACGTGAAGTAAGGCCGTCCGCAAGAAGAGCTCCGGCCGGGAAAACCCGGCCGGAGCTCTTTATTGCCTGCTGCCAGGGGAGGGGCATCAGTTGTAACGGCCCCATTCCCGCGCAACCACGGCGCGGGGCGTCTGGGCATAGACGTCCTTGCTGACCGTGTACCCGCGCTTGTCCTGCTCCAATGCCTGCGCATTGATGCTCTTCAGCGCCGAACTGCTGAGTTTCTTGATCTTGACGAGGTCCATACTCTCCTGTTCCTCCCCGCCGTCGGGCCTGACCTGGATCAGACCTGTCTTCTGTGAATAGAACTTGTGCTGGGTGCCGGCGAGGCTTAGCGGCTCCCGCGGGTTGGATTCAACGATCTCCACCACATCGTGGTAGCAACCTGTCGGGACGCAGACGCGTTGGTCCTTGTTCAGGACCTTCGCGCAGTCCAGGAAGTCCACGCTGGGTGCGAAGGCCTGGGGATATGCGGGGGACTTCGGGCGGGGGTGGTCCAGCATGGCGATTCCCGCCTGGGCCTTGTCTATTCCACTGATGAAGGTGCTCGGCGCGCCCGCGAGCGTCCCGTTTTCATACTCTTCGGGATACTCGCCGAACAGCCACACTGTTCCTTTCTTCGTCTCGGCGAAGAAGGCCAGTTCTGATTCCACCAGCTCACCGTCGGTGAAGTCCCGGTCCCACACCACCAGGGTGTTGACCCCGTCGATCTTCTTCGTCAGCCCGGTCACGGTCGAGATGACCGTTCGCTTGCGCTCGCTCTTCTCGCCCTCCGCCGTGGAGACGACTTTCCCCGTCGTGGTGAACTGCATGCCGGGCTCGAGCGGGAACCACTTGTTCTCAATCTCCGGGGTGCGCGGGAAGGCTGAGCGGTCTAATCTGATCGCCGTGCCTGTTCCGCAGAGGTCCTGGGGATTGGGCGCCGCCGTCGCCGTCGCTGTGGCTGCCGACGTCACCGTCAGCGTACCCAGCACCAGAAGGACCGCGGAGCCATACGCCGTGAACCGTGTCTGTTGTTTGGACATTTCCTTGGCCTCTTCTGGTGGTTGGGTGGTTGCGGTCAGACGGCCGGAGCCGGCTCGGGCTTGCGGGGCCGGCGCTCACGTGCCGGGCCCTTCTTCGCAAACCGCAAATAGAGCGACGGGACGATGAACAGGTTGACCAGCGTCGACGTGACGAGGCCGCCCAGAATCACCACCGCCATCGGGTGCTCGATCTCATGACCGGGGATATTGCCCATGACCACCAGTGGAACGAGGGCCAGGGCGGTGGCGAGGGTGGTCATCAGGATCGGTGACAACCGCTCGGCCGCTCCACGCAGCACCAGGTCGCGGCCGAAGGGCATGCCCTCGTACTGTTCGAGGTGCTGGCAGTGGTTGATGAGCAGGATGCCGTTGCGGGCAGCGATACCCATCAGCGTCAGGAATCCGACCAAGGAACCCAGGGACAGGATCCCGCCGCTGAGGTGGGCAGCGATAATTCCGCCCACGAGGGCTGCCGGGAGCGTGAGGATAGCGAGGATCGCCAGCCGCCAGCTTCGGAACGCCGCCTGGAGCAACAGGAAAACGACGATAACGGCGCCAATCGAGTAGACCAGCAGGCGTTGTGAGGCGGCCTGGCGTTCTGCGTATTCGCCGAGGACGACTGCTTCGTAGCCGACCGGGAACTCAACCGACTCCATCTCGGACTTCAACTTCTCGACAACCTTCGCCAGATCGCCTTCCTTGACGTTGGCACTGACATCGATGCGCCTGGATCCCTCCGAACGTTCAATCACGTTCGGTGTGGGTTTGATCGATATCGTGGCGACGTCCGCCAACCGGATCTTTTGCCCGGACGGCGTATCGAGCGGGAGGTTCTCGATGCTCGTGACACTTGTCCGGATCTCCGGCGGGCTCCACACCTGGACGTCGTAGGCCTTGCCGTCCCGGTAGACGTCGCCCACTTCTTCGCCAGACACCAGGGTAGCCGCCGCGCGGCGGACATCGCCCGGCTTCAGCCCGTAACGGTTGGCGGCGTCCAGGTTCACTTCCACATCAATCTGCGGAATGTTGGCCTGGAGCGCAACCTTCGCGCCGACTGCTCCCTCGATGCCGCCGAGGATGGTTTTGAGCTTGTCCGCCTCCTGGCGCAGGGTGGCCAGGTCGTCGCCGTACACGCGGACGACAACGGCGTAACCCGTTCCCGTCAGTACCTCGCGGATGCGTTCCTTGAGGTAGGTCTGGACATCCCGCGTAATTCCTGGGTAGCCGTCCACTACGTTCTGGATGGAGGCCAGGGTCTCGTCGTAGTCAACGGCGGGGTCAACGCTGATCCAGTTCTCACCGAAGTTGACGCCCACCACCTCATCGGCGTTGAATGCCTGCCCGATGTGGGACCCGCAATTGTTCACGCCCGGGATCGTCATGAGTTCCTTGCAGGCCAACTGGCTGACGCGGACTTCCTCGGAGTTTGACGTGCCGGGCGTGGTGACCCAGTGCATCAGGAAGTCCCGTTCCTTGAAGGACGGCAACAACGACTGGCCCAGCAGCGGGGCCGCAACGATGCCGACGACGCCGAGGGTGGCGAGGGCAAGGTATCCCGGGACCGGCCGGCGGACGATGGGCCCGAGCGCGCTGGCGTACCAGCGCTTGAGCACCCTGACCACCGGCGGATCCCGGTCCTCCAGTTTGGCGTTCCGAAGGAAGATATAGGCCATGGCCGGAGTGACCGTGAGCGCGACGAGCATGGACGCCATGACCGCAAGGGTGTAGGAGGTGGCCAAGGGCCGGAAGAACGCGCCGGTTAGCCCGTCCAGGAAGAAGATCGGCACCGTGGCTGCGACGATGATCAGGGTGGCGTACACAATCGGTCCGCGGACCTCAAGCGAGGCATTGACCACCACCCTGGCAGTACTGTCAGTGCTGCCACTTGCCCGGTGATGGCGGAGGCGTCTGACGATGTTTTCGACGTCGATGATCGCATCGTCCACCACCACCCCGACGGCAATCACCAATCCGGCAAGGACCATCGTGTTGATTGTTCCTCCGGTCCAGTACAACACGAGGGCCGCGGCCATCAGCGACAACGGGATGGCGGTCACGCTGACCAACGCTGTGCGCCACTGGAAGAGGAAGACGCTCAACACCAGGATGACCAAAAGGCAACCCAGCAGAAGAGCCACGCTCAGGTTGCCGAGGGATTCCTCAATGAAGGTCGCCGGCCGGAACAAGGTGGTGTCCACGGTGATCCCGGTGAGCCCGGGCTCGAGCTGTTTCAGGGCCTCTTCGACTCCGCGCGTCACTTCGAGGGTATTGCCCCACGGCAGCTTCTCGACGATCAGCATGAGTCCCGGACCGCCGTTGATGACAGCATCGCCAATGAGCTGCTGGTGGTCTTCCACCACGTTGGCGACGTCGGAGAGCCGCAGCGGGGCCTGGCCCTCACGGTTCTCCACCGCCACCTTCGCCAGCTCTTCCGGCGAGGTGATGGGCTGGACGTGGCGGATTCCCATGGTCTGGCTGGGCGTATCAAGGGCGCCGCCGGTACCGATCAGGGCACCCGGCGAATACTTGAGCAACCCGGCGTCCAGGGCGTCGGAGGTGGAGCTCATAACACTGTCCAGTGTCACGTTGTTCGCTGCCAGCTTGGCGGGATCAACCTGTACCTGAAGCATCTGGAGGCGTTCTCCCCAGATGGCGACGTTGGCCACCCCCGGAACGCGGAGCAGATGAGCCCTGATGTTCCAGTAGGAAATCATCGACATCTCGATGAGGGAGCGGGTGTCCGAGGACAGGCCGATCTTCATGACACGGCTGGTTGAGGACAGCGGCTGCAGCATCAGCGGCGGCGCTGCCCACGTCGGGAGGGTCGGTATGACCGTTGCCATCCGCTCGGACACCAATTGCCGGGCTGTCAGCAGATCGGTGCCGTTTTCAAATTCCAGCACGATGGACGAGAGCTGGGATACAGACTTGGACCGCATTTGATGGAGGCCGTTGATGCCGTTGAAGGCCTCTTCCATGGGAACGGACACAAGTTGCTCGACTTCGGCGGCAGTGAGTCCCAGGCAGGCAGTCTGGACCTCGACCTTCGGCGGGGCAAACTCGGGGAACACGTCCACCGAGGCACTGCTGAGCTGCGCGCCGCCCACGATCATCAGCGCAGCCGCCATCGCGATGATGATCGATCTGAACCTTAGACTGGCTGCGACTATCCGGCGCATGTCATTTGCCCGTATTGAACTCGGCGCCGAACAATTCAACAGCGCCTACTGTTACCACCGCAGTTCCCGCGGCGGGGCCCGCGCTGGCCGTGACCACGCCGGCCTCCACCTTTGTGACGGTGACGGCCTGGCGCTCGTACACGCGCGGGGCGGGATTGGTGTACACCCAGGTCTTGCCGCTTGAGTCGTACAACAGGGCGGCGTACGGCAGCAGGATATCTGTTCCCGCACCCGCGGCAGCGGGTTCGGTCTTCAGATCGATCCGAACCAGGCCGGGTTCGGTCAGGGTCAGCTTAGCGATGCCGGTTGTGGCGTTCTTCTCCACCTTGGCAGGGGCCGCCCCAGCCGCGGCGGGGGCCGCCGTGGGCTGGGCGCAGGCCGGCAAGGAGAACAAGAGGGCTGCGCAGACAGCGGCCGCCAGGGGCAGGCGCCGTTGGGGCTTTTGGCTGGTCATTTTACTTCCACCTTTTCCTGCATAGCGGGCTGTACGGGGATTTCCGATTCGTAGACTTCCGACCACTCATCCGGGACGGTACGGGGACCGAACCAAAGTGCCAGGAGAGGGAGTACAAACAGCCCCACGAGCGTCGTGGTCACGAGGCCGCCGGCGATAATCAGCAGCATCGGGCCGACGACGTTCTGGCCGACGGTACCGCCGAACAGACCGGGCGGTATCAGGACCAGGACCGTGATGAGGGCCGCTTTGAGGGTCGGCGAGACCCGGTCCCGCGCCGCCATCAGCACGATCTTGGAACGGGATGTCTCGGGCCCGGACCGCCATAGTTCGTCTACACGGGCGGACAGCAGGGCCGCGTTGCGGGCGGCGATCGCCAGGACCACCGCGAAGGCAGTCAACGTCATCCAGGACTGCGCGGCCACGCCGATCCAGGCGGCCACGGCCGCGCCGGCCAGCGCCGCCGGCAGGGTCAGGAAGTTGACGATGGCCAGCGTCCAGCTCCGCACCGCGGTCTGGAGCAGAAGCAGTATGCCGATGAGGGCACCTGCAGCGAGCCAGAGCACGAGAGTGTCGGCAGCCTGGATCGCACCGTATTTCGTGGGGATTTCCGCGTGGTACTCGAGCGGGAACTGGATCTGATTGACGGCCGCCTGGATATCGCGCTGGACGTCTGCCAGCGGGCGCCCACTGACGTCAGCCAGGACGTCGATCCGCCGCGAGGTGTCATCGTGCAGGATGACGACTTCGTTGGGGACCATCCGGACCGCGGCGATCTCGCCCAGCTGGACGTGGCCGCCGTCGGGGGTATCGAGGAGCAATTCCCGGATGCTGGTCAGATCGTCCCTGACGTCAACCGCGCCGCGCACGACCACTTCGAAGACCTTCTGTTCTTCAAAGAGGTTGCCGACGACGATCCCCTGCATGAGGGTCGCTGCTGCACGCCTGGCGTCACCGGGCTTGATGCCGAACTTCTGGGCAGCCTCGAGGTTGACCTCGACCTCCACCATCGGAGTCATCGTCGCGGCGTTGATGGTCGGGTTCTTGACGCCGTTGATGTTCTCCAGGGCTTTGCGGACTTCTTCTGCCTTTTCCCGCAGGATCGGCATTTGCGTGCCATAGACGCGGACCGCGAAGCCGGGCTCCAAGGTGTCGTGCATAGCGCCGATCTTCTGCTGGGAGTAGTTCACAACGTTGTGCGTGATACCCGGGTAGCCCTGGACCACATCCCGCACCGCCTGCTCCGTCCCACTGAAGTCGGCGTCCGGGGAAACGGATACCCACAACTCGGCAGAACTGTTGCCGACAACCTGGTCCGAGGTGATGGCTCGACCGACGTGCCCGCCGACTCCGGATACGCCCGGCAAGGCCTTCAGCTCGTCTGAAGCCTTGGACGCGACCCTTCTTACCTCGTCATTGGATGTGCCGGCCATAGAGTCCCACTGAACCAGCAGGGTCCTGTCCGGCAGGGTGGGAACCACAGGCCGGTTGCCGAGCAACTGGGATCCGGCGGCAATGCCAAGCACCCCGACGACGGCAACAGCGACCAGGCCGAGTGTCCGGCGCGAACGGGCACCATGGAGTGCGCGATCGTAGTAGGCCCGGGCACGTGCGGCGGAAGCAGACTCCTTGACGGGCGCAATTTCGCGCGGCAACAGGATCTCTGCCAGCACCGGGGTGACGGAGAGTCCGACGAGCAGTCCGGCCGCAAGGGCCAGTGCCAGGGTCCAGAAGATCGGCTGGAAGAAGGAGCCTCCGATCCCGGTCACGAACAGTGTCGGAACGAGGGCGACGACCATGATCAGTGAGGCATGAAACAGCGGTGTGCGGATGCCCCGGACGGTGCGGGTGATACGTGACCTCAGGGTAGCCTCGGTTTCCGTGGCCACGGTGACCAGGGGCCGGCGTCGCTGGGCCTGCACGTCTTCCACGACGTCGCCCACGATCACGGACATTCCCAGCACAATGCCGACCAGGACCGTGACATTAAGGGTGGCGTTTTGGGTGTAAAGGACCACCACTGCCGCTATGACGGTGGCCGCGATCGCCACGAGGGCAAGAACGGCTACCCGCCAGGAGCGGAAGAGAACCCAGAACAGTGCCACAGCGATCAGCAGGCTGATCAACAGCGCCAGGCCAAGACCGGTCACCGACTCCTGAACGCCGGTCGCGGGGCGGAACACTGTCGTGTCCAACTGGACACCTGTGAGGCCGGGTTCCATCTCCTTAAGGGCTGCCTCGATATCCTCGGTGACCTGCACGGCGCTGGTCCCGGGGAACTTTTCGATGACCAGCATGAGTCCTGCGTCCTGGCCGACGATTGCGTCGCCGATCAGGGGCTGATGGTCTTCCTTTACCTGGGCAATATCGCCCAGCAGCATCGGCTGGGGCGCGTCTTCCACACTGACTTTGGCAAGGTCGGCGGGGGTCCTGATCGGGAGGACGTGCTGGATGCCGAGCCGCTGGCTGGGAGACTCGACAAAACCGCCGGTTCCCGGCGTGGAAGACTCGAGGAAGCTCAAGGGCGAGACCCAGACGGCGTTGCCGGTCGTCTTGATGATCTGATCGAGGGTGATGCCCCGGTCCCGCAATTGGGTCGGGGTGACCTCAACCTGGAGCTGCTGTTCTCGCTGGCCCCAGATGGACACATTGGCCACACCCGCAATGCCGATCAGCCGGGGCTTGATCTTCCAGCGGGCCAGGACGGACATCTGGATGCCGGAGAGCTGCTTTGAATTCATTTTCACCATCAGCACACGGCTGGTGGAGGACATGGGCTGCATGATCAGCGGTGGGGCCGATACATTCGGCAGGGCCACGGCCTGGGTCATCCTCTCCGCCACCAGTTGGCGGGCGCGCAGGAGATCCGTGCCGGGCTCAAAAACGAGTTCGATGGACGACAGCCCCGGTACGGATTTTGACCGGATCTCATCCAGCCAGGCCACTCCGTTGAGGAGATCGGCTTCCATCGGGGAGGTAATGAGCTGTTCAACTTCGACAGCCGAGAGGCCAAGGGCCTCGGTCTGGATCTCGACCTGAGCCGGTGCGAACTCGGGCATGGTGTCCACGGCCATACGTGGAACGTTCACAACGCCGAATGCGATCAGTCCGGCCGCGAGGGCGAGAACCAGGATGCGGAACTGCAGACTGAACCGGGTCACCCAGCCAAACATGGCTAACCCTTTTCCTGGCTGCTGCCGGCGGCATGATTGCGCCGGGTCACAGTGGTTTTTTGTTGCAGGACAGAACTACGCAATGGATACATTTCAAGCTCCTCAACCCGAGACCCTTTTGCGAATCCCCCAGAGATCTTGGGAGAATATTCTTCCTATTCAACGTGTTTGGCAAGATGCCCGAAATTACCCTTTCCGTCCGGGTTTCGGTCCACCGAAACGGACAAAGTGTTGTTTAGTTTCGGCCGGGAGCGGGCTACCTGAAGGAGCGCGTGCGGATACTCGGACCGAGGATAATTTCTACTCGCTAATTCATTAGAACTACTGGGGAGACAATTTTCATTACTCGACCGGTTTCCGGGAAACTCGAGTAAGTGCAATATTCTTCCACGTATTTCATTTGTAACAATTTGAATGCATACCACGTCCGGATATCCCATCGCAGCGACGTCGGTGCCCATCTGCGGTGTGCAGCCCCCGACGGCGCCCGCGACGGGGGCCTGTGACGGGATCTCCGGCGGGTCCTGCGGCGGGACCGCCCGGGCCCTGCCCGCGAATCAGCCGGAGGCGCTAAAGTAGTTGTATGCGTGCGCTCCTTCTGCTTAGCTAGCCGCCCGGCATCCCGAAGGGAACTCGGAATGTCGAGCGGCAGCCCCTCCATGTCGAGGGGCTTTTGTGTGTCTGGCGCTCTTTAGTGCCGGCAGCAGGGGAGCAGGGGCCAGAGCGGTACAGGCCCCGGCGGCAAGGACTTGACGGTAATCAGGCTTGAAGAACAGAAGAGGCCAGCAGTGAGCGTTCAGCCGGAGACAGAGACCGGAACAGCAGGAGTCGGAACGGAAAGCCCCGAAGAGGGTGCCTACAGCTTCGCGGCGATGGAAGCCAAGTGGCCGCAGGTATGGGAGGACCTCAAGGTCTTCACGCCCGTCGACGACGGTTCCAAGGAACGCCGCTACGTGCTGGACATGTTTCCCTACCCGTCCGGCGACCTCCACATGGGCCACGCCGAAGCGTTCGCGATGGGCGACGTCGTCGCCCGTTACCTGCGTCAGCAGGGCTACGACGTGCTGCACCCGATCGGCTGGGACTCCTTCGGGCTCCCGGCGGAAAACGCCGCCATCAAGCGCAACGCCCACCCCAGCGAGTGGACCTACGCCAATATCGAGACCCAGGCGGCGTCGTTCAAGCGCTACGCCATCTCGGCTGACTGGTCACGCCGGATCCACACCTCCGACCCGGAGTACTACCGCTGGACGCAGTGGCTGTTCAAGCGGTTCTACGAGCGCGGCCTGGCGTACCGCAAGAATTCACCGGTCAACTGGTGCCCCAAAGACCAGACCGTGCTGGCCAACGAACAGGTGGTCAACGGAGCGTGCGAGCGTTGCGGCACGCCCGTCACGAAGAAGTCCCTAAACCAGTGGTACTTCAAGATCACCGAGTACGCAGACCGCCTGCTCGATGACATGGACGATCTCCGCGGCCACTGGCCCGAGCGCGTCCTGGCCATGCAGAAAAACTGGATCGGCCGCTCCGAGGGCGCGCACGTCCGCTTCGTCATCGAGGCCGACGGCGACAAGCCCGCCAATGAGGTCACGGTCTTCACCACGCGACCGGACACCCTGTACGGAGCCACGTTCTTCGTCGTCGCTGCCGATGCGCCGATCGCCGTCGAACTGGTGACCGGGGAGCACGCCGCGGCCCTGGCCGCCTACCGCGAGCAGGTCAAGGCGCTCTCGGAAATTGAGCGCCAGTCCACGGAGCGCGAGAAGACCGGTGTGTTCACCGGCCGCTACGCCACGAACCCGCTGACGGGCGAAAAACTGCCCGTCTGGGCCGCAGACTACGTCCTGGCCGACTACGGCACGGGCGCGATCATGGCGGTTCCGGCCCATGACCAGCGCGACCTCGACTTTGCCAGGACCTTCGACCTGCCGGTCCGGGCTGTCCTGGACACCGGGGACGAGGATCCCGCCGTCAGCGGCGTGGCGACCTCGGGCGAGGGAATGCTGATCAACTCCGGGGCGCTGGACGGACTGCCCAAGGCAGACGCCATCCCGGCCGCCATCGCGTTCCTGGAGCAGCAGGGTACGGGGGAGAAGTTCGTGAACTTCCGGCTGCGTGACTGGCTCTTGAGCCGGCAGCGTTTCTGGGGCACGCCGATCCCGATCATCCACTGCCCGGCCTGCGGCGAGGTTCCCGTCCCGGACGAGCAGCTGCCGGTTGAACTGCCGGCCGGGCTGCGCGGCGAGGACCTGTCGCCGAAGGGTACGTCACCGCTGGCCGCGGCCGAGAGCTGGGTCAACGTCGAGTGCCCCACTTGTCAGGGGCCGGCCAAGCGGGATACCGACACCATGGACACGTTCGTGGATTCGTCCTGGTACTTCCTGCGGTTCGTCTCCCCGCAGTACACCGAAGGCCCGTTCGATCCCGCGAAGATCAACGACTGGATGCCGGTCGGCCAGTACGTCGGCGGCGTCGAGCACGCCATCCTGCACCTGCTTTACGCGCGGTTCTTCACCAAGGTGATCCACGACCTGGGCCTGATCGAGGCCGACGAGCCCTTCCGGGCCCTGCTGAACCAGGGGCAGGTGCTCAACGGCGGCAAGGCCATGAGCAAGTCGCTCGGCAACGGTGTGGATCTCAGCGAGCAGCTCGACAAGTTCGGCGTCGATGCGGTCCGCCTGACCATGATCTTCGCCTCCCCGCCGGAGGACGACGTCGACTGGGCGGATGTCTCGCCGTCGGGCTCGGCGAAATTCCTGGCACGGGCCTGGCGGCTGGGGCAGGACGTCACGAGCGCGCCCGGCGTCGACTTCTCCACCGGCGATCGTGCCCTGCGCACCGTCACCCACCGCACCATCGCCGACGCCGAAGCCTTGCTGGACCACAACAAGTTCAACGTCGTCGTGGCGAAGCTGATGGAGCTGGTGAACGCGACCCGGAAAACCATTGACGCAGCCACGGGCGCCGGCGGCGCGGACCCGGCGGTCCGCGAGGCCGTCGAGGCCGTCTCGGTCATCCTGAGCCTGTTTGCGCCGTACACGGCCGAAGACCTGTGGAACGTGCTGGGACACCCGGCCTCCGTAGCGAACGCCGGCTGGCCCACACACGACGAGGCGCTCCTCGTCCAGGACACGGTCACCGCCGTCGTCCAGGTCCAGGGCAAGGTGCGGGACCGCCTGGAGGTTTCGCCGGGGATCGGCGAGGACGAACTGCGCGAACTGGCCCTTGCGTCGGAAAACGTCCAGCGCGCCCTCGACGGGCGCGGCATCCGCACCGTCATCGTGCGGGCGCCTAAGCTGGTCAACATCGTTCCGGCATAACCCGGACGGGCCAATCGATACCGGCCGCCGGCGCAAGCCGGCGGCCGGCTCAAAAGTACTGACCAGGACTGCAGGAGGTGCTCCGTGCCCGACCGCGAGCCAGCAGGATGGCCGTGGCTGAGGGAGCGCGTCAATCGGCTCCGCCAGGCCACGCGGCCCGGAACCGTTCCCGCTGCCCCCGCCCCCGAGGTGCGGACCGCCGTGGTCACCGACTCGGCGGCCGCCCTGCCCACCGACTGGGTGCGGGCCCTCACTGCGGACGGCCGCCTGACGGTGGTGCCGATGCCCGTTATGGTGGGCGCCGAAATCTACGGCGAGGGCGAGGACGACATCTCCGACACAATCGCCCTGGCCATCGCCTGCGGCCGGCCCGTCAAGACCTCCCGTCCCTCGCCGGGACAGTTCGAGCAGGCATACCTGGCCGCGCAAAAGCGGGGTTTCAGCTCCGTCGTATCCGTACATATCTCCGGTGAACTGTCCGGAACGGCCGACTCCGCCCGTCTCGCCGCGGCACGGGTGGGCATACCGGTGGAGGTCGTGGACTCGCGCACCGTCGGGATGGCCCTGGGGATGGGCGTGCAGAGCGCCGTTGTCGCCGCGGCAGACGGCAGGAACGCCGCGGACGTCCGGGCTTTCGCCGAGGAACGGCTGGCCCGCACCAAGGTCTACTTCTATGTGCCGAGCCTTGAGCAGCTGCGCCACGGCGGACGGATCGGTGCCGTTGCCTCGCTCTGGGGCACCGTGTTCTCGATCAAACCCATCCTGGGGGTCGAGGACGGGAAAATCGTTCCGCTCGAAAAGGTCCGCTCGGCAGCCAGGGCTGTGGCCCGGCTGGAAGAAATCGTCGCGGCCGATGCCGCCGCCAGGCCGGCCGGACGGGCCCGCATCGCCGTACACCATTTCGGCAACCCGGCAGAGGCCGAAAGCCTCGCGGCACGCCTCGCCGTCCTGCTGCCGGATTGTCCGGCCGCGCAGACCAGTGCCCTTCCGGCTGTGCTGGCCGCCCACGCCGGGCTCGGCGTGCTCGCCGTGATTGTGGGGGAGAGCAGCACCCCGGCGGTTCCGGCGCCGGTCCCGCCGGCGCTTTCCACATAGCACGGGCCGTACATGGGCTTCCGGCCGGGGAGTCCCTAGCGTTGATCCCATGTCACTCCGGAACCAGGCTCGCCGGGATCAGGGAACTGAACCGCCCGCCGACGCCGCCGTTGCCCGGCACCGGCTGTCAGCGACCCTCGGCGGGCCATCCGGTGCCGGACGATCGTCCGGGCTGTTGGAGCTTCCGACGGCGGCCGGCACCCCCGGGGACCCCCGCGGCGGGCGGCGTCCGGCGGTAGCGGGGCCGCGGCGCCGCACCGGGCTGAGGGCTGCCGCGCTGCTCGGTGCCGTCTCTGCCGTGCTGGGAGCCTGGTTCTGGTGGCACGCTGCCACGGGAGCGCCCGAGGTGGTGCCGCTCAGTGAGGTCTCGTCCGCCGGGGCCCAGGAGCCGGACACGGACGGAAACACCGCCTCGAATACCGACGGGAACAACGACGGGAACACCGACAGCGCGCCGTCCCGGGCTGGTCCGGGCACGGAGGCCGCCGGGATCACGGTCCACGTGGCCGGCGCGGTGGTGCGGCCCGGCATCGTTGCGCTGCCGGCGGGAAGCCGTCTGCACGAAGCCATCGCCGCGGCGGGCGGCGCCACGGGGACCGGCGACCCGGACCGGCTCAACCTGGCCGCTGTCCTGGACGACGGCCAGAAGATCATCGTCCCGGAAAAGGGGCAGCCGGACGCCGCGCCGCGCGACGCCGGGGACCCGGGCGACGCCGGGGAATCGGCCGGCGCCGCCAGCGGCGGGACAACGGGAGGGACCGCGGGCGGGAAGATCAACCTTAACTCAGCAGGTGTCGAGGAGCTCGCGACGCTCCCTCGGGTCGGACCGGTACTGGCCCAGCGCATCGTGGATTGGCGCAAACAGCACGGCCGGTTCCAGGCCGTCGAAGAGCTCGATGCGGTGGACGGGGTCGGACCCAAGCTGCTTGAGGCCCTGCTGCCGCTGGTCAGGGTCTGAGATGGCAGGGTCTGAGATGGCAGGGGAGAGCCGCTGGCAACGCTACGTCGATGCTGCCGTCGGCGGCCCGCATCCGGCAGGGCGCGGCGGTCGTCAGGAGGCCGGGCATAAACCACCCCCGCCTGTCCAGGGGGCCGGGTCCCGGCCGGCGGAGCGGGCACGGAACGGCCGGCAGACGGAACTCCGCATCCGGCTCCGGCTCCGGGACCGGCACACCGGCGCTGCGGCCCCGCCCCGGGCCGGAGCGGACCGTTCCGGGAAAGCCGCCCGCCGCACGGACCTCCGCCTCGTTCCCGCGGCGCTCCTGGTCTGGGCCACTGCCGCCGCGGGCGGCTGGCTGGACCCGCGCGCGCTGGCGGCCCTGTGCACCGGCCTGCTCGTGGCCTCCGGGGCGTTGCTGCTCCTGATGAAGGTCCGCTCCGGACGCGAGGCCGGCCGCGCCCAGGCCGCCCGCCTGGACCGGGCTGCGCCTCGCAGTTTGCTCGCGACGGCGGCTGTGGCCCTCCTGCTGTCGGCCGTGGCGGGCTCCCACTCAGCCGTTGCCTCCGCCCAGCGGCACGACGCCGACTTCGCCGCCGCAGCGGCCGCGCACAGCGCCGTCGTCGCGGAACTCGTTGTGGCAGGCGAACCGCGGCCGCTCAGGACGCCGGGAAGGTCCGGGCTCGCCGACCGATGGGCAGTGCCGGCCACGCTGACCGCCATGGATTTCGATTCCCGAAGGATCCGGGGCACCGCCAAAATCCTTGTGCTGGGCGGCCCGGACTGGGCACTCGCCATGCCCGGCCAGCGGATTAGGACGACGGGAAAACTCCAGGCCGCCGAACCCGGCCGGACGGAGGCAGCCGTACTTTCGGCGTCCTCGGATCCGCGCACGCTTGAGGACCCGGGCGCCGTGCAACAGGGCGCCGCTTCGCTCCGCGCAGGATTCTCCCGCGCAGCCGGCCGCTTCGACGGTGAGTCCCGCGGGCTGCTGCCCGGGATGGTCACCGGGGATACCAGCAGGCTGGACCCGGAGCTGGACCTTGCTATGAAGACGGTGGGCATGACCCACCTGACAGCCGTCAGCGGAGCCAACTGCAGCCTGGTCCTGGGCGCGCTCCTGCTGGGTGCCCGCAGCCTCCGCCTCGGCCGGGCCTGGGCGGCGGCCGTGTGCCTGGCCGGATTGGGTCTGTTCGTGCTCATGGTGGGGCCGGATGCCAGTGTCCTGCGTGCCGCCCTGATGGGGGCCATAGGCCTCGTCTCCCTGGCGGGCGGCCGGACCGGGCGCGGCCTGAGCTTCCTGTCCCTGGCCGTTGTCGGCCTGTTGCTGGTCGACCCGGCGCTGTCCACCAGCTTCGGGTTCCTGCTCTCCGTGCTCGCAACACTCGGCATTGTGACGGCGGCCCGGCCCATCATGGCGTGGCTGCAGCCGCCCGTGCCGCGCTGGGCGGCGGCCGGCCTCGCCGTGCCGCTATCGGCGCAGACCTTCTGCGGCCCGGTGATCGTGCTGCTGCAGCCCCAGTTTGCGACGTATGCCCTGGCCGCCAATGTGGCAGCCGCCGCGTTGGTAGCACCCGTCACCCTGCTGGGTACCGCCGCCGTTCCGCTCGTGCCGATCGCCCCCTGGCTCGCGGACGCGCCCCTGGCGGTTGCGGCTGTCTTTGCCGCCGGGGTCGCCGGCATAGCCCGCTTCTTCGCCGGTCTCCCCGGAGCCGCCCTGCCCTGGCCCGAGGGATTCTTTGGGATGTCGACGATGGTGATGTTCTCCGTGGCCATCCTCACCGTGGTCTGGCTGGTCCTGCATCCGGGGAGGTCCCTCGCGCTGGCCCGGGCTTCCCACGAGCGGACTGTCGAAATACTCGCCCGGTCCCGGGGCTGCCAGCTCTTTCGGAGGAGGGCTCGGGGGCGGCGCCGCCGCGGCTTGGTTGACCGGTCGGGCCGTGGCACGCTTAGAGTCTGCAAACCAACTTCCGGGAGGAATCACGAGTGGCTGCTGCCCAGACCCAACGCGCCAGGAGCGGCGCGTCGAACACCGCCACCTGGCGCGATGTGATGCCGGCCGCCGTAGTGCTGGTGGGCGGTCCGGAGGATTACCTTGGCTCGCGCGCCATGGACCGCATCCGCACCCAGGTCCGTGCCGCGGCGCCCGACGTCGAAGTCACCCGGCTCAACGCCGGCAGCTACGAGCCGGGCTCCCTGGCCATGAATGTCAGCCCGTCCCTGTTCGGCGAGCAGAAGCTCATCGAGGTCGAGGGGCTCGAGGCCATGAACGATGCCTTTCTGGCGGACGGGCTGAAGTACCTGGCCCGGCCCGAACCTGACGCCGTGCTGGTCCTGCGGCACGGCGGCGGCGTGCGAGGGAAGAAACTCCTGGACGCCATCAAAGCCGGCGGCTGGCCGGTGGTTGACTGTCAGCCGTTGAAGAAGGACGCCGACAAGATCGCCTTTGTCAACGGAGAGTTCAAGGCAGCGGCCCGGCGCATCGACCCCGACGCGGTGCACGCGCTGGTCAACGCGGTCGGCGCGCACCTGGCGGAGCTGGCGGCCGCGTGCAGCCAGCTGATCGCGGATGCCGCCACAGGAGTGGACGCTGCCATGGTGGACCGCTACTACGGCGGCCGCGTGGAGGCCACCGCGTTCAAGGTTGCCGATGCCGCCCTCGCCGGGAACGGCCCGCTGGCCCTCTCCACACTCCGGCATGCCCTGGCCACCGGCGCCGACCCGGTCCCGCTCGTCGCCGCGCTGGCCGCGAAGCTGCGCACCCTCGCCAAGGTTGCTGGAGCGCAGGGCTCATCGGCGCAGATCGCCAAGCAGCTGGGGATGCAGCCGTGGCTCGTGGAACAGGCGCAGCGCGAGGTCAGGCGCTGGACCCCGGAGGGACTGGTCCGCTCCATCCAGGTGACGGCCGAGGCGGACGCGCAGGTCAAGGGGCTCTCCCGCGACCCGGTCTACGCCGTGGAACACGCCGTCACCGTGATCGCGACTTCAGTCCGGCGCTGACACCCGGGCGCTGACACTGGAACGGCGCCGACACCGGCGCCGACACCGGCGCTGGCCAGCGGCGCCGACACCGGGCCGGTGCAGGGCCGGGGCCGGCGGGACCGTTCCCGCCGCCCGGACCCGGACGGGCTTGGCTCTGGCTCTGGTTCTGACCCGTTAACTGGAAGTGGCCGGCACCCTGGGGTGCCGGCCACAATCATCAGTTCAGTTGAACTGGAAACCTTACAGCGCGTTGACCTTCTTGGAGATGGCCGACTTGCGGTTTGCAGCGTTGTTCTTGTGGAGAACGCCCTTGCTGACAGCCTTGTCCAGCTTGCGGCTGGCGGAAAGCAGTGCAACAGCTGCAGCATCCTTGTCAGTGGACTCAACGGCAGTGTTGACGGCGCGGATGGCCGTCTTCAGCTCGGACTTGACTGCGTTGTTGCGCAGGCGTGCCTTTTCGTTGGTGAGGATGCGCTTCTTCTGGGACTTGATATTAGCCACGTGTGAACTCTCTTTTTCAATGCGGAAAATGGTCTAGAGGGCTTTCAGATTGGCCATTGACTGAGCGGCGTGGGGATACCTATGGCGACCAACCATATGTGGCCGTCGACCTGCACGGACACACAGCTGTCAATAATAGCAGAGACGCCGCCGCCGTGACGATCCTGCAGCGCAGATCCGGGGGACGGGAGCCCTGCCTAGGACCAGCCGTGCCGTGTCCGCAGTGCCGCGGCGATTGTGTTGAACCGCCTGGCGTCGAGGATGGCCCCTTCACGCCGGACGTCCGCCGGGTTGATCTGCAGGATCCGGTCCAGTTTCGCCTCGCTGGGACGCGATTGCCGGTCCCAGGGTCCGGTGCCGATGTCGACGTAGTCATCCGCGTGCCGCGTGCCGCCGTCGTGGTCCTTGCTGGTCAGCATGAGCCCCAGCAGATACCGCCCGTTGCTGCCCACCAGCAGGACGGGCCGGTCCTTGCCCTGTGAGTAGTCCTCCTCATAGGGCACCCAGGTCCAGACCACCTCGCCCGGTTCTGGGAGGCCGTTGGGCGATGGCGCGTAGCGGACTTTCGCGGTCGCCCGGAAATCCCCCGGGTAGGTTCCGGACGTTCCGCCGGTGCCGGCAGCCTTTCCGTGGGCCTTCGCTGCGCCGCTCCGGGGCGTGGCGGCCTTTCCCCGGACAGGGCCGGAGCTGCGCGGCGCCGGACCGGAAAACCTGTCCAGGAGCCGCAGGGTGGAACGGACCGCATTGCCGATTGAGCGAAGGTTAAAAGCCATGGGCCAAACTTTACCGGCAGCCCCCGCCGGGCGGGCATGGGTGCAGCTGGCCGCAATGCACTCCCCGGCGCCCGGACGTGGGAGACTATAGGTTCAGAGTTGCGGCGCGTCGCAGGCTGGGAAACCAGCCCCCGCGCCGATCTGTGGAAAAGCCAACAGTATTGCCAACAGTAAGGACCCTGCGTGTCTCCCATGGCCCGCACCGCCCCGGTGCCCGCGGCAACAGATCCGGCCATCATCCGGAACTTCTGCATCATTGCGCACATTGACCACGGCAAGTCCACACTGGCCGACCGGATGCTCCAGTACACCGGCGTCGTCCAGTCCCGTGACATGAAGGCCCAGTACCTGGACCGCATGGACATTGAGCGCGAACGCGGCATCACCATCAAGTCCCAGGCCGTCCGTATGCCCTGGGAACTCGACGGCACCAGTTACGCACTGAACATGATCGACACCCCCGGCCACGTGGACTTCACCTACGAGGTCTCCCGCTCGCTCGCGGCCTGCGAAGGCGCTGTGCTGCTCGTGGACGCGGCCCAGGGCATCGAGGCCCAGACCCTCGCCAACCTCTACCTGGCGATGGAAAACAACCTCACGATCATCCCGGTCCTGAACAAGATCGACCTCCCGGCCGCACAGCCCGAGAAGTACGCGGCGGAACTCGCCAGCCTGATCGGCGGCGACCCCGATGACGTCCTCCGCGTCTCCGGCAAGACCGGCATGGGCGTCGAGGTCCTGCTCGACAAGATCGTCCGCGACCTGCCGGCGCCAATCGGCGACCCGAACGCCCCGGCCCGCGCCATGATCTTCGACTCGGTCTACGACACCTACCGCGGTGTGGTCACCTACGTCCGCGTGGTTGACGGCATGCTGCATCCCCGCGAACGCATCCAGATGATGTCGACCCGCGCCACCCACGAACTCCTCGAGATCGGTGTCAGCTCCCCGGAGCCCACCCCCTCCAAGGGCCTCGGCGTCGGCGAAGTGGGCTACCTCATCACCGGCGTGAAGGACGTCCGCCTGTCCAAGGTGGGCGACACCGTCACAAATCTGGCCAAGCCCGCCACCGAGTCCCTTCCCGGCTACGCAGACGCCAAGCCGATGGTGTTCTCCGGCCTGTATCCGCTGGACGGCACGGACTACCCCGTGCTCCGCGACGCGCTGGAGAAGCTGATGCTCAACGACGCCGCGCTGGTGTACGAGCCCGAAACCTCCGCAGCGCTGGGATTCGGCTTCAGGGTGGGATTCCTGGGCTTGCTGCACCTGGAAATCACCCGCGAGCGGCTCGAACGCGAATACAACCTGGACCTGATTTCCACCGCACCCAACGTGGAATACGAGGTGACGCTGGAGGACAAGAATATCGTCCACGTCACGAACCCCAGCGAATACCCCACCGGCAAGATCTCCGAAGTCCGCGAGCCGATGGTTTCCGCCACCATCCTGGCGCCGAACGAGTTTGTCGGCGCCATCATGGAACTGTGCCAGAGCCGGCGCGGCGTGATGGGCGGCATGGACTACCTCTCCGAGGACCGGGTGGAGATCAGGTACCGCCTGCCGCTGGCCGAAATCGTCTTCGACTTCTTCGACATCCTCAAGTCCAAGACCCGCGGCTACGGGTCGCTGGACTGGAAGGCCGACGGCGAGCAGGTGGCCGACCTCGTCAAGGTGGACATCATGCTCCAGGGCGAGCAGGTTGACGCCTTCTCGGCCATCACACACCGTGACAAGGCCTACGCCTATGGCGTGATGATGACGGGCAAGCTGCGCGAACTCATTCCGCGGCAGCAGTTCGAGGTGCCCATCCAGGCAGCCATCGGCTCCAGGATCATCGCCCGTGAAAGCATCCGCGCCATCCGCAAGGACGTGCTCGCCAAGTGTTACGGCGGTGACATCACCCGAAAGCGCAAACTGCTGGAAAAGCAGAAGGAAGGCAAGAAGCGCATGAAGATGGTGGGCCGCGTCGAGGTCCCGCAGGAAGCCTTCATCGCCGCCCTCACGACGGACGAGTCCAAGGACAAGGCCAAGAAGTAGCGGTGCTTGTGATGACTGTCCCCCTGATGGCGGGCACGGCCCGTGCCTAGCGTTCTTCCGCTGGGCGACCCGGCACCGCCGGACGGGCTGCTGCCCGGCCAGGCGCTCGAGGGCGCCGCGGCCCGGGACTTCGGCCTGTACGTACACATCCCGTTCTGCGCCGTGCGCTGCGGCTACTGCGACTTCAACACCTACACCGCCACGGAGCTCGGCGGCGGGGCCTCCCAGGACGCTTACGCCGGCACCGCCGTCGCGGAAGTGGAGTTCGCCGCCCGCGTCCTGAACGAAACAGGGCTGCCGGACCGTCCGCTCAGCACAGTCTTCTTCGGCGGCGGCACACCCACCCTGCTCCCGGCAGAGGACCTGGCCCGCATTCTGGCTGCCGCCATCGGGGCGTGGGGCCTGGCGCCCGGCGCCGAGGTGACCACGGAAGCGAATCCGGACTCCGTTACACCCGAATCCTTGCAGCTGCTGGCCGACGCCGGGTTCACCAGGGTCTCCTTCGGGATGCAGTCGGCGGTCCCGCACGTGCTGAAGGTCCTGGACCGGACCCACACACCCAGCCGCGTCCCGCAGGTGGTCCAGTGGGCCCGGGAGGCCGGGCTCGCCGTCAGTCTCGACCTGATCTACGGGACGCCGGGGGAGTCGCTCGATGACTGGCGGTACTCGCTGGAGACCGCCTTGTCCTACGGCCCGGACCACATCAGCGCCTACGCGCTCATCGTCGAGGACGGCACCAAGCTCGCCGCCCAGATCCGGCGCGGCGAAGTGCCCGGAATCGACGACGACGACCACGCCGCCAAGTACGAACTCGCCGACGAACTCATTTCCGCCGCCGGCCTCGGCTGGTACGAGGTCAGCAACTGGGCCCGCACCCCGGAGCAGGCCTGCCGGCACAACCTCGCCTACTGGCGCGGTGACGACTGGTGGGGGATCGGCCCGGGGGCGCACTCCCATGTGGGCGGCGTGCGCTGGTGGAACGTCAAGCACCCCACCGCCTACGCGAACCGGCTGGGTTCCGGGCTGTCACCCGGCGCCGGGCGGGAGACCCTGGACCCGGAGACCCGCAACGTGGAGCGCGTCATGCTCGAGGCCCGGCTGAACACCGGGCTGGAGATCGCCAGCCTGGGCGGCCTGGGGGACACCGGGCGGCACGCCGTGGCCGGGCTGATCGCCGACGGCCTGGTGGATCCGGCCGCGGCCTTCAGGGGCCGGCTGGTGCTCACGCTTAAAGGCAGGCTGCTCGCCGACGCCGTGGTCCGCCGCGTCCTGCCCGACTAGCGGGCAAGGCGGCCCCGCCCCCTACTTGATCCAGCGGAGGTTGAACTCGTAGCGGTGCGGCTGGCCACGGTTGACGTGGATGCCCGCGGCGACGGAGAAGCACGTGACCGCAATCCAGATCACGGTGGCGAGGACGGCGAAGAGGTTGCCCACGACGGGTACGAAGACCAGCAGGTTCGCGAGCACGGCGGCGATCGTCGGGGGCAGCGTGAAGCTGAGGGCTTCCTTGGACTCCTGCGCCGTGAACGGGCCGCGGTCCTTGAAGATCAGGTAGATCAGCAGCGAGGGTACGCAGCCGAGGATACCGCCAAAGTGCGCCAGCGTGGCCCACCGCCGGTCCTCGCTGGCCGTCAGCGGCAGCGCATTGGCGGGAACGCCATGGTACGGGGGTTGGCCATGGCCGGCCTGGTTGCCCGTGTGGTCGCGTGCGTCATCTGCCACGGTTTTCGTCCTTCGGATTGCTGTGATGCGTTGTTGCCTGCAAGTGCCAGGGCCGCACAGGATGCGCAGCCGCCGATCCAAGAATACTTGCTTCGACCCGGAAACGCGGATAGGGCCCTCAGGGAACAGTCAGGAAATCGATGACTTCTTCGACCCGGCCCAGCAGGGACGCCTCCAGATCGGCGTAGGTGCGGACGGCGCCGAGGAGTTTCTGCCAGCCCAGGCCGATATCCTCCTTGGTGCTGTGCGGCCAGCCGAAAGCGGTCAGGATGCCGGTCTTCCAGTCCACGCCCCGCGGAATCACGGGCCATTTCTCGATGCCCAGGACTGCGGGACGGATCGCCTGCCAGACGTCCACGTACGGGTGGCCGACGATCAGGACGTTGCCGGCCGCGCCGGGGGAGGCCATCACGGCGTCGGCGATCCGGGACTCCTTGGAATCGGGGACCAGGTGGTCCACCAGCACCCCGAGCCGGCGGCCCGGACCGGGCCGGAACGCAGCGACGGCCGCCGTAAGGTCATCGATGCCGTGCAGCGGCTCGACGACGATGCCCTCGACCCGGAGGTCGTCGCCCCAGACCTTTTCCACCAGCTCGGCGTCGTGCTTGCCTTCCACCCAGATCCTGCTGGCCTTGGCGACCTGCGCGCGCTGGCCCTCAACGCGGAGCGAGCCGGACGCCGTGCGCCCGCCGCCCGCCGGTGTATGGGCGGGCCGCGGCGCCGGCGGCATCAGCCGGATCGGCGAGCCCTCCAGCAGGAACCCGAAGCCGAGCCGGAAAGACCGCGACTTGCCCCGGCGGTCCTCCAGGGCCACGACGTACATCCCGCCGGACTTCTCCACCCGGGTGACGGCGCCCACCCAGCCCGACTGCACGTCCTCGAGCACCATCCCGCGTTCCACGGGGACTTCGGGCAGCTCGGCCTTGGCGGGGGCGGACAGGTCCTGGGGGCCCCAGTTCTGGTACGACATCTGTTACACACTGCCTTGCGTTCGGAATATTACGGCGGGCTGTGCCCGAAAACACCAGCCCCGGGAAGAACGCCCGGAGCGAATCCAATGCTAACAACGCGGCGACTCATATTAGACTGGTTAGCACTTAGGCATGTCGAGTGCTAACCCTGCCCTGTGCGGACCCCGTGCCGGGCGCGCCCGGACCGGGCGGCACCGAATGCGGGACAGTCGATTGGAGGTGGAGCGTGAGCGAACCACGCAAGCTCGAAGTGCTGCGCGCCATCGTGGAGGACTACGTCCATTCCCGTGAACCCGTCGGCTCCAAAGCCCTCGTGGAACGGCACCACCTCGGCGTGTCCAGCGCCACCATCCGCAATGACATGGCGGCCCTGGAAGACGAAGGCCTCATCACGGCGCCGCACACGAGCGCCGGACGGATACCCACGGACAAGGGCTACCGGCTCTTCGTGGACCAGATCTCCGCGGTCAAACCGCTGTCCCCGGCGGAACGCCGGGCCATCCAGGCCCTGCTGGAGGGATCCGACGACCTTGACGACGTCCTGGACCGGACGGTGCGGCTCCTCTCGCAACTGACCAACCAGGTCGCCGTCGTGCAGTACCCGCACCTCAGCCGGGCCAAGGTGCGGCATCTTGAATTTGTCCTGCTGGCGCCCCGGAAGGTGCTGGTGGTCCTGATCGCCGACACCGGCAAGGTGGAGCAGCGGGTGATCGATGTCCTGCAGGAGCTCCCGGACGAGGCCGTCTCGGAACTGCGCACGCGGTTCCTGGCCCGGCTCTCCGGGACTTCGTTGAACCTGCTGCCGCAGACGCTGCAGACCGTCGTCGCCAGCTGCCCGCCGGCGCGGCACAACGCAGCGCAGGCGCTGGCCCGGGGACTCGAAGCCCTGGCCACCAGCAGCCGCGAGGAACGCATGGTGATGGCAGGAACAGCCAACCTTGCCCGCTCCAACGTGGACTTCCCGCTGAGCATCGGCCCCGTGCTGGAGGCTCTCGAGGAACAGGTGGTCATGCTCCGCCTGCTCGGAGACATGGCGGCGGACCCGCGCGGCGTGACGGTCAGCATCGGCCGTGAGAACCCGTACGACGGCCTCGCCGAAGCATCGGTAGTCGCGACCGGCTACGGCCCGGACGCCACCGCCAAGGTCGGCGTCCTGGGCCCCACCCGGATGGACTATCCGACCACCATGGCCGCCGTCCGTGCGGTGGCCCGCTACCTTTCCAGGATCCTCGGACCCTGACCGCCCGCGCAGCCGGCGGACCTGCCGCTGCGGACCAGACTTCTTGCCCCTAACAGGCAGTGCCCCACCGGCAGTACAAAAAGGAAGAGATACAAATTTTGAGCAGCCACTACGACGTTCTTGGAGTCTCCCGCGAAGCAACCGGGGAAGAGATCAAGAAGGCTTACCGCAAACTGGCGCGGACCCTGCACCCGGATGTGAACCCCGGTGAGGACGCGTCAGACCGTTTCAAGGCCGTCACGCACGCCTACGAGGTACTCTCCGACCCGCAGAAACGCCGGGTCTACGACACCACCGGCAACGAGAACGGCACCGACAACGGCTTCGGCGGCGGCAGCTACTCCGGCCAGGGCTTCGCGTTCCAGGACATCTTCGACACGTTCTTCGGCGCCGGCGGCCAGGCCGGTCCGGCGTCGCGGATCCGACGCGGCCAGGACGCCCTGATCAGCGTCCGGATCGAGCTCCGCGACGCCGTGTTCGGTGTGAACAAAAAGCTCGAGGTGGACACGGCAGTCACGTGCCCCACATGTGACGGGTCCTGCTGCCGCGACGGCAGCCACCCGGAACGCTGCGACATTTGCGGCGGCAGCGGCCAGGTCCAGCGCGCCGTCCGCTCCATCCTCGGCCAGGTCATGACCACGGCCCCGTGCGGCAGCTGCGAAGGCTTCGGCACGGTCATCAAGGACCCCTGCAATGAGTGCGCCGGGCAGGGCCGAATCCGCAGCCGCCGGACGCTGACCGTCAAGGTCCCCGCCGGCGTTGCCACCGGCACCCGCATCCAGCTCTCCGGCCAGGGCGAGGCAGGACCCGCCAGCGGGCCGGCCGGTGACCTCTACGTGGAGATCCGGGTCAACAACGACGCCACCTACGTGCGCGACGGCGACGACCTGCACGCCAGCCTGAACATCCCGATGACCGCGGCTGCGCTCGGCACCGAACTCACGCTCGATACCTTTGACGGGCAGCAGGAGATCGACGTCAAGGCCGGCACCCAGTCCGGCGAGATCATCACACTGCGCGGACTCGGCGTCACCCATCTGCGCGGCTACGGCCGCGGGGACCTCAAAGTCCACCTGCAGGTCGAGACCCCGGGCAAGCTCGACGCCGCCCAGGAGGACCTGCTCCGCCAGCTCGCGAAGCTGCGCGGGGAGCAGTTCACGGAGGGCAAGCTCGCCGCGAGCGGCGGGGTCTTCGCCAAGCTCCGGGACCGGTTCGGTAACCTGTAGCGGTGAGCAACCCGGTCTTCTTCACTGCCCCGGGGACCCTGGACCAGCAGGTCCCCGGTTCCGTCTTCGTCCTCGACGGCGCCGAGGCCCGTCACGCGGTCACGGTGAAACGCCTCGGCGTGGGCGAGGCGGTGGACATCGCCGACGGCGCCGGCAAGCGGCTCACGGGGACCGTGGCCGCCGTCGCGCCCGGTGAACTGACAGTGGAGTGCGTGGAACTGGCCGCGGAACCGCGGCCGGACCTCCGGCTGGTCCTGGTGCAGGCCCTGGCCAAGGGCGACCGGGACGAACTGGCGGCCGAGACCGCCACGGAGCTGGGGATCGACGCGGTGATCCCCTGGCAGGCGGAACGATCGATCGTGCGCTGGAAAGCCGAGCGGGCGGCGAAGGCCCACGCCAAATGGCAGTCCGTCGTGACCGCAGCCGCCAAGCAGGCCCGGCGGGCCTGGATCCCGGAGGTCCGCTCCGCCGTCGACGGCACCGGGCTCCAGGCCGCTGTCGCCGCGGCCGGGCTCGCCATCATCCTGCACGAGGACGCCGTGCGTCCCCTGCGGCAGGTGCTGGAGTCCTGGCAGGCGGCGCTGGACATGCAGGACGGACGGACGGACGGAGACCGGACAGGCCCTGACCGGGAAGTGTTGCTGATCGTCGGCCCGGAAGGCGGCATCAGCCCCCGTGAAGTGACAGGACTGTGCGACGCCGGCGCCGTCACCGCCCTGCTCGGCCACCACGTGCTGCGGTCCTCAACCGCGGGTCCAGCCGCGACCGTGCTGGCCAGCGATATCCTCGGCCGCTGGTAGCTACGCGCCCTATTTGACGGTGAAGCCGCGGGTGTCGACGTTCAGGTCATGGGACGGATTCTCATCCTGGACCTGGGACACCCTGACCTCGTAGCTTCCCGGGCCCAGGTTCACCGGGAGGCTGAACAGCCCGGACGTGCCGGCGTCGGCGGATGCGGTGGTGTTCCCGTTCAGGTAGACAGTCTTGGCGCCGCCGTCGATCCTCAGGATCTCCCAGCGGAGCATCCCGCCCGGGGCCGTGCTCCGGCCGTTGATCTTGACCGTGCCGTCCTGCACCGAGGTGCCCTCCTGGGGATCGATGATCCAGACCGGGGCGACCATCCCGGCGCTGCGGGACGTCGGGGAACCTAGACGGACATGGTTGAAGGCGACATAGTCGGTGTGGCCGTCGACGAGCACCACTACCTGGATCTGCTGCCCGGCATCGATCAGGCCCGCGCTGGCACCGGCCGCCGTCGCGGTATACACGAGCTGCTGGATGGCGCGCTCGGCCATGGCGGCGTCGACGTTGCTGTTGAAGGCGTCGTCCGAGAGGTCCACCGTGATGACGTTTTTCCCGGAAATGGACGTTGCCAGCTTCTTCGGGTTCTGCCAGGGGGTGAAGAAGTCCGGATCCAGCGGCTTCTCGGACATCATCACCCGGAGGGCGCGGGTGACCGGGTTGTCCTGGTCCGAAACGTCACGGAACTCGCGGTAAAGGAACATGTTGTCGTCGCTGCGGCCGATCCAGTACACCGGCGCCTTGTTGGAGGCCTGGGTCGTTTCCAGTGGCGCGCTCGTGGTCGGGGCGCCGGGGGTGGCCGGTGAGGTCAGGAGCAGGGAGGGGGAGTTCGAGTTGGTAATGACGGGCTGGGGCGTGGCCACGCAGCCGGAGAGGACGATCGCAGCGGGCAGCACCAGCAGCAGCAGGCCCGGACGCACGCGCCCGGCTGCTGGTCTCTGGCTGAATACACGCTGCCTGATGGCTGCTTTCCTTTCCTGCTCCAAGGCGTCAGTGACCTCCACGAGGCCCGTGCCCTGGTGTTCCTTGCCGCCGGAAGCACCGCTCCAGGGACGTGAAGACGGCGGCCGGTTCCCAGCATGGCATACGGTCCCGCCGCAGGACCGGGGTTTCGGCGGGGGCGGCGGAACTGCAACGGGAACGATATGAGGCCGATACAAAGTTGATACCTAAAGTCGCCAAACGGGGCCGGACCGCTGTCCGGCCGGGGCCCGCCACCG
Organism: Arthrobacter sp. UYCu712; assembly: GCF_040547005.1. NCBI lineage: Bacteria > Bacillati > Actinomycetota > Actinomycetes > Micrococcales > Micrococcaceae > Arthrobacter > Arthrobacter sp. UYCu712. The sequence goes on from NZ_JBEPOZ010000004.1 coordinate 51,638, forward strand.
CGGCCGTCCCGCGGCGTGCAGCCCCGTGTGCTGGCGTAAGATGAAAGGACCCGCTGACACCGGAACCAGAAGGCACGCACCGCCGTCGGGCCGGATCAGGGGGACAGACCAATTCCGAACTGGAGGGGACCAGAGGCCCGCGGGCTAACACCATGACTGAAGCAACGAACGGCAAAGCCCGGATCAGCGCCGGAGAGCGCTCCGCAGGTGAATTTCCACACTCCCTCCCAGGGTTAAGGACGGAGGTGGTCCTGTTCGACAACTCCGACCAGATGGTCCAGTCCCTCGGCAGTCATGACGAAGCGTTGCGTTTCATCGAGATCCAGTTCCCGTCCGTGGACTTCCATGTCCGCGGCAACGAACTCTCAATCAGCGGCCCTGCCGCAGATGTGCCCCGGATCATGCGCCTGCTCAATGAGGTGCGCGGCCTCGTCGCCCGGGGCACCGTCATCACCCCTGCCGTGCTGCAGCAGCTCGTCTCGATGCTCCGGAGCCAGTCGCTGCAGAACCCGGTGGACGTGCTCACGCACAACATCCTCTCGAGCCGCGGAAAAACCATCCGGCCGAAGACGCTGAACCAGAAGAACTATGTGGACGCCATCGACGCCAACACGGTGATCTTCGGGATCGGCCCGGCAGGCACGGGCAAGACGTTCCTTGCCATGGCCAAGGCCGTCCAGGCGCTGCAGCAGAAGGAAGTCTCCCGCATCATCCTGACGCGTCCGGCCGTCGAGGCGGGGGAGCGGCTCGGTTTCCTGCCCGGGACGCTCAGCGACAAGATCGACCCCTATCTGCGCCCGCTCTACGATGCCCTCCACGACATGATGGACCCCGAGTCCATCCCGCGGCTGATGGCCGCCGGCACCATCGAAGTCGCCCCGCTGGCCTACATGCGCGGCCGCACCCTCAACGACGCCTTCATCATCCTGGACGAGGCGCAGAACACCACGCCCGAACAGATGAAGATGTTCCTCACCCGCCTTGGCTTCGGGTCCAAGATGGTGGTCACCGGTGACGTCACCCAGGTTGACCTGCCGTTCGGCACCCGCTCGGGCCTGCGGATCGTGGAAGAGATCCTGCAGGGCATTGAAGACGTCAACTTCACGGTCCTGGACGCGTCCGACGTCGTCCGGCACCGCCTCGTCGGCGACATCGTCAACGCGTACAGCATCTGGGACGACATCCAGAGGAACCGGGTCAAGCAGTCCGTCGCCCGGGACAAGCGGGGAGAGAACGCATGAGCATCGAAGTCAACAACGAGTCCGGCGTGGCCGTCGACGAAGCCGGGCTGGTGGCGCTCTCGAGGTTCATCTTCGAACGCCTCTTCATCCACCCCCAGGCGGAGCTGTCCATCCTGCTCGTCGATGAGCCGGCCATGGAAAAGCTGCATATCGAGCTGATGGACGAACCCGGCTCCACGGATGTGCTGTCCGTGCCGATGGATGAGCTCACGCCGGGCACTCCGGACAAGCCGACGCCGCAGGGCATGCTCGGCGACATCGCGATCTGCCCGCAGGTGGCGGAAGTCCAGGCGAAGAACGCCGGGCACTCCACCCAGGACGAAATGCTGCTGCTCACCACACACGGCATCCTGCACCTGCTCGGATTCGACCACGCCGAATCGGAGGAGAAAGAAGAAATGTTCGGCCTCCAGCGCGAACTGCTCTCCGCTTTCACCGGCAAAGAGGCCCCGTCAGAGACGATTCAGTGACCCCACTGATCCTTGCCGGCATGGCGCTGGTGTTCCTCAGTTTCGCCGCCCTGCTCACTGCGGCCGAGTCCGCCTTCAGTTACCTCCCGCGGCACGACGCCGAGGCGGCCATCCTGGAGAGCCGCGGCACCGCGCTGAAGCGCATCATGGCGCAGCCCGTGGCCCACATGCGGGCCCTGCGGTTCTGGCGCATCTGGTTCGAAATGGCCTCCGCCGTCGCCGTGACGGTGCTGCTGCACAGCATGCTGGACAACGTCTGGCTCGCCGGGCTGGCGGCAACCCTCATCATGGCGCTCATCGGCTTCGTGATCGTCGGGGTGTCCCCACGGCAGCTCGGACGGGTCCACTCAGCCGCGCTGGTCCGCTTCACGGCCCCGCTCATCCGCTGGCTCTGCGGGGTCCTCGGGCCCATCCCGGGCTGGCTCGTCACACTCGGCAGCGCGGTGGCCCCCGGGGCGCCCGGGGACAACGAGGCCTTCTTCAGCGAAGAGGAATTCCGCGAACTCGTGGACCGCGCCACCGAGTCCGACGTCATCGAGGACAATGAGGCCGAACTCATCCAGTCGGTGTTCGACTTCGGTGACACCCTGGTCCGCTCCGTCATGGTGCCGCGGACCGATATCCTCTGCATCGACTCGGGCTCAAGCCTGCACCGGGCGATGTCGCTGTTCCTGCGCTCGGGGTATTCGCGCATTCCGGTGATCGGCGAGAACACGGACCAGATCCTCGGCATCGTGTACCTCAAGGACGTGGCCGCGGTCCTGCATAACCTCGGCCCGGGCGAGGAACCACCGGTCGTGGACGAACTGGCCCGCGAGGTCCGCTACGTTCCCGACTCCAAGCCGGTCAGCGAGCTGCTGCGCGAACTCCAGAAGGAATCGACGCACGTCGCGATTGTCATCGACGAGTACGGCGGAACCGCCGGACTGGTCACGCTCGAGGACCTCATCGAGGAAATCGTGGGCGAGATCGTGGACGAGTACGACACCGAGAGCGCGGAGGCCGTGGAGCTCGGTGACGGCAGGTACCGGGTCAGCGCACGCATGAGCATCGATGACCTCGGCGAACTGTTCGACCTCGAGCTCGACGACGACGAGGTGGACACCGTGGGCGGGCTGCTCGCCAAGGCGCTCGGGCGGGTGCCGATCGTCGGCAGCACCGTCGAGGTCCATGGCCTGTCCCTCCGCGCGGACCGGCTTGAGGGCCGCCGGAACCGGGTCAGCCACATTATTGCGGCGGCCATTCCAAAGGAAGAAACTGACCTTGACGAGCTTCTCGACAAGGCCGCACCAAACCAACAGGGAGTACCACGTGACCAAGCAGAATAAGTCCGACGGCGAAGCGGCTTACGGCGGCTATCGCGCCGGTTTCTCGGTGCTGGTCGGCCGGCCCAACGCCGGCAAATCCACGCTCACAAACGCCCTCGTCGGCAAGAAGGTCGCCATCACGTCGGCCAAGCCGCAGACGACGCGCCACACCATCCGCGGCATCGTCCACCGGGAAGACGCCCAGCTGATCCTCGTGGACACCCCGGGCCTGCACCGTCCGCGCACCCTGCTGGGCAAGCGCCTCAACGAGCTCGTCGCGGACACCCTGGCCGAGGTCGACGCGATTGGCTTCTGCCTCCCGGCCAACGAGAAAATCGGCCCCGGCGACAAGTACATCGCCGCGCAGCTTGCCGCCGTGGGCAACAAACCGATCATCGCGATCGTGACCAAGGCCGACACCGTGGACCGCCAGGGCCTCACCGAGCAGCTCCTGGCCGTGGCGGCGCTGGGCCGTTCCGTCCTGGGCGAGGAGGGCTGGAAGGACATCGTCCCGGTCTCCGCCACCGACGGCTTCCAGGTCGAAACCGTGGCCGACGTGCTGATCAGCCACCTGCCGGCGTCACCGCCGCTGTATCCGGACGGGCACCTGACGGACGAACCGGAAGCCGTGATGATTGCCGAGCTCATCCGCGAAGCCGCGCTCGAAGGCGTCCGCGACGAACTGCCGCATTCCCTGGCGGTCGTCGTCGACGAAATCGTGCCCCGCGAGGGCCGGCCCGAGGACAGCCCGTTCCTGGATGTCCGCGTCAACGTGTACGTCGAACGGCCCTCCCAAAAGGCCATCATCATCGGCAAGGGCGGAGCCCGGCTGCGCGACGTGGGAACCACCTCGCGCAAGGCGATCGAGGCGTTGCTGGGCACCCGCATCTACCTCGACCTGCACGTCAAGGTCGCAAAAGACTGGCAGCGGGACCCCAAGCAGCTCGTGAAACTCGGCTTCTGAGCCGGACTCCAAGGAGGGGCTCCTGGACGCTTCCGCCACTCCCACGGCACCGGCCATCGGGGATTTCCCAGATTCGAACACTAAAATAGGCGGAATCCCGTTTTGAAGGAAGGCTCAACAAGTGGCTCGACCCCGCCCAGACCGTGCACACGGCAGCACACCGCCGGTCCGGTCATCCGGTGTTGCCCGGCACTCGGACGACCCCGGCGTCGGTCCGGCCAGGCATCTGGGTGCCCCCCGGAAGCTGCCTGCCTGGCTGAAAATCGGCACCGCCGTCGTCTCGGTGCTGCTGGTCTGTGTCCTGGCCTTCGGGGCCTACTGGGTGGTCCGGCTGCAGGGAAACATCTCGAAGGCCTCGCTCGGGGCCGGCAGCAACAAGACCGAGGCCGTAAACGAATCCAATGACAGGATGCAGATCCTGATTCTCGGTTCGGACACACGCGACGGTAAGAACGCGCAGTACGGCACCTCGGATGACGCCACGGGCTACGGACACTCCGACGTGATGATGCTGATGGACATCTCCGCCGACAACAAGCGGGTGAATGTGGTCAGCTTCCCCCGTGACCTGCTGGTCGACATCCCGAAGTGCACGGACGAAAAGACCAAGACCGAGTATCCCGCGCAGAAGAACGTCATGATCAACGCGGCGATGTCCGAAGCCGGAATCGGCTGTGCCGTCGACACGATCAATAAGGTCACCGGACTGGAGATCGACCACTTCATGATGGCCGACTTCAACGCGGTCAAGGAACTCTCCAATGCCGTGGGCGGCGTGGAGGTCTGCATCAGCGACGCGGTCTACGACCCCGACTCCAGGCTCAGGCTCCCCAAAGGCACCTCCTCGGTGCAGGGTGAGCAGGCACTGGCGTTCCTGCGGACCCGCCACGCCTTCGCCGACGGCGGCGACCTTGGCCGGATCAAGGCCCAGCAGGGCTTCCTGTCGTCCATGACGCGCAAGCTGAAGGACGACGGCACGCTGGGCAACCCGGCGAAGTTGTTGCAGATCGCCGACGTCATCACCAAGAACCTCACGGTCGACAACGGCCTGGCCTCGATCCCGACCCTCGTGACCGTGGGCAACCGGCTGAAGAACATCGACGTCGGGAAGGTCGCGTTTGTTGCCGTCCCGACCGTCCCGGCCGAGATCGATCCGAACCGGCTCCAGATGGCGGAACCGGCCGCATCCCAGCTCTTTACCGCGATGCGCAACGACGTGGACCTCACGGATCCGACCGGATCGGCCAGCGCCTCCGCCAGCGCGAGCCCGAGCGCCGCACCGACCGCCACCGAGACCACCCCGGCCTATGACAAGGCTGCCCAGCCTGTCACCGTGGCCAACGGCTCGGGGGTCCCGGCCCGCGCCGAGGAAATCACGCAGGCACTGACCGGCGGCGGCTTCACCCAGCTGGCGCAGCTGGCGGCCAGGCCCGTCGCCACTTCGGCCGTGTACTACGGCGCGGAGTACGCCGACGTGGCCGCGGATGTTGCTGCGCTGCTCGGCATCCCCGCCACCCAGGTCCTGCCCGCCGCCGGTGTTACCGGGGTCCAGGTCTACCTTGGCAGCGATCTTGCGGCCGGCGCGCCCAGCGGCGGCGCCTCAGCGCAGCTGCCCTCCGACATCGTCAACCAGACGGCCGGGGACACGGTGTGCCAGCAGGCAAATCCGGTGCTGATCACACGCTGACCTGAGTCAGGCGGCCAAGGGGCCGGTCCCGGGTGATCCCCGTGGCCGGCCCCTTGGACATTGCGGGGAGTGATGCCAGCCGCCGATCACCAGATGCGGACCCGCTCCGCCGTCGGCATCCACATGCCGTCCTGCTCCCCGACGCCGAAGGCCTCGTGGAACGGGTCGAGGTTCCTGGCGATCTGGTTGGTGCGGAACTCGTTGGGGGAGTGCGGGTCCGTGGCGAGGCGGCGGACCGCTTCTTCGGACCGCATGACCTGCCGCCAGCCCGCCGCCCACGAGGCAAAGAACCGCTGCGGGCCGGTCAGCCCGTCGAGGACCGGCGGCTCCTGGCCGTCGAGGCTGATCAGGTACGCCTTGTAGGCGATGGTCAGGCCGCCGAGGTCGCCGATGTTCTCGCCGAGGGTGAGCCTGCCGTTGACGTTGTGCCCCGGAGCCGCGCTCGGCGAGAGCGCCTCGAACTGGTCCACGAGCTTCGACGTCTGCGCCTCGAATGCGGCGCGGTCATCCTCGGTCCACCAGTTCCGGAGCAGTCCGCTGCCGTCGTACTGGGAGCCCTGGTCATCGAAACCGTGGCCGATCTCGTGGCCGATCACCGCGCCGATGCCGCCGTAGTTGACGGCGTCGTCGGCGTCGGCGGTGAAGAACGGCGGCTGCAGAATGGCGGCCGGGAACACAATCTCGTTGAGCAGCGGGTGGTAGTAGGCGTTGATGGTCTGCGGCGTCATCAGCCACTTTGCACGGTCCACGGGCTTGCCCACCTCGTCGAGGTGGCGGTCGACGTCGGCGTTGTGCGCGCGCTCCACGTTGCCCAGCAGGTCGGACGGATCGATCTCCACCGCCGAATAGTCGATCCACTTCTCCGGGTAGCCGATCTTGGCCCGGAAGGAATCGAGTTTCCTGAGCGCCTCCTGCTTGGTCTCCGCCCCCATCCAGTCCAGCCCGGTGATGGACTGCCGGTACGACTCGATCAGGTTCTCGACGAGGCTCTGCATGCGGGCCTTATGCGGTTCCGGGAAATGCCGGGCGACGTAGATCTGGCCGACCGCCTCGCCGAGGGCAGCCTCGACGACGGCGACGCCGCGTTTCCAGCGGTCCTTGTTGCGCGGGGTTCCGCTCAGGGTGGTGCCGTAGAAGGCGAAGCTGGCGTCCACGAACACCGCGGACAGGTACGGGGCGGCGGCGCTGATGACCCGCATCGCGAGCCACTCCTGCCAGCTGGCCAACGGCACCGTGTCCAGGAGCGACGCCGCCCCGGCAAAGAAGTCCGGGGTGCTCACCACGAGTTCGGCGCGCTTGTCCGGTTCGATGCCGGCGGCGTCGAACCAGTCCGCAAGCAGCGGGAAAAGCTGCGCTGCCTCGTCGGCGGACTTCAGGTTGTAGGTTTTCTGCGGGTTCCGCAACGTGACGTTGTCCCAGTGGTGCGAGGCGAGGGCGGTTTCCAGCTCCACCACCCGGGCCGCGGCGGCCTCGGGGCGGGCGAGGCCGGCCAGGCCGAACATGGTCTGCACATGCCCGCGGTAGGCCTCGACCATCGGTGCGAACTTCTCTTCGCGGTAGTAGGACTCATCCGGCAGGCCCAGCCCGCCCTGGCCGGTGTAGAGCAGGATCCGGTCCGGGTTTCCGGCGTCGGGGGCAGGGTAGATGTAGAAGAGCCCGGACACGTCGGCGCGGAACAGCCGCCCGGCCAGTGCCACCAGCCCGGCAACGGACTCCGTGGCGAACACCTCGGCCAGCCGGCCCCGGATCGGGTCCAGGCCCTTGGCCTCCACTGCGGCCTCGTCCATGAAGCTGTTGTACAGCCCGCCGATTTTCCGCTCGATCCCGGTGGCCTCGCCGCCGCGGGACGCGGCGTCCTCGATGATTTCCTTCACGGCGAGCTCGGAGTCGTCACGCAGGGCGGTGAACGTCCCCTCCAGAGGCCGGTCATCCGGAATCGGCGTGTTCTTCAGCCAGGTCCCGTTGACGTGCAGGTACAGGTCGTCCTGCGGCCGTACGGTGGAGTCGATATTGGGCAAGGCGATCCCCGAAAGTGGCACGGATGCTCCTTTGAGAGGCAGCCCGTGCCGGAGCTGGCGCCGTGACGGGTCTGCATGATGGACGTTGCGGAGGTAAGGCTCCTTCATCTTACGCACGCGTGTTACTGTGAAATGGTGCGCGCAGAACTGCTCCTTCTTAGCTGCCGCGGCGAGGCTTCAGACGCGATCTAGCGCAAGGCCTACCCTCGCTGCGGAGTTTGTGTTGCCCGGCCTCCCTTTCACCAGGATTCACAGAAAAGGCCCCGATAGTAATGCAGAACGCACAGAAGCCCTCAGGAATGCCCGTCCACCGCTACGTCCCGTTCCAGGACATGATCACGGTCGATCTGCCGGACCGCACCTGGCCTGACAAGGTCATCACGAAGGCCCCGCGCTGGTGCGCGGTTGACCTGCGTGACGGTAACCAGGCGTTGATTGACCCCATGAGCCCGGCCCGCAAGATGAAGATGTTCGACCTGCTGGTCCGGATGGGCTACAAAGAGATCGAGGTCGGGTTCCCGTCCGCCTCGCAGACCGACTTCGACTTTGTCCGGCAGCTGATCGAGGGAAACCACATCCCCGATGACGTCACCATCCAGGTGCTGACCCAGGCCCGCGAGCACCTGATCGAACGGACCTACGAGTCCCTCGTCGGCGCCAAGCAGGCGATCGTGCACCTGTACAACTCGACGTCGGTCCTCCAGCGCCGGGTCGTCTTCAACCAGGACGAGGACGGCATCCTGGACATCGCCCTGCAGGGCGCCCGGCTGTGCAAGAAGTACGAGGAAACCCTCGTGGACACGCACATCACCTACGAGTACTCGCCGGAGTCTTTCACCGGGACCGAACTCGAATACGCCGTCCGGGTCTGCAACGCCATTGCCGACGTGTTCGAGGCGTCCGCCGACAGCCAGGTCATCATCAACCTGCCGGCCACCGTCGAAATGGCCACGCCCAACGTGTACGCCGATTCCATCGAGTGGATGAGCCGGAACCTGCACCCGCGCGAAGGCATCATCCTGTCCCTGCACCCGCATAACGACCGCGGCACGGGTGTCGCGGCCGCCGAGCTCGGGTACCTGGCCGGTGCGGACCGGATCGAAGGCTGCCTCTTCGGCAACGGCGAGCGGACCGGCAACGTGGACCTGGTGACTTTGGGCCTGAACATGTTCGTCCAGGGCGTCGATCCGATGATCGACTTCTCCGACATTGACGACATCCGCCGCACCGTGGAGTACTGCAACCAGCTGCCGGTGGCCGAGCGCTCACCCTACGGTGGCGACCTCGTCTTCACCGCCTTCTCCGGCTCGCACCAGGACGCCATCAAGAAGGGCCTGGAAGCGCTGGAGAAGGAAGCCGCGGCCGCCGGCGTCGAAGTCGCGGACTACACCTGGCAGGTCCCGTACCTGCCGGTCGACCCGAAGGACCTTGGCCGCAGCTACGAGGCCGTCATCCGGGTCAACTCCCAGTCCGGCAAGGGCGGCGTCGCCTACCTGCTCAAGAACGAGCACAACCTGGACCTGCCCCGCCGGGCACAGATCGAATTCTCCGGCGTCATCCAGAAGCAGACGGACACGGTCGGCGGCGAGGTCAGCGGCGCCCAGCTGTGGCAGGTCTTCCAGGACGAATACCTGCCTTCCACGGCTGCCGACACCCAGTGGGGGCGCTACGCGCTCGGGGCCATCAGCACCGAAACGGACGAGGACGGGGCGATGACCCTGACGGCCGCGCTCAAGGTCGACGGCACGCAGGTCCGCCGCACCGGCTCCGGCAACGGCCCCATCGCCGCCCTGCTGAGCATCCTGCGCGAGGACGGCGTCGACGTCCGTGTGCTGGACTACAGCGAGCACGCCCTGTCCGAGGGCGGCAGCGCCCTGGCCGCGGCCTATGTCGAATGCGCCGTGGGGGAACGGGTGCTGTGGGGTGTCGGGATCGACGCGAACACCAGCACGGCCTCGCTCAAGGCGGTCATCTCGGCCGTGAACCGGGCTATCCGGGACGCCCGCGCCTAAGCTCGCCACACTGCGCCGCCGGAACACCGGCGGCGCAGTGCTGTCCGCGGGCCGCCCCCGCCAAGGCAGTCAGTGCCGAAGCAGCCACTGCCGAAGTCGGCAGTTACCGGAATGGAGTGCGAAGATTAACCGTGGCCCACCCATCCTCCTTTGCAGCCCGCGCCTACCGCGACGACGCCGTTGTGCTGCGCACACACAAGCTGGGCGAAGCGGACCGCATCATCACCCTGCTGACCAAGCACCATGGCCAGGTGCGGGCGGTGGCCAAGGGCGTGCGGCGCACCAGCAGCCGCTTCGGTGCCCGGCTTGAGCCCTTTATGGTCGCGGACCTGCAGCTGATCTCGGGCCGCACCCTGGACGTCGTGACGCAGGCTGTGGCGAAGGGCGCCTACGGCAGCAACATCGCCGCCGACTACGGGCGCTACACCGTGGCCGCCGCGATGACGGAAACCGCGGAGAAGCTCACCGACGTCGACGGCGAGTCCGGAACAGCCCAGTACAACCTGCTGGTGGGCGCCCTCGCATCGCTGAGCCGAGGCGACCATACTCCGGAGCTGATCCTCGATTCCTACCTGCTCCGGGCCCTGTCCACCGGCGGCTGGGCGCCAAGTTTCACCGACTGCGCGCGGTGCGGGGCTCCCGGGCCGCACACCGCGTTCTCGGCCCCGCTCGGCGGCATGGTCTGCGCCGAGTGCCGTCCGCCGGGTTCACCGGCACCCGCGGCGGAAACCGTCGTGCTCCTCGGCGCCCTGCTCACCGGGGACTGGACGACGGCGGACGCCTCCTTGTCCGTGCACCGCCGTGAGTCCGCCGGCCTGGTGGCGGGCTATCTGCAATGGCATCTGGAACGTGTCCTGAAATCCCTCAAACATGTGGAGCGAACTTAACTGTGGCTTTGGGAAGAAACCTCGGCAGGAACCTGGAGAAGAATCCGGGAATGACGAAGAACCGGGCACGGCAACGGAGCGCGCCGGTGGTGAGCCCGTACGCGCACCCCTCGGGTGTGGTCCCTCCGGCAATTCCGGCGGAATTCATTCCCCGGCACGTCGCGATCGTGATGGACGGCAACGGCCGCTGGGCAAACCAGCGCGGACTGCCGCGGATCGAGGGGCACAAGGCGGGGGAGCCGGCCCTGCTCGATGTGATGGCGGGAGCCATTGAGCTTGGCATCGAACATGTAAGCGTCTACGCGTTTTCCACGGAGAACTGGCGCCGGTCTCCGGAGGAAGTCCGCTTCCTGATGGGATTTAACAAGGACGTGCTGCGTCGCCAGCGGAACCAGCTGGACGAATGGGGCGTCCGGATCCGCTGGTCCGGCCGGCGTCCGCGGCTCTGGGGCTCGGTCATCCGGGAACTGGAGGAGGCGGAGGACTACACCCGCGGCAACACCACCTGCACCTTGAACATGTGTGTTAACTACGGCGGCCGGGCGGAAATCGCCGACGCCGTGTCGGCCATCGCCGAGGAGGTGGCTGCCGGCCGCCTCCGGCCCGGCGCCATCACCGAGAAGACCATCCAGAAGTACCTCGATGAACCCGATCTTCCCGACGTCGACCTGTTCCTGCGCAGCTCCGGCGAACAGCGGCTGTCCAACTTCATGCTGTGGCAGTCGGCGTACGCGGAGTTCGTCTTCCTCGACACGCTCTGGCCTGACGTTGACCGGCGCACCCTCTGGGACGCCGTCGAGATCTACGCCCAGCGGGACCGCCGCTACGGCGGGGCCGTCGACGCCGCCGCCCCGGCCGGGGAGGTCCCGGGGGCATAACTGCGGGGGCTTAGGCCCCGCCCTCGTCGAGGATGTAGGCCCGGATCCAGCGGGCCAGCCGGGCGTAGGCGTCCTTGCGGACGCGCGGCGCGGACAGGAACACATCGTGGAGCGCCCCGTCGATCCGCTCCAGTGTCACGGTGCGGCCCAGGCTCAGGGCCCTGAGGGCGATCATGTTCACATCCAGCACCGCGTCGGTGCTGCGCATGGACTCCTTCCAGACCATTCCGTTGGCGCTGGCCCCGGAGATCAGGACAAGGATGGGGATGGGGATGTTCAGCCCCCGCGCCACCTGGGCCTGGCCGGCGAGCACGGCGCTCAGCCAGCCGGCCCGGACGGGAAAGGCGTGCGGGGGCCGGTACCTGTCGTCAAGGGCCCATTCGCCCTCGGCTGAGCTGCTGATGCTGCGCCAGTAGAACGCCCGTTCGGGGAGCCGGATCACGGACTCCGGCCAGAGCCAGGCCAGGGGTCCCAGCATGGTGCGGGTTGCGCGCCGCACCGCCGGGCTGCCGTGCATCTCCAGCCACGGACTGTCGAGGATCAGCTGCGAGGCGACTCCCGGGTGGCGGCTCGCCCACAGCGCGGCAATCAGGCCTCCCGTCGAGTGGCCCATAAGCGTCAGGTCCGGCGGCACCGCCCCTTCCGGGCGCGCCGAGCCGATGATGCCGATCGCGGCGGTGATCTCGGCGTCGTAGGAGGCGAGATCGGCGACATATCCGCCGTGGGTGTCCGGCTGCAGGCTCCGTCCGTGGTTGTGCATGTCCAGGGCGAAGAACCGGAAGCCTTTGCCGGTCCAGAATTCCGCGAGTTCCTCGTTGAAGAAGTAGTCGCTCCAGCCGTGCAGGAACAGCACCGCCCGGCGTTGGTCGGCCGCCGAGGCTCCGGCTTCCTCGCCGCCGCGGGGGACGTGCCGCACCAGCGTGGCGGTCCGTTGCACACCGTCCGGGCCGGCCGCCTGGAAGGCGCAGGCTTCGAAGTCGCCGCCGAGGATATCGCTCTGCCAGTCCATGGCCGCCGCCTGTTACACGGCCTGCGCCGCGGCGCGGCCGGCCGAACGTCCGGAAAAGAGGCAGCCGCCGAGGAAGGTCCCCTCCAGTGCGCGGTAGCCGTGGATGCCCCCGCCGCCGAAACCGGCAGCCTCGCCGGCAGCGTAGAGCCCGGGGACGGGCAGGCCGGCGCTGTCGAGCACGCGGGAATCCAGGTCGGTGTGGACACCGCCGAGGCTCTTGCGCGTCAGCACTGAGAGCCGGACGGCGACCAGCGGCCCGTGCCGGGCGTCCAGCATGCGGTGCGGCGGAGCCACCCGCATGATCCTGTCCGTCGTGAACCGGCGGGCCGCGCGGATCGCGGCAAGCTGGGGGTCCTTGCCGAGGCCGCTCGCGAACTGCCGGTCGCGGGACCGGATCAGGCTGTCGAGCTCCGCGCCGTCAATCAGCTTCCCGCCCGTCAGCGCGTTCATCCTGGCCGCCAGCCCGGCGGGTGTGGCATCCTGCAGGAAGTCCACCCCGTGGTCCAGGAACCGCTGCACCGGGCCGTCGCTGCCGGGCTTGAGCCGGGCGGCGAGGAGCCGCACGTCCTTGCCCGTGAGGTCGGGATTCTGCTCCGAGCCGGACAGCGCAAATTCCTTCAGGGCGATCGTCTTGTTGAGCACGAACCAGGAATAGTCGCGGCCCGTGGACAGGATGTGGCGGAGTGCGCCGAGGGAATCGAACCCCGGGAACAGGGGAGCAGGGAGCCTCCGGCCCGTGGCGTCCAGCCACAGGGAGGACGGACCGGGCAGGATCCGGATTCCGTGCTGCGGCCAGACCGGCGCGTAGTTGTGGATCCCCTCGGGGTAGTGCCACATCCGGTCGCCGTTGATCAGCCGGCCGCCGGCCCGGGCCACGGCAGGCAGGAATTCCCCGTCCACCGCGGCGGGCACTCCGCTGAGCATCGCCAGGGGCGGGCGGCCGCCGGGCCATTGCCGGCGCACGGTGGAATGGTTGCCGCCGATTCCGCCGCTTGTCACGACGACGGCGGCAGCCCAGACTTCAAAAGCACCGCTCTGCCGGCGTGAGGACGCGACGCCGCGGGCCGCCGCACTGGGTTCGAGCACCTCGCCGCGGACCCCGCTCACCCGCCCGGCCGTGGTCACGAGCTCCGTGGCGCGGTGGCGGAAGAGGAACGAGACCCGGCCGGAAGCCTCGCCCTCGCGGAGCTTGGCGAGGAACGGGGCCACGAGCGCCGGACCGGTTCCCCACACGACGTGGAAGCGCGGCACTGTGTTGCCGTGCCCGTCCGGGCCGTAGCCGCCGCGCTCGGCCCACTGCACGAACGGGAACAAACCGATTCCCAGGGACGCGAGCCAGGAGCGTTTCTCCCCGGCCGCGAAGTGGACATAAGCCTGCGCCCAGTCCCTGGCGAGTGTGTCCTCGGGCCGGTCAAACGCGGCGGACGAGAGCCAGTCGGCGAGGGCCAGCTCCTCGCTGTCCCGGACGCCGAGCCGGCGTTGTTCGGGCGAGTTGACCAGGAAGAGGCCGCCGAAGGACCAAGGGGCCTGGCCGCCCACGGAGGCGGCCGGCTCCTGGTCCAGGACCACCACGCGCCGGCCGGCGGCGTAGGCCTGTGCGGCGGCCACGAGCCCCGCGAGCCCCGCGCCGACGACGACCACATCTGCCTTGACGGGCGTCCCTGCCGCCCCCGTGTAGCCGCCGATTTGAATCCCGTCGTCGCTGATCATGGCTTCATGCTAGCGCCCGACGGCGCGCGGGTTTGGTCTGGACCGCCGGAACCGGAAAACTAGAGCCATGCGCGTATATCCGACTTTCTTCCGGCTGGCCTTCTCATGGATGGACGCCGAACGCGCCCACAGGATCGGCTTCCAAGCCATCAGGCTCGCCCACTCCTGTGGCGCCGGACGGGTGCTCCAGAAGTTCACCGCACCGGCAGCCTCGCTCCGGACCGAAGCGTTCGGCCTGACCTTCCCCTCGCCGTTCGGGCTGGCGGCGGGCTTCGACAAGGAGGGCCACGGCATCGAGGCCCTTACCGAGCTCGGCTTCGGCCATGTGGAGGTCGGCACCATCACGGGCCAGGCCCAGCCGGGCAACCCGGCCCCGCGGCTCTTCCGCCTCATCGAGGACAGGGCCGTGATCAACCGGATGGGCTTCAACAACGACGGCGCCGCCGCGGTGGCCCCGCGTTTGAAGTCCGCCCGCGCAGCCCTGCAGCGCAGTTATCCCGGCGTCCGCCCGGTGATCGGCGTCAACATCGGCAAAAGCAAGGTCGTGGAGCTGGAGGACGCGGTGCCTGACTACCTCGTCAGTGCCCGCAGCCTGGCCCCCGCCGCGGACTACCTCGTGGTCAACGTCAGCTCCCCGAACACCCCCGGCCTCAGGTTGCTGCAGGACGTCGCGACGCTGCGCCCGCTGCTGACGGCCGTGGGGGAGGAAGCGGACAAGGCGGCCGGCCGGCACGTCCCGCTTCTGGTGAAGATTGCGCCGGATCTCAGCGACGACGACATCGACGACGTCGCGCGCCTGGCCCTGGACCTGAAACTGGACGGCATCATCGCCACCAACACGACCATCGGACGGGACGGGCTGGCGTCCGGCGCGGACAAGGTGGCCGCGTGCGGGGCCGGCGGGCTCTCCGGCGCGCCGCTGAAGCAACGCTCTCTTGAGGTGCTGGCCAGGCTCAAGGCCGCCACCGGAGGAGCGCTGACGCTCGTGTCCGTCGGCGGCGTCGAAACGGCGCAGGACGTCCAGCAGCGCCTCGACGCCGGCGCCACCCTTGTGCAGGGCTACACGGCGTTCCTCTACGAAGGCCCCTTCTGGGCCGCCCACATCAACCGGCTGCTCGCCAAACACCCTTCGCGGCGGTAGGCAGCCGCGGTGCCGGCGGGCAGGATTGCCCAGCCGGCCCGGACACGCAGAAGCCCCGGCAGTCCGACTGCCGGGGCTTCTTGTTGCTGACGAAAAATCAGGCGGGGAACTCGCCGCGCGTGACCTGCGGCTTGGGCAGCCGCAGGCGGCGGAACTGGAGGGAGCGCATGGAGCCGTACCAGACCGTGCCGCGCTCGACGTCGCCGAACTTCTGCTCCAGGCGCTTCTTGAGCTTCCTGGAGAGGATGAACACGTCCACGAAGACGGCCAGGAACATCACCCAGAAACCTCCCAGGACGTAAATCATCTGCGGGCTCGACGCGGGCACGAGGAGTGAGACGACAACGAAGATGAGGGCACCGAACATGAGGTACTCGCCGAGGCTGAAGCGCGCATCCACATAGTCGCGGGCAAAGCGCTTCTGCGGGCCCTTGTCCCGAAACGGCAGGAACTTCTCGTCGCCGGTATCCATGGCCTGCCGCATCTTGAGCCGCTGGTCCTGGATGGCTGCGCGTTCGGCCGCCTTGGAGGCCTTGCGGTCCTCCGGGACGAGCGGCCGCTTGCGGGCAGCCACCTGCGCACTGCGCTTGGGCGTGGGCGCGCCCTTGCCCGTGGTGGCGTCCCGGGCTGAAGCCGCGGCCGCCTGCTGGTCAACTAGGTCCTGCGCCGATGGCGCTTCTTTTTTACGTCCAAACACCCCTACAGAATACCCCGCGGCGGCGGCCGCGAGACGCGGCCCACACCCGGTGCGTGCCGCAGCGTCCCGGCTAAGGCCCTGTTTGAGGTGATCCGCGACACGGGTAGTGTTTCCGCCATGACTTCATCAGCTGCGGGGAACCCGCACACCGCTGCCCTTCCGGCCGGAGACTTCGACGTCGAGGCCCTCCGCCGCGCCGTCACCGAATCGTTCGACACCACGATCGCCCGGTTGAAGGAACTCGTCGCTATCCCCGGCATCGCGTGGCCCAGCTTTGATCCGGCCCCGCTGAATGCCAGCGCCGACGCTGTGGCCGAACTGGTCCGGGCCAGCGGCTTCGACGACGTACGGATCCTGCGCTGCGACAAGGAGGACGGCACCCCCGGCGGCCCCGCCGTCGTCGCCCGCCGGCCCGCCGCCGAGGGCAAACCGACCATCCTGCTCTACGCGCACCACGATGTGCAGCCCACCGGCGATCTGGCGTTGTGGGAGACCGAGCCGTTCACCGCCGTCGAACGTGACGGCAGGCTGTACGGCCGGGGCGCCGCGGACGACAAAGCTGGGATCCTGGCCCACATCGCCGCGTACTCGGCCGTGACCCGGGTCCTGGGCGATGATCTGGGCCTGGGCGTGACCTTCTTCTTTGAGGGCGAGGAAGAAGCCGGTTCCCCGACGTTCCGCTCCTTCCTGGAGACGCACCAGGAACTGCTGCGCGCCGATGTGATCGTCGTGGCCGACTCCAGCAACTGGAAAGTCGGTGTTCCCGCCCTTACTACGAGCCTGCGCGGACTGGTCGACGGCACCATCGAGGTCAAGGTCCTGGACCACGCGGTCCACTCCGGCATGTTCGGCGGCCCCGTGCTCGACGCCCCGACCCTGCTCGCCCGCCTGATCGCCACCCTGCATGACGCCGACGGCAGCGTCGCAGTGGCCGGGCTGGTCAGCCGCGACGACGTCACCGTCGACCTCAGCGAAGCGGAATACCGCGCAGACGCCTCGGTGCTCGACGGCGTCCAGCTTGCCGGCACGGGGAGCATCGCCTCCCGGATGTGGACCAAACCTGCACTGTCCATCATCGGGTTCGACGCCCCGGCCGTGGACGTCGCGTCCAACACCCTGCTGCCGCGGGCCCGTGCCAAGTTCAGCCTGCGGCTCGCCCCGGGCCAGGACCCCGCGGAAGCCATGGACGCCGTGCGGAAGCACGTGGAGGCCAATGCACCCTTCGGTGCCCACGTGGTTTTCACGCCGGGGGAGAGCGGCAACGCGTTCCTGACGGATACCTCATCCAAGGCCGCCAGCGTCGCCATGTGGGCACTCGGCGAAGCGTGGGGCGTTCCGGCGGTCGAAATGGGGATCGGCGGTTCCATTCCGTTCATCGCCGACCTGACCGACCTCTACCCGGACGTTCAGATCCTGGTCACCGGCGTGGAGGATCCCGATTCCCGCGCCCACAGCGCCAACGAATCCCTCCACCTCGAGGACTTCCGCAACGCGATCGTGGCCGAAGCGTTCATGCTGGCCCGCCTGAACGCAGAGGGACTGGCCTGAGCTGCCGGGTTATCCGGCGGCGCCGGGGAACATCCAGCCTGCTGCCACGGTTACGTCAGAAGTTAGAGCTACACGGCTGATCGACGTAGCATGTAGCTATAGCCCATACCGTTTAAGTAGGGGCGGGCACCGCGGGAGCGGGGCCGCCACCACCGTCGTAAGAAGGTAGGCCATGAGCACTACAACCAATGAAAACAGCGCCGACACGACCGTCGCCGCGGCTGGCGAGCTGGCCACCCACGAGGTCCAGCTGACCGATGTTGCTGCCGGCAAGGTCCGCAGCCTGCTCGAGCAGGAAGGCCGCACCGACCTGCGCCTCCGTGTTGCCGTGCAGCCGGGCGGTTGCTCCGGCCTGATCTACCAGCTCTACTTCGACGAACGGCTCCTCGACGGAGACGCCGTCCGCGACTACGACGGCGTGGAAGTTGTCGTTGACAAGATGAGCGTCCCCTATCTCAGCGGGGCCAGCATCGACTTCGAGGACACCATCGCGAAGCAGGGCTTCACCATCGACAATCCGAATGCCGGCGGCTCCTGCGCCTGCGGGGATTCCTTCCACTAAGGTCTAAAGGCCGGGCAATCAGCCCGGCCTTTGTGCCGTCCGGGGGGCATTCGCGGGATGCGGTAAAAACGGTCCCGAGCCACGGCGCGGACATGTGGGCGAAAACTCCGGGGGAGCGGTAAGCTCTACATCGAGTAGTAAAACTTTTAGTGTGCCCGGGCGCCATCGGCGGCCGGGCGACAGCAACAAGACAGCAACAAGTAGGAAGGGCCGTCTGTGAGTTCGCAGAACCGAACCGGCAGCCGACGCAAACAGATCAC
Organism: Arthrobacter sp. UYCu712; assembly: GCF_040547005.1. Taxonomy (NCBI): domain Bacteria; kingdom Bacillati; phylum Actinomycetota; class Actinomycetes; order Micrococcales; family Micrococcaceae; genus Arthrobacter; species Arthrobacter sp. UYCu712. The sequence goes on from NZ_JBEPOZ010000004.1 coordinate 70,029, forward strand.
TACGATCACTGGCTTGGCACTAGCCGGCGCGTTGGCTTTGACTGGATGTTCACCAGAGGTACAGAAAGGGTGGTTGCCCACCGAGCGTGGCACCACCAACCACACTGACCGCATCATGGACCTCTGGGTCAACTCATGGATTGCCGCGCTGGTCGTCGGCATCATTACCTGGGGTTTGATGATCTGGTGCATCGTCGCTTACCGGCGGCGCAAGGGCACCGTAGGTTTCCCCCGCCAGAACAGCTTCAACCTGCCGCTTGAAGTGTTCTACCTGACGATCCCGCTGTTCATGGTCCTGGTGTTCTTCTACTTCACAGACCGCGACCAGCAGGCGATCGATGACCGCTCAAAGCCCGCCGACGTCGTAGTGGACGTCCGCGGCAAGCAGTGGGCCTGGGACTTCAACTACAAAAAGGGCGAGGTCGTCACCGACGACGTCCACGAGGCCGGCGTCCAGGCGCACCTCACCGGCAATGCCGTGGACAAGGAAAAGCTGCCCACGCTGTACCTTCCGGTGAACAAGTCGGTTGACCTCGAGCTGAATTCACGCGACGTCATCCACTCCTTCTGGGTTCCCGCGTTCCTGCAGAAGCGGGACATGATCCCCGGCAAGACCAACTACATCAGGTTCACCCCCACCAAGGAGGGGACCTACGACGGCAAGTGCGCCGAACTCTGTGGCGAATACCACTCCGAAATGCTGTTCCGCGTGAAGGTTGTCTCCGATTCGGAGTTCCAGGCGCATCTCGGGCAGCTGCGCCAGGACGGCAACGCCGGCCTGCTCGGTGAAGAGTACGACCGCAACCCGGCCCCGACCGAGACCAAGTAAGGGAAGCGACGTGGCAACCACCTACAGTCAGCCCTCCGGGACCCTTGAGGCTCCCGTAGTGCCCAAGTCCAAGGGGCGCATCGTCGTCAACTGGATCACCTCCACGGACCACAAGACCATCGGGTACATGTACCTGATCGCGTCCTTCGTGTTCTTCTGCTTCGGCGGTGTTATGGCGCTGCTCATCCGCGCCGAGCTTTTCGAGCCCGGCATGCAGATCCTGCAGACCAAAGAGCAGTACAACCAGCTCTTCACCATGCACGGCACCGTCATGCTGCTGATGTTCGCGACGCCGCTGTTCGCCGGCTTCACCAACGTCATCATGCCGCTCCAGATCGGCGCCCCGGACGTCGCCTTCCCGCGGCTCAACGCCCTGGCGTTCTGGTTCTTCCTCTTCGGCTCCACCATCGCGGTGTCCGGATTCATCACCCCGCAGGGTGCCGCGTCGTTCGGCTGGTTCGCTTACGCACCGCTGTCCAACACGACCTTCAGCCCCGGCGTGGGCGGTGACCTCTGGGTCTTCGGCCTGGCGCTCTCCGGCTTCGGCACCATCCTCGGCGCGGTGAACTTCATCACTACCATCATCTGCATGCGGGCACCGGGCATGACGATGTGGCGCATGCCGATCTTCACCTGGAACGCCCTGGTCACCTCCATCCTCGTCCTGATGGCGTTCCCGCCGCTGGCCGCAGCCCTGTTCGCCCTCGGCGCGGACCGCCGGTTCGGTGCGCACATCTTCGACCCGGAAAACGGCGGTGCCGTGCTCTGGCAGCACCTGTTCTGGTTCTTCGGCCACCCCGAGGTCTACATCATCGCGCTGCCGTTCTTCGGCATCGTGTCCGAGATCTTCCCGGTCTTCAGCCGCAAGCCGATCTTCGGCTACAAGGGCCTGGTGTACGCGACGATCTCCATCGCCGCACTGTCCGTGACCGTGTGGGCCCACCACATGTACGTCACCGGCTCGGTCCTGCTGCCGTTCTTCTCCTTCATGACGATGCTGATCGCGGTTCCGACCGGGGTGAAGTTCTTCAACTGGATCGGCACCATGTGGCGCGGTTCCATCACCTTCGAAACCCCCATGCTCTGGAGCATCGGCTTCCTGGCGACGTTCCTCTTCGGTGGCTTGACCGGCATCATCCTGGCCTCCCCGCCGCTGGACTTCCACGTCTCGGACTCGTACTTCGTGGTGGCGCACTTCCACTACGTGGTCTTCGGCACCGTCGTGTTCGCCATGTTCGCCGGCTTCTACTTCTGGTGGCCCAAGTGGACCGGCAAGATGCTCAACGAGCGCCTCGGCAAGATCCACTTCTGGATGCTGTTCCTCGGCTTCCACGGCACCTTCCTCATCCAGCACTGGCTGGGCGTCGAGGGCATGCCGCGCCGCTACGCGGACTACATGCCGCAGGACAACTTCACCTGGATGAACCAGTTCTCCACCTACGCCTCCTTCCTGCTGGGCGCCTCGCTGATCCCGTTCTTCTGGAACGTCTACATCACCTGGCGCAGCAACGAAAAGGTCCAGGTGGATGACCCCTGGGGCTTCGGTGCCTCCCTGGAGTGGGCAACCTCCTGCCCGCCGCCGCGTCACAACTTCACGTCGCTGCCGCGGATCCGCTCGGAACGTCCTGCCCTGGACCTGCACCACCCCGAGCTCTCCCAGTCATACACCGTCGAGTCTCCTGCCCCGGCGGCAGCCGCGCTCGGTAACGCCGACCAGAAGGACACCGCCCAGTGAAGATCGAATCAAGGATTTTTGGCCTCGGAGTGTTCTTCTTCGTCCCGGTGGCCCTGATTTACGGTTTCCTGACGAACTGGTCTGAATGGGTGGGCATCCTCGGTGTGCTGCTGGTCGGCGGCCTCGCCGGCATGATCGGCGCGTACCTCGGCTTCACCGGGAAGCGCGTCGGCATGCGTCCCGAGGACCGCAACGACGCCGAGATCCACGAGGGTGCGGGCGAACAGGGGCACTTCAGCCCCTGGAGCTGGTGGCCGCTCGTTCTGGGCATGTCCTGCGCCGCCGGGTTCCTCGGCATGGCCATCGGATTCTGGATCGTCTTCATCGCCGCCGGCATGGCGGTTGTGGCCCTCATCGGCTGGGTGTACGAGTACAGCCGCGGTGACCACGCGCACTAGCCTCGTCCAGGCAAGTTAGCAATACAACGACGGCGGGCCCCACCAATTGGTGGGGCCCGCCGTCGTTTACGCTGGCGCCTGCATTCACGGGGGAACGTCCGGCAGGACAACGCGTGCAGGGGCTCCCGGGGGCGTTCAGCGGCTCTGTGCGGACTCCAGCAGGCGCCGCAGGCTCTCGAGGGCGTCCTCGGCCTCGACGAGGCTGTGCCGGCCGGAGATCGCGTCCGCCGCGACGGCGAGTTCCACTTCGCAGCCACAGGAGAAGTCCTCGGTCATGACCTCCAGCAGCGAGCGGGCATCGACGCCCGGCTTGCCGTCCTTGCTGATGGTGACGGGCAGCCCCGTGTCGGTCACCGCCCGGACAAACACCGCTGCGGGCCGGGCGTGCAGCCCGACGGCGGCCTGGACGATTGCCTTGCGTACTGGCAACGGAACTCCTTCATTCTTCGGTGAGATGAATTAAGCGTAGCCGTGGGCGCGGCAGGCCACGAACCACGTCCGGAGTGGTCTAGACCTGTCGGCGGAGTGACCTACGCTTGAGGTATGAACGAATGCGGCGGGCAGTGCAATGGCATCTTCTGATGCGGCCCGGATGGCCGGCGAGATCGACCGGCAGAACGGCACCCCAATCTACGTCCAGCTCCGGGAGATCCTCAGGGCCCACATCGTAAAAGCCTGTCCGCCGGGATCGGCGCTGCCATCCGAGAGGGACCTCGCCCTGCGCTTCGGACTGGCCCGCATGACGGTACGCCAGGCCATCGATGCCCTCGTGGGTGAAGAGGTCATTGAGCGCGTCGTCGGCTTGGGCACGTTCGTCCGGAAACCCAAGCTTGACCTGCAGGTCAAGCTGACGTCCTACAGCGAAGAGATGCAGCGCCGCGGCATGGTCCCGGCCGCCAAGGTCCTCAGTTTTGAACAGATCGGGGCCAGCGCCTTCCTGGCCCGTGAGCTGCAGCTGGAGGAGGGGACGCCGCTGGTGCGGTTCCGCCGCCTCCTCCTGGCCGACAACGAGCCCATGAGCGTCGACGAAAACTTTATCCCGGCGCACCGGGTCCCCGGACTGCTCGACGGCGAACCGCCCACTTCCCTCTACAACGTCCTGAGCGAGCGCTTCGGCCTCGTGATGGAGTGGGGCGAGGACATGATCGAGGCGACGGCTGCGTCGCCGTCAACGGCGCGGCTGCTCAACGTCGAGGTAGGTTCACCGCTGCTGAAGATCCAGCGCCATGCCTTCGTGGCGCGGGCGATGGTGGACTACTCGGTGTCCTATTACCGCGCCGACCGTTACAAGCTCTGGGTGCCGCTGCAACGCCCCGGTGTCCGCCCGACACGCAACTACGCCTCGGGGTACCGCCAGTAGGCGCTAAGAGGGGGAACGCAGCAAGGCCCGGTCCTGGTGGACCGGGCCTTGCTGCGTCATGCCGTGGAACTAGTGGCTGAGGGTCTTCTGCGACTCGGTCGCTTCGATTGCCTCGTGCACGCCGTGGTGGCCATGGGCCGCCTCAAGCTCAGCGGGTGAGGCCGGGGCGACCCGGTCCTCGAAGAACCACTGGGAAAGCTTCGCGCGGCGCTTCTCCTTGCTGTCGACGATGCCGTGGGCATTCGGTTCAGCGGGGAGCGGGGACGGCGATTCGAAACCGACCAGCTTGTACCGCTTGTACTCGTCCAGCGGGGCGTGCACCTCGATGAACTCACCATGCGGCAAGCGGACGATGCGGCCGGTCTCACGGCCGTGCAGGGCAATCTCGCGGTCTTTGCGCTGCAGGGCCAGGGCCACGCGCTTGGTCACGGCGAACGCGATGACCGGGCCGACGAAGAACAGTGCACGGAGCCAGTAGGTGACGTCATTCAGGGACACGTGGAAGTGCGTGGCGATGAGGTCGGAGCTGGCCGCGGCCCACATGACGCAGTAGAACGTGAAGCCGGCCATGCCGATTGCCGTCCGGGTGGGCGCGTTGCGGGGACGGTCCAGGACGTGGTGCTCACGGTCGTCCTTGGTGATCCAGCGTTCAATCCACGGGTAGGTGAAGAGTGCCGTGAATACCAGTCCGGCCGGAACCAGGGCCGGGAGCAGCACGTTGAAGGTGAAGACGTGGCCGAACCACACCTGCTCGACCTTCCAGTCACCGATGATGCCCGGCATCAGGCGCAGGGCACCGTCAACCCAGCCGATGTACCAGTCAGGCTGCGTGCCTGCGGATACGGGGGAGGGGTCGTAGGGGCCGTAGTTCCAGATCGGGTTGATGGTGAAGAATGCCGCCATCAGGGCAACGACACCGAACACGATGAAGAAGAAGCCGCCGGCCTTGGCCGCGTAGACCGGGCCGAGGGGGTAGCCGACGACGTTGCCGTCGTTGCGTCCCGGGCCCGGGTACTGGGTGTGCTTGTGCACGACCACCATAAAGAGGTGCATCACGATCATCAGGAGGATGAGCGCCGGCACCAGCAGGATGTGCAGCATGTACAGGCGGCTGATGATGACCGTTCCCGGGAACTCGCCGCCGAAGAGGAAGAACGAGGTGTAGGTGCCGATCACCGGGATGGACTTGATCACGCCGTCGATGATGCGCAGGCCGTTACCGGAAAGCAGGTCATCGGGGAGCGAGTAGCCGGTGAAGCCGGCAGCCATCGAGAGGATGAGCAGGACGCCGCCCACCACCCAGTTGAGTTCGCGGGGCTTGCGGAAAGCGCCGGTGAAGAACACGCGGAGCATGTGCACGGACACGGAGGCCACGAACAGCAGGGCCGCCCAGTGGTGCACCTGGCGCATGAACAGGCCGCCACGGACGTCGAAGGAGATGTCCAGAGAGGAGCTGTAGGCAACCGACATTTCGACGTTCTTCAGCGGGGTGTAGGAGCCCGTGTAGTGCGTTTCCGCCATGGACGGGTCGAAGAAGAACGTCAGGAAGGTGCCGGAAAGCAGCAGGATGACGAACGAGTACAGCGCCACTTCACCGAACATGAAGGACCAGTGGTCCGGGAAGACCTTGCGTCCGAATTCGCGCAGCATGCCCGAGCCGCCGACGCGCTGGTCGACGAAGTCAGTGATGCGGCCGGCCTTGGTCTTGGCGACGAAGGTGGGGGCATTAGCTGTCGATGTTGCGCTCATGCTCATCACGCTCCCAATAGCTAGGTCCTACAGGTTCTTTGAAGTCGCTGGTGGCGACCAGGTAGCCCTCGGAGTCAACTGCGATGGGCAGCTGGGGGAGGGGCCGGCTGGCCGGGCCGAAGATAACCTTGCATTCCCGGGTGAGATCGAAGGTTGACTGGTGGCACGGGCACAGCAGGTGGTGGGTCTGCTGCTCGTACAGGGCAACAGGGCAACCAACGTGGGTGCAGATCTTGGAGTAAGCGACGATGCCGTTGTAGCTCCAGTCCTCGCGCCCCGGGGAGGGGTTGAGGGATTCCGGGTTGAGGCGCATGAGCAGAACGACGGCCTTGGCCTTTTCGTTCAGCTTGCCCTCGTGGAGCTCGTTCAGGCCTTCCGGGATGACGTGGAAGGCCGAGCCGATGGTGACGTCCGAGGCCTTGATGGGGGTTCCATCAGGGTCGCGGGAAAGCCGCTTGAGCTTGCCGTCCTGCGGCGCCCACATGGTGTGGGCGAGCGTGTTGTCGGGCCGCGGGCCAAGGTCACCGAAGACGGCAAGAGCCGGCAGGGGTGCCAGGGCGACGGCGCCAAGGAGGGTGTTGCGGATCAGCGGGCGGCGCTTGATTCCGGTTTCCTCGACGATGTCGTCGACGATCCGGACAGCGGCCAGGCGATCATCCTCGGTGCGGACAGCGTGGCGCTCTTCCGAGACCTCGTGGTCCGGCATGAGGGCCTTGGCCCAGTGCACGATGCCGGTGCCGATGCCGAGCATGGCGAAAGCCGTGCCGATGCCCAGCAGTGCGTTCTGGAGCCGGATCGTGGCGATCGAGGAGTCTTCTCCCAGATCGATGGCGAAGTACGCCACCAGGAATATCAGGGTGCCAACGACCGAGGAGCCGAACAGAAGGGCGACCTGCCGTTCTGCTCGCTTGGCGGCCCTCGGGTCCGTGTCAGCCAGGCGCAAACGATGCGGGGGAATTCCAGGATCCTGGAACTTCTCCACCTCATTCTGACCAGCCGTAGCTACGGTGCCCGAGTGGTTCGGACTGCCGTCACTATGGTTGCCCATAATTCGCCTCATCCTTCTCTCGTCCCGGCGTCTGCCAGGTTAGTTTTCAATTCAAACTGCTGACGGGTCAGCAGAAAATTCTTACAGTTGTGGAGGCTGCCTAGGAAGTCCGGGAAGTCAGCCAGATGGTGAAGGCGATGATGACGCCGAGGCCGGCGATCCAGACAAACAGACCTTCCGACACCGGACCCAGTGCACCGAGATCGGCGCCGCCGGGTGAACCGTTGGCCTCGATCTGCTTCAGGAAGGTAATGATGTCGCGCTTGCCTTCGGGGGAGATGTTCGCATCGTTGAAGACCGGCATGTTCTGCGGGCCGGAGACCATGGCTTCGTAGATGTGCTGGCCGGAGACGCCGGCGAGGGCCGGGGCGAATTTGCCCCGGGTCAGCGCACCGCCGGCCGCGGCAGCGTTGTGGCACATGGCGCAGTTGACGCGGAACAGTTCTCCACCGTTGGCGGCGTCGCCCTGACCGTCGAGGAGGTGCTCCTCGGGGATGGACGGGCCGGGGCCGAGAGTGGCAACGTAGGCAGCCAGCTGGCGGGTCTGCTCTTCGTTGAACTGGGCGGGCTTCTGGTACGCCTGGGGGCCGTTCATCTGCATGGGCATGCGTCCGGTGCCGACCTGGAAGTCAACGGCGGCTGCGCCGACACCAACCAGGGACGGTCCGGCTTGCGAGCCGCTGGCACCCATGCCGTGGCAGGTGGCGCAGTTGGCGGCGAAAAGCTTGCCGCCTTCTTCTGCATCGCTTGCGCTGAAGCTTGTGGTGTCGGCCTTGGCCTGATTGACGGTGGTGGCGACGGCGTACAGCCCACCGGTGACCAAGAGGCCCATCAGCAGCAGTGCAATTGCTGCCAGTGGGTGACGTCGCTTCTGCGAGAGTGCCTTCACGTGGTGGTTCCTTTATTCGATCCTGCGTTGGCTCGGGGAGCCGCTTCTAGAAATTCTGCCTCTTGTAGAAAAAGAGTCAAGTCACAGCTACTTGAGGACGTAGATGACCAGGAAAAGGCCGATCCACACGACGTCAACGAAGTGCCAGTAGTACGAGGTGACGATCGCGGACGTTGCCTCGAAGTGGCCGAACTTCTTCGCTGCGAAGGAGCGGCCGATGATGAGCAGGAAGGCAACCAGGCCGCCGATGACGTGCAGGCCGTGGAAGCCCGTCGTCATGTAGAAGGCTGAGCCGTAGGCGTTCGACGAGAGGGAGACATGCTCGGAAACGAGCATGGCGTACTCGGTCGCCTGGCCGGCCACGAAGAAGGCACCCATGATGAAGGTCAGGGTGAACCATCCGTTCATTCCCCACCGGGTGAAGCTGAGGCGTCCGCCGCTTCGGCGCGGCTGGAGCCGCTCAGCGGCGAAGACGCCCATCTGGCAAGTAAAGGAACTTGCCACGAGGACGATCGTGTTTACGAGCGCAAAGGGGAAGTTGAGCTTGGCTGTCTCTTCGGCCCACATCTGTCCGGAAGTCGAACGGAGTGTGAAGTACATGGCGAAGAGACCGGCGAAGAACATCAACTCACTGGACAGCCAGACTACGGTTCCAACGGAAACCATGTTCGGGCGATTCAGCGTCGGGTGCGCCGGGGTACTGGGGGCATGGGTCGCAGATGTCACATAGACATTATGTCTATAAAAGTCCGTCCTGCCCAACGCAAACCGCGTTTTCGGAGGACTTTTTCTACAAAGACGCGAATTCGCGCGGAAAAGTTCCCGGCACCGTTCACATTGGTCATAGCGGCACGCACCTCGATAGCATCTGAAGGTGACTTCTCAGGCATCTGCACAGGCGGCAGGCAACACCTGGCCGCGGCTCATCGGCGCACTCATCAACGGCACCGATCTCACGACCGGCAGCACGCAGTGGGCGATGAACTCCATCATGTCCGGGGAAGCAACGCCGGCGCAGGTCGCCGGGTTCCTGGTTGCCCTGCGGTCCAAGGGGGAGACTGTGGATGAGCTGGCCGGGCTCGTCGAGGCGATGATCTCCAATGCCAGCCCGATTGAAATTGCCGGCGAGAAGCTGGACATCGTCGGCACCGGAGGGGACCAGCAGAACACCGTCAACATCTCCACCATGGCTGCGCTGGTGGCCGCCGGCGCCGGCGCCAAAGTGGTTAAGCACGGCAACCGCGCAGCTTCCTCGACGTCCGGCTCGGCCGATGTCCTGGAGGCCCTCGGAGTCCGGCTGGACCTGCCGATTCCGCGCGTGGCGCGCAATGCGGACGAGGCCGGAATCACCTTCTGCTTCGCCCAGGTGTTCCATCCCTCGATGCGGCACGCAGCCGTCGCCCGTCGCGAACTGGGCGTGCCGACGGCGTTCAATTTCCTCGGCCCCATGATTAATCCCGCGCACGTCCAGGCCTCCGCCGTCGGCGTCGCCAACGAACGGATGGCACCCCTCGTGGCCGGGGTGCTCGCCAAACGCGGCAGCCGTGGACTGGTGTTCCGCGGCAGTGACGGTCTGGATGAGCTGACCACCACGGGGCCGTCGCGGGTCTGGGAATTCCGGAACGGCGAGGTGTCAGAGGAAATGTTTGATCCGCGGGAACTGGGCATCCGCCAGGCGACACTCGAAGAACTCCGCGGCGGCGACGCGGCGGCCAACGCCGCCGTCGTCCGTGCCGTGCTGTCGGGAGCGCCGGGCCCGGCGCGTGACGCCGCGCTGCTGAATGCCGCCGCCGGGCTGGTGGCCTTCGACCTCGATGCCGTGGGTCCGTTCAAGGAGCGGATGGGCGCCGCGCTGAAGCGGGCTGAGGAATCGATCGAATCCGGCGCTGCGGCGGCCGTGCTGGATCGCTGGGTGGCACTCTCCCACAGCTGACCGGCCCCGGATGCCGGGGCACGGACCGGTCCTGGCGGCTACTGCTCGAAGCCGAGCGCGAAGGCCGCGTCGAGGTCGTGCTGGGAGTAGGCGCGGAAGGCAATCTGGGTGGTGGTGTGTACAACGCCGCGGACTTTGGACAGCTTGTCGGCAATGACGTCCGCGAGGTCGTCGTGCCGGGCCACCCTCGCGATGGCAATCAGGTCCCATTCGCCGGTCACGGAATACACCTCGCTGATGCCCGCAATGGCGGAGATTTCCTCAGCGGTTTCCGGGATGCGGGAAGCGTCTGTCTTGATCAGGACGAAAGCGGTGACCACGTCTGTACCTTTCCGGATCTGTTGCGCCGTTGCTGGCTGATCTTGTGCCCCTGCGGGCCCGTGCCGTGTCCCTGCAAGCCTAGTACATCAGGCCCGGCGCCGGCGTGCCCGGAACCGGAGTGCCGCGGCGGCCAGCAGCCGGTAGCCGAGCAGGAAAACACCCAGCGCGAGCAGCGCCACGATCACGAACGGCAGGACCACTGTCTGGCCCGTGAAGGCGCGCAGCAGCATCCCGACGGCGACGGTTCCGAGCCAGACGCCGACGCCGGCCGGCCAGAGTGCCAGCGGGGCGCGCCAGGCGCGCAAAGCGAGCCAGCCCGCGGCGGCACCGGCGAGGAACGGCCACGCTGTGGCAAGGACCCCGGTGATGATCTCGCCGCGCTGGTGCGCGTCCCGGCCGATGGCGGCAAACAGGAGGATCAGGGCCGCGTCTGCCGCGGCAGCGATCACGGCGGTCCGCCGGAAACTGGTGTTCCTGGCCGGACTGGGGAGCGGGGGCGTTGGCGACGTCATGGTTCCAAGCCTAGCCCGGTGCGTTGTGCCGCCGTATCCGCCGGACTAGGCTCTGGCTCACACCCGCAGTGCCGCCGGACACCGCCGCGCGGCACGGGCCGAACGGAAGAAGGCCTGCAGTGGGCGAAAAGATCACCACGTGCCTGTGGTTCGACAACCAGGCCGAAGAAGCCGCCGAGTTCTACGCTTCCGTCTTCGAGGGCGGCAGGGTCCTTGACGTGGCCCGCTACGGCGTGGGCGGTCCGGGACCGGCGGGCCAGGCGATCACCGTGCGCTTCGAGATCGAGGGCAGGACCTTCACGGCCCTGAACGGAGGACCGTCGTTCTCGTTCAGCGAGGCGGTGTCCTTTGTCATTGATTGTTCCTCGCAGGAGGAAGTGGACCGCTACTGGTCGGTGTTGAGCGAAGGCGGCTCCCAAAGCCAGTGCGGCTGGCTGAAGGACAAGTACGGGGTCTCGTGGCAGGTCATCCCGTCCGTTCTGGGCCAGCTCATCGGCGGCCCCGATCCGGCCGGCGCGCAGCGGGCCATGCAGGCCATGCTCGGAATGCAGAAGCTCGACATCGCCGGGCTGCAGAAGGCCTACGACGCCGGCTGATCCGCGCCGACGGCGAGGGGCGCCGGGCCGCCCGTGCGGGAGATTGGCTCCGGATCTTGCTGTCCGCGCCCCGCAGGGTGTCAAATCCTTAAGACAGGCCCCACGCCGTGCGGATGCAGCCGGCGGACACGACGCCAGGAGGAACTCATGCCGACGAGAGACGCCAAGGTCCCGGCGAAGAATCCTGGCCGCGGCGCCGATCTGCGGCGGGCGGATGCAGCCGAGGGCCATCCTCCCGACCGGCCGGACCAGATCCGGAACGTAGCGCTTGTGGGCCACTCCGGAGCAGGCAAGACGATGCTGGCCGAGGCGCTCCTCGCAGCCGCCGGTGCCATCCCGCGCAAAGGCTCGATCGCGGAGGGAACCACCGTGAGCGACTCGGAACCGGCGGCGATCCACCAGCAACGCTCGGTCGCACTTTCGGTGCTGCCGCTCGCCGTCGACGGCATCAAAGTGAACCTGCTCGACACCCCCGGGTACGTGGAGTTCATCGGCGAGTTGCGCGCCGGGCTGCGGGCCGCCGATGCGGCACTGTTCGTCGTCTCGGCAGTTGACGACATCGACCCGACCACCACCGCGCTCTGGGGAGAATGCCACCGCGCCCGGATGCCGCGGGCCGTGGTGATCAGCCGGCTGGACCATCCCCGCGCGGACTTCGACGCTGCGCTGGCAAAGTGCCGGGCAGCTTTCGGGGACTCGGTGCTGCCCCTCCACCTGCCCGTCCGCAAGGGGGCGGCCGTCACCGGACTGCTCGGGCTGCTCTCCGGCACCGTGTCGGAGCAGGTGCCGGACAGCCCCCTGCCGGCGGTCCGGAACGCCGACGACGCCGAGCTCGGCGCGTCGGAGCCAGCCCGGAGCGCGCTCATCGAAGGCATCATCGCCGAGAGCGAGGACGAGGCTCTGATGGACCGCTATCTCGGCGGCGAAGAGATCGCGCCCGAAATCCTGGTCAGCGATCTCGAGACGGCAGTCGGGCGCGGGACTTTCTACCCGGTGCTGGCGACGTCGGCGGAGGCCGGCATCGGACTGAACGAACTGCTGGAGGTCGTGACCCGGGCGTTCCCGTCTCCGGCGGGGCGCGAACTGCCGGCAGCGACCGACCTGGCCGGGACCCCGGCCGGGCCGCTGGGCTGTGATCCTGCGGGCCCCCTGGCCGGGGAAGTGGTGCGCACCACCATCGACCCGTTCCTGGGGCGGGTCTGCCTGGTGCGGCTCTTCTCCGGCACCCTGCACGAGGACTCGGCCGTCCATGTGGGCGGGCGCGGCCTGGCGGACCGCGGCCATGAGGACCACGACAGCGACGAGCGCGTGGCGCATCTGTATGCCCCGCTCGGTTCGAGCCTGCGGCCGGTACCGTTCTCGGTGGCCGGTGACATCTGCGCGCTCACCAAGCTGGGTGCCGCCGAGACCGGGGACACTGTTTCCGCCAAGGACTCCCCGCTGCTGATCCAGCCGTGGGAAATGCCCGAACCGCTGCTCCCCGTCGCCATCGAGGCGGCCTCGCACGGCGACGAGGACGCGCTGGCCAGGAGCCTGGGCAAGGTCGCGGCGGGCGATCCGGCACTCCGGGTGGAACGGAACGCCGAGACGCATCAACTGATCCTGTGGTGCATGGGCGAGGCGCACGCGGAAGTGGTCCTCGGCAGGCTGCGGGACCAGGGCGTCAACCTCCAGAGCGTCGACGTCGTGACACCGCTGCGGGAGACGTTCTCTGCTCCGGCGGCCGGCCACGGCAGATACGTCAAGCAATCCGGCGGCCACGGCCAGTACGCCGTCTGCGACATCGACGTCGAACCGCTGGAACGGGGAGCCGGTTTCGAATTCGTCGACAAGACCGTGGGAGGGGTGATCCCCGGGCCGTTTATCACCTCGGTGGAAAAGGGCGTCCGGACCCAGATGCAGAAGGGCGTGTCTGCCGGTTTCCCGGTGGTCGACATCAAGGTGACACTGCTCGGGGGCAAGGCCCACAGCGTGGATTCTTCGGATGCGGCCTTCCAGGCGGCTGGGGCGCTTGCCTTGCGGGAAGCCGCAGCGGCCACGCGCATCCAGTTGCTGGAACCCGTCTCCGCCGTGACCATCAGTGTTTCCGACGCGCACGTTGGTGCGGTGATGAGTGATTTGTCCTCGCGCCGGGCCCGCCTGACCGGGACGACGTCCGCCGGGGGAGACATCACCGAAATCGGCGCCGAAGTTCCGGACCAGGAGCTGCTGCGGTACTCGATCGAGCTGCGGGCACTGACGTCGGGCAGCGGCCGCTTCAGCCGGAGCTACTTGCGGCACGAGCCGGTGCCCGCCACCGCGGCGCGCGCCGCCACGAAAGCCTGAGGCGCGGTTCCCTCCTTCCGAGCTGTTCGCTGATCGTCGTCCCGATTTCACGTGCCGTTCATGGTGGCGCCTTAGGCTGGTTGTTCGCGCACCATCCGCCGGAAGGGAACCATCATGGCCGATATTGCTGCAGTACTGGGGCGGCTGACCCCCGAAGAACTCGACGGCCTCCGAAACCTTGGCCCTCAGGGGCACCTGACGCGGGACCTTACCGAGGCCCTGGACCGCGCGGCGGGCGGGTCCGGCGCGGGACGCGGATACTACGTTCCCAGCGGCAGTGTCAGCCCCACCGGCGGACCCCACCTGGTGTTGCGCAGCGACGTCTCCGGGTGGCTGTTCGGTGCTACGGCCCAGCTTCCGCTGCCGCAGCGGGAAGCCTAGCTCCCGCCGGGCCGGCGGCCCGGCGGGAGGTCGGTCCGGGTCGAAAACCTTCCTGATCCGGTGATCCAGGACGCTACCGATGCCTTCGTCAGGACCACGTCCACGGCGATCTGCGGTTCCGACCTTCACCTGTACGAGGTTCTGGGACCGTACATGAAGGCCGGCGACATCCTGGGCCACGAGCCGATGGGGATCGTGCAGGAAGTCGGGCCCGAGGTCCGGAACCTCAAGGCCGGCGACCGGGTGGTCATTCCGTTCAACATCTCCTGCGGTCATTGCCGGATGTGCAAATAGGGGCTGCAGTCGCAGTGTGAGACCACCCAGGTGCACTCACACAACAGCGGCGCGAGCCTGTTCGGTTTCTCCGAGCTGTACGGCCCGGTGCCCGGCGGGCAGGCCGAGTTGCTCCGGGTCCCGCACGCCGACTGCGGCCCCGTCAGGGTCGGCGAAGACCTCCCGGATGAGCGGTACCTCTACCTTTCGGACATCCTGCCCACCGCCCGGCAGGGCGTGAACTATGCCGACGTCCCGGCGGGCGTCACCCTGGCCGTGTTCGGACTTGGGCCGGTGGGGCAGTTCGCCGGGATGGAAACGCATAACTCGCCGGTGGGTGCGTTGTGCCCAGAACGCGGTGGGCCTGCTGCCCGACGCGCTGGCACGGAAGGTCATGGAGACCGCTGGGGTGGACCGGATGTCGGTGCTGCACGCAGCCGTCGATTCGGTCCGGCGCGGCGGCACCGTGTCCCTCAGCGGGGCGTACGGCGGCACTGCGGGCCCGATGCCGCTGTTGAAGATGTTCGACAAGCAGCTGCAGTTCAGGATGGGACAGTGCAACGTCCGCCGCTGGACCGACGAGCTGCTCCCGTATGTGGAAGACCCCGCGGACCCGTTGGGCGTGATGGACCTGAAGACCCACGAAGTGTCCCTCGACGGCGCCGCTGCGGCCTATGAGCTCTTCCAGAAAAAGGAAGACGGCTGCATCAAGGTGGTCCTAAACCCTGAGACACTCCCTCTGCGGCTGCCCGGGGCGCCATACTGTCCCTGAAGAGAGGAGTCGGGCAATGCGGATCCTGCTGGTCGAGGACGAGACGGTGCTGGCCGATACCGTGCGCCGGGGCCTGACGAATGAGGGGTTCGTTGTGGACGTAGCCCACGACGGCGTCAGCGGACTGTCGGCGGCCACGGAGCACGCCTACGATGTGGTCCTCCTGGATCTGATGCTTCCGCTCATGAACGGCTATGACGTCCTGCGCGAGCTGCGCCGGCGCCGGATCTGGATTCCGGTGCTGATGCTGACGGCAAAGGACGGGGAATACGACCAGACCGATGCCTTTGACCTGGGCGCCGATGACTACCTGACCAAGCCGTTCAGTTTCCTGGTGCTGGTGGCCCGGATCAGGGCCCTGATCCGCCGCGGAGCGCCGGAGCGGCCGGTCGTCCTGACCCTCGGGAACCTGACGATGGATCCGGTCAACCGCCGTGTCCGCCGGGGTGAGACGCCCATCAGCCTCACGGCGAAGGAGTACGGGCTCCTGCAGTACCTCATGCGCCGGCACGACCAGATCGTCCCGAAGTCGGACATCCTCGACAACGTCTGGGATCCTGCCTTCGAAGGCGGGGACAACGTGGTGGAGGTCTACATCGGATACCTGCGGCGAAAGATCGATGCCCCGTTCGGCGTCCAGAGCCTTCGCACGGTCCGCGGCATGGGCTACCTGCTCAGCGCCGACCGGATTTCTGGGACCGCGGCTGGACCGCGACCCCGGGCGTGACCGGAGCCGGCGGCGGCGCGGCGGCGGGCGGGAACACCATTTCAAACCGGCACCCCCCGCCCGGGCTGTCCATGGCCCGGATGGAACCCTGGTGGGCCGTCATGATGCCGGCCGCGATGGCCAGGCCCAGGCCGCTGCCTCCGCGCTCCCGGGACCGGCTCCCGTCGAGCCGGACGAACCGCTCGAAGATCCGCTCCCGGTCCGCCGGCGGCACCGGTTCGCCGTCGTTGTCCACATGGACAACAGCGTGGCCGTCGACAGTGCGCAGGCTGATCCGGATGCGGGACAGCGCATGCCGGTCCGCGTTGTCCAGGACATTCCGCAGCACCTGTGCCAGCCGCCGGGGATCGCCGGTGATCCGGGCCGGGTTGAGATCGGCCGTGACGTTGTGCACGCTGACCGACCGGAGACGCCGTACCTCCTGGTCCACAACATCGTCGAGGTCCACATCGGTGTGCTCCAGTGTGAGCCCGCCGTCGTGCGTTTTGGCCAGCGTCAACAGGTCATCCACCAGGTACCGCATCCGGGCTGTTTCCCCGGCCAGGTCATCCTTTAGTTGAAGCCACATCGCACCGGACGGATCCGAGGCTGCGATCTCCACGCCGGCGCTCAGGGTCGCGAGGGGGCTGCGGAGCTCGTGGCTGGCGTCCGAAACAAACTGCCGCTGTTCGCGGTCCGAGGCCTGCAGCCGGTCAAGCATGGTGTTCATGGTCAGCGCGAGGGCCTCGAGCTCGTCCTTCGTCGGCGGGACATCGACGCGCCCATCGAGGCGTTCGGCGTTGATCCGGGCCACCTGGCCCCGGATGCCTTCGACCTGCCGGAGTGAGCGTCCGACCAGGAGCCACACGGAAACTGCCACGACGGCCAGCAGGAGGGGCATCGCACCCAGCATGAGCCAGGCCACGGTGGCGACGGTCTCGGCCTGGAGCTGTACTGAGGAAGCGACGAGGACCACCACGTCCTCGATGCCCACCTTCGTACCGGCGGCGACCACGTGGAAGTCGTCGTCGGTGCCGATGCCCGGCAGGCCGGTGACATCCTGCATCGCCGTCTCGCCCGGCGCCGGGCGCAGGGTGGACAGGGGTTTGCCGGCGGCCTTGGGCTCCGACCCGGCAATAACGGTGCCCGCGGCGTTGACCAGCTGGACGTACTGGCCGTGTCCGGTCGAAATGACGTATTCGGTCGCGTCATCGAAGTCCTGGTCCACGGCCAGCTGCGCGATGATATCCTGCGCCTTCTGCCGTGCCGCCGACTCGGTCGAGGCGGTCAGGGCGGTCCCCAGCAATGCCAGGAGGACCAGTCCGCCCACGAGCTGCGCGAGGGCCACCGCGGCGACGGCGGCCGCGGTGGAGCGCTTGCGCACTCCCCAGCGGGACCGGCCGCGGAAGCGGCCCGCCCTGGCATCGGACGTGACCTGTTGCATGTTCCAAGAATGCGGCAACCGGCCGTCCCGGACAACATACTGCGGGCTTTACCTCCGGCATTTCCCACCGGCGGCACCCTCTCAGCGTCCTCTCAGGTGCTTTGCGCGACAGTGGATCCAGGATACGAAGTCAAGGGATCCACAACTTACCGGCCGCATGCTCTCCTCAACCGGCGTGCGGCCGGTTACTGCGTGCCGGGATGCCCGGCCGGACAGCCCCCGGCCTCAGCGCAGCGGCGTCACCCGGAGCCGGACAAACTGTTGCGGCTTGAGCTCGATTCCATCACCGAGCAGCACGGGCTGCTTGCTCTACACGCGCGGCTTCCACCATGGAGGGTCTCCTTTGACGGTGCGGGCCATAAGGGCCGGTCAGCTCCCCATCCTTACAGACTAACCGGCGGCTGCCCAGCGCCTGCTTAAGGCAGCGACCCGGATGGACAGCGGATCCATCGGCTGCCCTTCGGCGTACTGGCCGTCGAACAGTTCCGATCCTTCGGCGGAGATCACGACATCGACGTGTTCCCAGACGAGCGACCCGGCCACTTCCCTTGGCGCCCCGGCGCGCAGGATCGCCACCGCTGTGCGGTCCTGGCCGGCGTCGTCGCCGGTGCTGATGGAGAGGATCCCGCGCCCGCCGGTGAAGACGATCCACGGGTCCAGCAGCCGGACAAACATCATGCCGTGATGGCCCGCGATGCGGACGTCGCCCTTGAACCGCAGGACGCCGGTACCCCTGCCGGCGTCGTAGTCCGCCGCGGCCGGGGCGAAGCGGAACCGGCCGGTTTCGTCCACGGTGGCGCCGTCGACGGCCGAAACGGCTCCGTCGGGGAGGCCTGCGAGGTAGTCGATGAAGCTGCGCTTAATGCCCCACGTCAGGCCCGGCGGGGGCAGCGCGTCGGGCGAGGCGGTCGCTGGACTCACGAAGTTCTCCTGTGGCTGAAAGGCTGGTCTACTCCTGAGCCTAGCGGCGGACAGCCGGCGGAATGAACCTGCTGGGCTGCGCCCGTGACGCGCCGCGTAGTGCGCCGCCCCTTTTTCTCTGACGGCGTACGGTGCCCGGGACTATGGGACCAGCGGCGGTGGTTGACTTAGATATCTACCAGTCAAGGGAGGCACCCCGTGGCAACAGCGATCAACAAGGCTCCCGGACCCGAGGCCTCCGAGGACCCGCTGGATTCCTATTCAGCGACCGTCGTCCGGGTGGCGGAGACCGTCACTCCGCATGTTGCAGCCATCGAAATGACCGGCCGTGGACGCAACGGCAGGTTCCGGGTGGGCGCTGGCTCCGCGGTCCTGTTCACCTCCGACGGCTATCTCGTCACGAACGCGCACGTGGTAGCCGGCACCGAAAGCGGACACGCAGTTTTTGCGGACGGGACTAGGACGTCCGTGCAGGTGGTCGGGGCCGACCCGCTGTCCGATCTCGCCGTCCTCCACGGCAAAGCTCCAACAGCGGCACCGGCGGAATTGGGCGACGCCGAGACCCTCCGGGTGGGGCAGCTCGTGATCGCCGTCGGCAACCCCCTGGGGCTGTCGGGTTCGGTGACGGCCGGAGTGGTCAGCGGGCTGGGCCGCTCCATCCCGGTGTGGTCCGGCCGCAACCGGCGCATGATCGAGGACGTCATCCAGACCGACGCCGCGTTGAATGCGGGCAGCTCCGGCGGCGCGCTCGCGGACGCCCGCGGCCGGATCGTCGGCATCAATACCGCTGTTGCCGGCACCGGACTGGGCCTGGCCGTTCCCGTCAACACGACCTCGCGCAAGATCATCGCCTCGCTCCTCAGGGACGGGCGCGTCAGGCGCGCGTACCTGGGGCTGGTGAACACCCCGGTCCAGCTGCAGGCCAGCGCCGTGGTGCGGACAGGACGCCGGGAGGGCCTGCTCGTTGTCGAAGTCCTTGCGGGGTCGCCGGCCGAACGCGCCGGACTCCGGGCCGGCGATATCATCCTGAGCGTCGGCCGGAAACCTGTTTCCAACGCCGAGAGCCTGCAGAAGCTGCTGTTCGCGGAGGCCATCGGGACGCCATTGGAGGTGTCGCTGCTGCGTGACGGTGTTGAAAAGCAGGTCGAGGCCGTTCCCGACGAGATGACGCTACAGTAGCGACGATGCCCTCCCGCTGCGATCCGCCCGGAGCCGGGAAAGTTGCCCCCACGGGATCTTGGACACTTGCACTACGCACTTACTACTTGGAAAAACCTTGAGCCGATTACTCGGCGGTACTTGCCCCGGTACTCGACTTTCTTCCGGCGCCAAGTCGGGTAGTTTCGTTGCTTGTTGTGGCAGGTCGTGCGTGACACGGTTTCTTTAGGAGACCGGAAGGAACAGAGTCTCGATTGTTCATTGTTCCGCGTACTTTCCGATCTTTCCGAAGAGTGGTTGAGATCTTCAGAGCTGGGGAATCGGAGACACATCGTGGAAAATACAGCCGTACTGGCACCATCAATTTCGGTCCGTCTATTCGGAAACTTTGAAATACGCCGCGACGGTGCGACGCTCACAGCCACCGACCTGGGTGGATGCAAGCCCCGGCACATTCTGGAAATACTGCTGCTGAACCTGGGCACCCCGGTCTCCAAGATGCGGCTGATCGAGATGCTCTGGGGTGCCGGCGCCAGCGAAGGTGCAGTCGCCACGCTGGAGAGCTACATCAGCGGCATCCGTCGGGCCATCCAGCCGGGGCATACGAAGACGGGGCCACTGCGGACAGCCAATGGCGGCTACGTGCTGGATCCGCAGCTCGTCGAGCTCGATCTTTGGGATTTCCGGGAGCTGTTGCGCTCCGCAGGCCAGTCCCCGCCCGCTGAGGCCTACCCGTTACTGGTCCAGGCCCTCGAACTCTCCGCCGAGCCGCTGCTGGGCTTCGAGCTCGTGGCCGATTGGGCCGACGATGCGAGGACACGCCATTGCGCCGAAAGGGTCGCCGCACAGATTTTCGCCGCAGAAACGGCCGCCGTCCTGGAACGGCCCGACGACGCCATCCTCTGGGCCCAGGCCGCCATCCGCTCCGAGCCGCTGAACGAGAAGGCGTGGACCGTCCTCGTGACGAGCTACGAACGGGCCGGGCTGCCTGCCGAGGGCCTGGCCGCGTACGATCGGTGCCGGCGGCTCTTTGACCGCGATCTGGGGTGCACCCCGGGCCCCGGCCTGCAGGCGGCACACTTGAGGCTCCTCCGCCAGCGGGCGGAGGGGAACGCCGAACTTTCGGAAGTCCTGGCGGCGCTGCTGTACCTCGGCGAACGCCTCGACGGACCCAAGCGCCCGCCGCATCAGGCGGCGGAGTCCCGGCGCATGCATGAGAACGCCGGCAGGGTCCTCGACTCCTTCCTGCAGCGGGTCCGCGCCGCCTTCTGACCGGCTGCTTCCGGGCCGTCACGCGGCTTTGACCACCGGCAGCTCGTCCCAGTGCGTCGTGTAGCGGGGCCTGGATCCGGGGGAGCAGGGCGTACGCCTGCTGGGCGTAGACCGCGGGTACCCGCCGTAGCCCCGCCGGGCCGGTGACCGGGGCGGCGAAGGAGCGGCCGAAGATCAGTTGCTCCCTGCTCATGCGTTCCTCCGGACCGAGGCCCAATTCGCGGGACAGAGCCGCGAGATTGCCCGAGTACGTGCCCTGCTGCACATGCTGCACGAACAGGGTATGACGGTTCGCTCAGCTGACCAGACAACCTTGGACGTCTGGCTCGCCAACGGGCCCTCCGAACGTTGTCGGGTGAAACCGTTCCTGCACTTCTGCGCGGGCAACGGGGCCGGCAGGGCCCTGAATGTCCCAACCCCACCGGTGTCGCCGCTCCCGGTCGTCTTTCTCATCCCGGAGCAGGAGCGCACCCTCCTTCTGGGCAGCGTCCACGATCCTCAGCAGGACATCGAGCCAAGCCTGCGCCTCGCGGCAGGGCTGGTTCTCATTTACGGCGTCAGGAACCACGAGATCACAGGGCTGTCCCTGGCAGACCTCACGCTGACGGAGGAAGCCGTCTGGATTCGTTTCGGCCCCGATCCGCTGCGCCGGACGCCCCATCGGCGCCCAGGTTCTCTCAAAGCGACTCGCAGCGATCGGCGTAAACGCCCGAGCGGCGCGGACTGCGGCCCTCGGACACTTGGCCCAACAGCTTCCTCCGCCGATTCTGGCACGCTTCACCGGCCTCGCCCCTCAACGACTGTCCGCTGGAACGCCGCCGTCTCCGCAAGCTACGCGGGGAATCTGCCAACTCTGAACGCATCGACGGAGGAGTCAGGAAGGACTTGAGGTACGGCGGAGCTCCGACGTCGAGCAGGGTCCGGCTTGATGATGGGTGTCTTATTGGCCGCATCGGCGAGCATACGCAGGGGACCAGGAAAGGAGCCGACAATCAAGGAACGGTCAGGTGCGCGAATACTGCCGCATTGGGGGCTTGGTCCCAAGGAAAACTCCGACAGCTCCCGCGCGATCAGAGCGACGAGCCCTCCAGCGAGTAGTCCAAGCATCACGCCTGGGGTCGTGTACCCCAGCACGTTCAGCGCGATAAAGGCTGCCACAACGAGCACGATGAAGACGAAGAGGCAATCGACCACCGCGCCCAGCCATTTGTTAGCGGATGAGTCGAATCTGTGGTCGCTGGCGCGTACGACAAGCCGCAGTCCAATGACAGCAATAGCTTGCCAGCAGGCGATCGCGCAGATTCCCCAGACGATGGCAGGCACAGTGAGTGGCTTGACCTCCGGGAAGACGGCTACCGCTCTCTCCACTGCGGAGGGGAGAATCCATACCTGGGCGAACGCGGACAAGAGCAGCAAGACGAGAAGTCCCACAGTGAGCGCGAATGCGGTTCGGCGAGCCGTGCTCGCCGCCAAGGACGTCCGCATCGGACCGTCGGACTACGTCCAGTGGCTCGATGACCGCAAGTGGGCGTTCGTGCGCCTCGAAGGCCGCAACTTCGGCGACGCCCCGGTGTCGCTGGAATACAAGCTCGAAGTCTGGGACTCGCCCAACTCCGCCGGCGTGATCATCGACGCCATCCGCGCCGCCAAGATCGGCCTGGACCGCGGCATCGGCGGCCCGCTGCTCTCGGCGTCGAGCTACTTCATGAAGTCCCCGCCGGAGCAGTTCAACGACGACCTCGCCCGCGAGAAGGTCGAGGCTTTTATCCGCGGCAGCGAAACTGCCTGAAAGAGCCATGAGAGAGTGACTCCGGACGTACACGTGGTCCGAGGCTTGTTTTCGGTTTCATCGGATCGCCGTCCTGCGTCGTTTCGATCCGTGTAGCCGTTAGCGCTAAGGATGTTTCAGCCGGTTTTGGTGGTCTGGATGTTGCGGTAGATGGTCATGGGAGTGACGGCGCAGGACTGGGCGATTTCGGCCATGGTGAATCGTCTTGCGTCGTACATGCGCTGGGCTTTGTTTATGAGTTCGGCGGTCATTTTTGGTTTGCGTCCGCCCCTGCGGCCCCGGGCCCGTGCAGCGATCAGTCCGGCCTGGGTGCGTTCACGGATCAACGCAGCTTCGTATTCGGCCATCAGCGCGAACATGCCAAAGATGAGCTTGCCGTGCGCAGTGGTCGTGTCCACGATCCCGTTGGTCTGCACCCCAACGTCGAGCGCGTCGAGGGTAGCCACAATGTCGATGAGGTCGCGCAGGTTTCGCCCGAGACGGTCGATTTTCCAGACCACAAGGGTATCTCCTGGGCGCAGATCATCCAGGCATAGGGTCCACTGGGGGCGGTCGGCCTTGGTCCCGGTTGCGGTGTCTTTGTAGATCTTCAGGCAGCCTTCGGCGTTCAGCGCGTCGAGCTGCAACTGCGGATCCTGATCGGCGGTACTGACTCGCGCATACCCGATTTTGTGTCCCATTCGGACCGCCTAACAAAACGCATAGGGCCTGAGGTGTTTCGTTGGTTTGATTTCGTGGTGGCTTTTGTGAGGGAAAAACACAGTTCTGACGCCCACGCTGCGAGTTGATGCTGGCTCTACCGCAGACGATCGTTACCGGACACCCCACCCACCAGCCTTAGCGCCAGTTCCCGTGCATTGGTCCGCGACCCCGTTGCCCGGTCAACGATCTACCGGACCATCAGGGTTCGCTTCAGACGTGACGGCACGTATCAGGAGCGTATTGGATCGGGCCGCGATGGTGGCACTGAGCCGGCCACCGGGGCGCCGACGTGCCCGTGGATGGTTGGAATTGCTGCCATGCGCAATTTCCGGGCTAGACTGCGCTCAGGACCTCAGGGCGCTGGTATTTCGTCCCCGGAATACCGGGGTGTGTTATTCATCAGTGCTTGATTAGTTCCTGAGGGAATCCGGTGGCCTTTCTTGAGGCCGCATCGGTAGTTTCATGGAAGACGGTTGGTGGCGACGATAAGTCGCTGCTCGCACCGTGTTCCCGGAGTTTTAGGCCCATGGACGGGCAATCTTTCATTGTTGCCCGATCTTCATTTCCCCGAAGGGTCTCCCCATGTCTGATAGCCAAGCACGTCCGCGCCCCAACCGCCGCCGGTTCACCCCCATCGCGCTGGGCGCGGGAGTCCTCGGGACGGTCCTGCTGTCGCTGTCGATGACCGGAACACTGTCCGGGTTCGCGGCCAGCATCACGAACAACACCAACACCGCCGGTTCCGGGTCCCTGGTGATGGAGGAAAAGACCACCGGCGGCACCCCCGTGACCTGCCTGAGCACCGACGGCGGAACGGTCTCCACCAATACCGCAACGTGTTCAACGATCAATAAATTCGGCGGCAGCATGACCATGGTTCCCGGTGGTCCCGCGGTGAATACGCCCATCACCATCAAAAACATTGGCTCGGTCGCGGCCGGCACATTCACCCTCACCCACGGCGCAACCTGCACCCAGTCCAACAACGGCGCCCAGAACGGTACCGCCCTGGATCTGTGCGCGAAGCTCAACGTCGTCATCACCTCCGGCGCGACCACGGTATTCTCCGGCACCGCGGCGTCCCTGGCCGCCGCCCCGGCGTCGGCCATCACGATGCCGCCCGCCCCCGCGGCCGGCGTCAGCGTCCCCTTCAACATCGCCGTGTCACTGGATCCATCCGCCGGTAACACCTATCAGGGACTGGCTGCCTCTCTGCCGCTGACCTGGGCCTTCGCCAGCTGATCCACAGCCCCCACCGGCACCGGAACGGTGCCGCGACGTCCTGTCCGCGGCGCCGATCCCGGCAGGGCAGCCCACCATACAGTTAGGCGTGTCTCATCATGACGGACCTGGCCATGCGGCCGGTGCCGGCCCTTACACCGGACCCCGCACCAGAACCGGCTCTTGAACCGACACCGGCCTCCGGAGTTCACACGGCTCCTGCCGCACCCTCCGGCGGTCAGCGGAGTGCGCACCACCGGGCACGCCGGACCGGCGTCCTGTCGGCGTGGGTACTTTCCGTGGTGGTCGGGATCCTCGTTGTGGCCGCCGTGGTGTTGTACTTGGCGGGCGGGCGCTGGTTCATCATCAGCACCCCGTCCATGGGGGAGGCTGCCCCGGTCGGAACACTCGTAGTCACCTCCCCGGAACCGGTGTCCACCATCCGTGCCGGGGATGTGATTACCTTCCACCCCCCGACCGCGCCGGGCGAGGTGTATACGCACCGGGTCCAGGCCCTCACCGACCCCGGATCTCTAACCACCCGCGGGGACATCAACGGGGCCAACGACCCCTGGACCCTGCACCAGGAGGATCTCATCGGCCGGTCCGTGGCGGTCCTGCCCGGACTCGGCTGGCTGGTCCGTACCGCACCCCTGCTGCTGCTCGGGACCATCTTCCTGTGGGTACTGACCCGCCGGTGGGCCTCCTCCCGGTGGAGGGCGCCGCTGCGCATGACGGGTTTGTCCGTGGTCTTCTCCGCCGCCGCTTTCATCTGGCACCCTTTTACCGGATTCGTCCTGCTGACCGCCAGGACGGACCAGGGCGGGGCCCAGGCGGCAGTTGTCTCCACCGGGCTCCTGCCCATCCGGGTCCGGGCAGCCGGCGGGTCCTACTCCGACCTCACCGCCGGTCAGGTCGGGGACCTGTCCATCCCGTCAATGGCCCAGACCGGGTATTACCAGCTCTCCTCTGCCCTGAACCTCTCGGCAGGCGGCTGGGTCATCCTGGCGCTGCTCTGCGCGCTGCCGCTGCTGTGGTGCCTGATCGTGGGGCTGCCCCCGGACACCACGGCCCGGGACGCCAAGGCGAGGGGCGAGGTCCCGGCGTGAAACCTTCCCGGTACCGGCGACCGGGCGCCCGGGCAGGGGACCGCCGGGACCCCGTGACTGCACTCCTTGTCCTGACCGCCGCGGCCGTGCTGTGCCTGAGCGCCGTCATGGCACCATCGAGTTCGGCAGGATTCCTGGCCAGCGTACAAAACACGGTCAACAAGACCGGCACTGCCAGCTACTTCACCTGCAACGACGCCGTCCTGGCCGACGCATCAAGCGCCGTCTTCGGCTACAAACTCGCCGAAACCACAGGCTCCACCACCGCCGCCGACTTCACACCCACCCCCATAAACGGTACCTACCGCGGCTCCATGACCAGCGACACCACCACAGCGCGGGCCTGCCCCCGAGACCCAGGCGGCACCTACACCCTCAACGGCTCAACCAGCTACGTCTCCACCCCGACCCTGCGAGCCGGACCCAACACCTTCAGCGTGGAAATCTGGTTCAAGACCACCACCGCGGGCGGGAAACTCATCGGATTCGGCAACGCCCAGACCGGCCCCTCGTCCAGCTATGACCGCCACCTCTACATGAGCGACACGGGCCGGATCGTCTTTGGCG
Source organism: Arthrobacter sp. UYCu712 (assembly GCF_040547005.1). Lineage (NCBI taxonomy): Bacteria > Bacillati > Actinomycetota > Actinomycetes > Micrococcales > Micrococcaceae > Arthrobacter > Arthrobacter sp. UYCu712. The sequence goes on from NZ_JBEPOZ010000004.1 coordinate 96,039, forward strand.
TCTACGCCGGTGCCGTAAAAACCATTACCGGCCCCCTGCCCTACAACGACGGGGCCTGGCACCACGCCGTGGCGACCCTCTCCGCGGCCGGGATGAACCTCTACCTCGACGGGCAAAAAGTAGCCGCCGACCCGACTACGACTACTGCCCAGGCCTACAACGGGTACTGGCGCATCGGATACGACAACCTCGCCGGCTTAGCCCCCACCCAGCCCACGAATTTCTTCTTCAAAGGCAGCCTGCGCTTCGCCGCCGCCTACACCACCGCCCTCACCCCGGCCCAGATCACCACCCACTACAACGCCGGCCGCTAAGTGGTGGCCACCCGCCATCTGGCACCGACCCCAGCGCACGATCCCGTTTCACTACTACCCGGACCCATCCGCTACTTTCCCGCGCATTGGTCCCCGACCCCCAAATCACCCTTGAAGGACCCGTCTTTGACCTGTCGCCACTGAGGAATCTGCTGAAATTGCGGGAGCTATCGATTACAGGCGTAGAGATTACGGATGTGTCACCCCGGGCGGACCTGCCCGATCTGCGTTCGGTCGTACTCACCGGCAGCCCCGTTTCCTCGGCGGACCCATTGTTGGCACTCCCGAAGCTGAGGGGCTTCGAAATTGGTTCAGTGAGAATCCCTGTCGAGTCAATGGCAGAGCTCGCGGCCCTGCCCCGGTTCGCCACTTTTGCCTCGCAAGCCACCGGACTTCAAGTTCAGGAGCGCCCAACCTCCGGAATTGCAGCGACCATTCCCTCGGCCGACGTCGTGTGGACGCGCAGGGGCGCGAGCAACTTGTTCGACACCGTCACAACAGGACCCGAATTCGACGGACAAATACCCGGAACGGGGGCTTTCACCGGCGTGCAGACCAGCGAGGACCTAACCGTCATCATGTTCCTGCACCGCCGCGCAGGCACGACCGTGCGGTACTTCGCCCAACTGTCCGAGAACGGCACCACCGCGGGCGGCATGGTAATCAGAAACGGCACCCTCGCCGGAGAATGCTCTATCCAGCCCACACAAGGAACCACTCGTTGGAGAGGGCTCGACAACGGCGCGACTTGGCGTCGGACAGCCGACTTCCTGTGGGCCGGTGTCAGGTCATGGACGATTGTGGCCAGGTGGCGCAGGTACCGTCCGAGCCTGTCCAACGTCTTCGGCCACCGATGATCGCTCCGATTAACGCATGCGCTGTGCCTTTAGTCGCCTGGCGTGACGGTATCGAATTCGCGGTGCAGCCGGTTCCGGGCGGAGTTTTCGATCAAGGTCGGGATATAGATTCTGATCCGCCCGGTGTCCAGCGAGCCGTATTCCTCCGCCACGATTTCTGCGATAAGTGTCTTGGGGGCATCGGGAAACCGAACAGCCAGACGGTCGGTGACCTTCCGGATGGTGGGTTCCTTTTCGTCTTCGCTCACAGCAATAGTGTCGCCACGGACCTCGCGGCCGTCAATCGCTCAGTGGTGCCGGGGCAGCTGCGTCCCGGACGTTCGGAGGCGTCCAAATCCGCGGCTCGGCGCGGTTTAGACCTAGCGCAGGCGATCCGGAAAATCCCCACGGAAGGCTCTGTCCGGCCGCAATGGCGGTGGGCTCAAGGCTGCGCTTCGGCTCCGTCCGTTATGGACAGTCCGGGTCCCACGCGGCGGACCTTGCCCCGGCCGCAGGCCCCTGCAACCATGACATGGTGAACAGGCCAATCGGATACTGGGTCAAGCGGTTGGATGCGTCGCTGGAGGCTCAACTAGATTCCACACTCGCCCGCCTCCGCCTGACCAGAAGACAATGGCACATGCTCAGCGCCCTCAGCGCGGGCCCCATCACGCCCGAGGAAGCAGGGCAGCTCCTGCTGCCCTTCAACGCAGCGGACGGCGACGACGCACAGGAGCGGGACATGGCCGCCCTGGTGCGAAGGAGGCTCGTGATCCTGCTGGACGGCCGTCTCAGCCTGACCGGGGCCGGTTTCGCACTGCACTCCGAGGCATCCGGGCTGGTGGATGCCGCCCGCCGCGAACTGACCGCAGGCATCGGAGCGGACGAGTACGCCATGGCCGTCAGTGTCCTGGAACGCATGAGCAACAATGCAGACCGGCTCGGCACACGCTGAGAGCTTCTATTTCAATACCGCTGCATGCCCCTTGGCGAGGCCGCGCTGCGCGTACCGGAGCCGGACTACAGCACGATGAGTTCGATCGAGTCGTGGTGGGTTGGGAGCCGGCGCGGCGTGCCCCCAGGAAAGAAGATCCAGACGGCATCCCCACCGCCGGCGGTCACTTCATCGACGATACCGATGCCCAACTCCTCCTCGCCGACCCGGACGTGAACCAACTCCCGTGGACATTCCCTCCCGTGGACATTCCCTCGGGTGAACCCCGGGGACCCTGCGTGTGGTCAGTTGGGAACTCCTGTGGACTACCCTCATATTCTGGTGCGACAGCGAAGACCGTGCCGGGAAAGATCTCTCCTTCGAGGGGAAACTGATGAGTTCGGCACGGAATTTGACTGCGGCGACGTAACCGGTAAGAGCCTGGTCGGTACCGGGCATCGTTTTTCGGACCAGGCCCAGGAGCGGGCCGCTGGCGGTGTCCCGAACGGTCAGGTGGGTGATCCCTGTGTGGTCGGAAATGATGAATGTGCGCACGACTTTGAGCAGTCCCAGCGGCAGGCCGCCGCGCCAGTCCATGCGCCGGCCGGGGATCTGCTGGACCCGCAGGCTGAAGGTCCTCTTGCCGCCGTCCCGTGTCCGGATCCGTATCCTGCCCCCATGGCGGATGGCGGATGGCGCCGCTGGCAGCAGTGATCCCGGAGTCCCATACCGGGTAGTTGCCAGCGTCGGTGATGATGTCCCATACCGTGGCGGCTCCGGCAAGAATAAGGGTTTCCGCCTCGGATGATTTCATGTCTGCAACGCTATCCGGCGGCCCGGAAGGCAAGGCCAAAAGGCGACTTTGTGTCATGTGATCGCCCGACAGGTTTGCGATCCCGTTGGATCCGGAGAACTTGCGTCAGCGTCGGGCGTCTCCCGGACGTCGGTGCCTCGCCGCAGTAGGCCTAACTGCCTTCGGGGCTCTCGCCGTCCTCGAAAATCTTGAGGCCGGGCCGACAATCAAGCTGTCCGGTGCGGCGACGAGCCCGGTGTCCTTGTCCTCGTAGTCGAACATGTGCAGGACGTGGCGCATGGCCTCAAGCCGGGCGCGCTTCTTGTCGTTGCTTTTGACCACGGTCCAGGGTGCCCAGCCGGTGTCCGTGGCATGGAACATGGTCTCCTTGGCTTCCGGGTAGGAATCCCATTTGCTCAGTAAACGCCTGATGAACAGTCGCGGCAGATTACCAGTGCTCTCCACATAGGGTTGTCGCGCGTGGCCAGGGTTTGGAGGCCAGGGGTGTTCGGCGGCGGATCCTGGACGGGGCCGCTGGAGCTCCTGAGCCGGTCTGCCGCTCGGGCTGTTCAAAGGCATCCTCACTTTCACCCTGAGGCCTGTGGGTGCGATGACCCGCCTGCGCGTCACAGAGGAATCCAGAGGTCCGCTCCGGTCACTGGCCGGCAGGGCCACCCTCGGTGTGGCAGAGGCAGAAACGATGGCTGGACACGTCAGCGCTGTCAAGGAACGCGCCGAGATACTCGGGTGAGCGCCCACACACTGGGGCCAGGGAGTACGGGTACAACCCCACCCCGTGGACGCATCCGCCAGGTCATCAAACAGGCCTACGACGCCGCCCAAGGATAAGGCCGCGGCCGGGTCAGGTCTTGCACTACCGGTTGGCCTTGATGACGTCGACAATCTTCTGCGCCTCGGCGTCAGAAACTGCCTTCACCGGGTCCCCGGTGAACCGCGCCTTGGCCGAGGAGATGAGCTTGTGGTCGGGCGATCCGCCCAGGATGCTCGTGCACTGGTTCCGGACTTTGTCGATGGACTTGTCATCCCATAGTTCTCGGTCGGCTAGACAGCCTTTTGAACCCTACCGACTAGCCGGGATGATGCTCGGGAACTACGAGTCGCGGCGTTGAGGGGCCGACTTTCCGAAGGATCAGTTTCCGCGTTCCTGATCCGTCGCCGGCGTGGTGGCGGGTCAGGGTATAAACCTGTACCCGATGCCGGCCTCGGTCAGGAAATGGCGGGGGTTGCCGGGTTCTTGTTCGAGTTTGCGGCGGAGTTGGGCCATGTAGACGCGGAGGTAGTTGGCTTCCTTGGCATACGCTGCACCCCAAACTTCGGTGAGGAGTTGCTGCTGGGTGATCAGCTTTTCGGGGTTCCGGGCCAGGAGCTCTAGGATGCCCCATTCCGTCGGGGTCAGCCGCACGTCCTGCCCGTTCCGGGTCACGCGTCTCAGGGCCAGGTCGATGGTGAACGAGGCAGTCGTCACCAGGGGTAAGTCGTCGGCTTGGATGCTCCGGCGAAGGACTGCCCGGAGCCGGGCCAGCAGTTCGTCCAGCCCGAAGGGTTTGGTGACGTAGTCGTCGGCTCCGGCGTCCAGGGCCCGGACCTTGTCGTCGGAGCCGTGCCGGGCGGAGAGGACCAGGATGGGGACGTGGCTCCACTGGCGGAGCCGGGTGATGACGGTGCTTCCGTCAATGTCGGGCAGACCCAGGTCCAGGACGATGACGCCGAACGGGTGCCGTGCTGCTGCTCTAAGGGCCGATTCGCCGTCGGGGGCCGTCGCGACGGTGTATCCGTGGGCGTGAAGAGTGATTTTGAGGGCTTTGAGGATATGCGGGTCGTCGTCGACCACCAGCACGTCGTTCACAGTATGTCCTCTGTCGTGGATGCGGGTTGCGTGTGGTGTTGCCGCAGGATGGCCGACTGCGCCTCCAGCGGGGCTTGGGCGGGGGCCCGAGCGAATGTGGTGCCGGCGGAGAGCGGAAGACGGATCACCATGGTCAGGCCTCCCGCTGGCGTCTGTTCGGCAGTGAGGCTTCCACCCATCGCCTCGGTAAAGCCCTTGGCGACTGCCAGGCCGAGCCCGACGCCGGTGGTCTGCGGGACGTCATCGAGGCGCTGGAAAGGTTGGAACATCCGGACGACGTTTTCGGCCGGGACACCCTGGCCGTGATCGATGATGCGCAGTTCTCCCGCGGGACGGCCGGCCAGGGCTGTGTGGCTGAGCCCTCCTGCTGCTCCGACGAGAACGACGTCTGAGTCCGGGGCATATTTTACGGCGTTTTCGACGATGTTCGCGATGACCCGTTCGAGCATTCCTGCGTCGGCGTCGACTTCGGGCATATTCCCGGGCAGCTCGACCCGGACCCTGCCGGCAGGGGTTCCGTGCAGGGCTCCCGGGATCACTTCGTACCAGCGCACCGGCATGATTATCGGGTTGACCGAATCGGCGGTGATCCGGGACATATCCAGTAGGTTGCCGACCAGCGCGTCCAGCCGGTCGGAGCATTCGTCTATGGTGGCGAGAAGTTCCTGTTGTTCCTCGTCGGTGTAGTGGACGTCGGTCTGCCTCAGGCCTCCGACAGCCAGTTTGATGCCTGCTAGCGGGGTGCGCAGGTCGTGGGACACTGCGCGGAGGATGGAGGTGCGCATGGTGTTGCTTTCGGCAAGCCGCAGGAGTTCCCGCCGGCTGACCGCCAGCTGCTGGCGTTCCTGTTGGGCTGCGAGGTGGACGCCGAACGCGCCCAGAAGCCGCCTGTCGCTGGCCGGCAGGGTCCGGCCGGAGAGGATGAGCCGGGTCGCGGGGTCGATCTGTTCGATGTTCTCCGCTTCGTCAGGTGCGCCGGCTGGGATGTCGCCGGACTGGGCCACGAGTCGCCAGCCGGTATTCCCGACCGTTCCCGCTCCGGTGGACCCTGAGGAGGCGTAGAGCGCGGCACCGCTGACCTGGAACACGTCGAGGGCTTGTTCAAGGAGCCCTTTCAGGGTGTCCTCGGCCGCGGCGGCGCCGCGGGTGAGGTCCCCCAGAGTGGTGGCTTCGGCACGGGCGCGGGCGGCTTCCTTGGACCGGCGGGCGGAGAGGTCGACGACGACTGCGACGGCCGCGGAGACGCCGACGAAGACCAGCAGGGCGAGGAGATTCTGGGGGTCGTTGATGGTCAGGCTGCCCACCGGGGGCGTGGAAAAGTAGTTGACCAGGAGGCTGCTCCAGAGCGCTGCGAGCATGGCCGGCCAGAGTCCTCCGACAAGCGCGACTGCGACTGACCCGGCGAGCTGGACCAGCGCTGCGGTGGCGATGTTCTGGTCCGGGTTCAGGGAGATCAGCATCTGCAGCAACACCGGGAGCACTACGGCCATGACGAAGCCGGCGCCGATCCGGACTCGTCCGAGGTCCCGTTGCCGCCGCGGGCCTGTGCCGCGGCCGCCGAGCGGGTGGGAGACCATATGGACGTCGATGTCTCCGGAGTCGCGGACCACTCTGGTGCCGATACCGCCGCCGAGCAGCGTGCCGAGGAGCCCGGCAAGTTTTCGGTGGCGGGAGATGCCGACGACGATCTGGGTGGCATTGACGCTGCGGGCGAAGTCCAGGAGCGCGCCTGCCGGATCTTCGCCTGTCACCACATGGTAGCTGCCGCCAAGGTCCAGGATCAGGCGGCGCTGGGCCTCGAGCGCCTGTGGTGACTCGCCGGCCACGCCGTCAGCGGCCCGGACGTGGACAGCCAGCAGGTCACCGCCGTTGACGCGGTTGAGGATGCGGGCGCCGCGGCGGATGAGGACCTGGCCTTCGGGGCCGCCGGTCAGCCCGACAACGATGCGTTCGCGGGCTGGCCAGCTTCGCTCGATTCCTTGTTCTTCCCGGTACCGGGCCAGGCCTTCATCCACCCTGTCGGCGAGCCAGAGCAGTGCCAGTTCCCGCAGCGCGGTGAGGTTGCCGAAGCGGAAGTAGTTCGTGAGGGCGGCGTCGATCTTGTCGGCCGCGTAAATCTTAGCGTCGCCCAGGCGCTGGCGGAGCAGTTCGGGGGAAATGTCGACCAGATGGATCTGGTCTGCCCGGCGCACGATCTCGTCAGGCACGGTCTCCATCTGGCGGACGTCGGTGATGGCGTTGACGACGTCGCCCAGGGACGCCAGATGCTGGATGTTGACGGTGGAGAGGACGCTGATGCCGGCGGTGAGGAGTTCGTCGATGTCCTCCCAGCGTTTGGCGTGCCGGCTGCCCGGGATGTTGGAGTGAGCGTATTCGTCCACGATCGCGGTGCCCGGGGCGCGGTTCAGGACAGCGTCGAGGTCCATTTCCTCGAACTCGGTCCCGCGGTAGGGCAGACGCCGGGGCGGGATGATTTCGAGCCCTTCCAGCAGGGCGCGGGTATCGTTGCGCCCGTGGTCCAGCGCCCAGGCGACGACGACGTCCTCGCCGCGTTCGCCCAGCCGGTGCGCCTCTTCGAGCATCTCGTAGGTCTTGCCGACCCCGGGGGCGGCCCCCAGGAAGATCCGTAGCGTTCCACGTGCCATGGCCTCATCCTCTCACTTGGACCGCGACGATTCGGCGGCGGCCGCCACGTCCAGGTTCAGAGCCGTGATGTTGACGGACGGCTGGCCCAGGAAGGCCTCGAGGCCTCCGCTGGTGTGCCGGGTGACGAGGGACATCAGGGTGTCGGCGCTGAGCTGCTGTGCCTCGGCGATGCGGGGAACCTGCAGCCGCGCATAGGCGGGCGAGATGTCCGGGTCCAGCCCGGATCCGGAGGCGGTCACAGCATCGGCTGGCACCTTGGCCTCGTCGATGCCTTCAGCGGCGGCGATGGCGGCCCGGTTGGCGGTGACGGCGTCGAGGAGTTTCGGGTCGTTGGGTCCTAGGTTGCTGGCCGAGGACGACGCAGGGTCCCAGTTCACTGCCGAGGGCCGGGCATGGAACCACAGCGGGTCCTGGGCTCCGGCCTCGTCGGCGGAGGCCTGGGCGATCAGGGCCGAGGCCGCCGGGGCGCCGGCACCGTCCTTGATGATGGAGCCGTTGGCCTGGTAGGGGGCGATGAGCTGCCCGACGCCGAAGACGGCCAGGGGATAGGCGACGCCGAGGACCAGGGTGGCGAAGAGCAGGAACCGGACGGCGGTGCCTGCCTGCCGGAAGTAGCCGGTGAGAGTGTTCATGGAGATGTTCCTAGCCGATTCCGGGGATGAGGGAAATCAAGAGGTCGATGATTTTGATGCCGATGAAGGGGGCGATGAGCCCGCCGAGACCGTAGATCAGCAGGTTCCGCGCCAGGGCCTGGTTGGCGGAGACGGCACGGTATCTAACGCCGCGGAGCGCGAGCGGCACCAGGGCAATGATGATCAGGGCGTTGAAGATCACCGCGGACAGGATGGCCGAGGACGGGGTGGCGAGCCCCATGATGTTCAGCAGCCCCAGCCCCGGGAAGGCGGCGGTGAAGAGGGCCGGGACGATCGCGAAGTACTTGGCGACGTCGTTGGCTACCGAGAAGGTGGTCAGTGCGCCTCGGGTGATGAGCAGCTGCTTGCCGATGCCGACGATGTTGATGAGCTTGGTGGGGTCGGAGTCAAGGTCCACCATGTTCGCGGCGTCCTTGGCCGCCGGGGTGCCGGAGTTCATCGCGACGCCGACGTCTGCCGCGGCCAACGCCGGGGCGTCGTTGGTGCCGTCCCCGGTCATGGCCACCAGCCGCCCTGCGGCCTGCTCCTTTTTGATGACCGCGAGTTTGTCCTCCGGGGTTGCCTCGGCCAGGAAGTCGTCGACCCCGGCCTCGGCGGCGATGGCCTTGGCGGTGATGGGGTTGTCGCCGGTGATCATGACGGTTCGGATGCCCATCTTGCGCAGTTCGGCGAAGCGGGCGTGCATGCCGGGTTTGACGACGTCGGCGAGGTGGATGGTCCCCAGGACGTCCGCCCGGCCGTCGCTGTCAATCTGCGCTACGAGCAGGGGTGTGCCGCCCTGGGCCGAGATTTCCTTGACCCGGTGGTCGACTTCCGCCGGGGTGTGGCCGCCGTAGCCGGCGACGAAGGCCGCGACCGTGGAGGCGGCGCCTTTGCGGATCATGCACCCGTCAAGGTCCAGACCGCTCATGCGCGTGCTGGCGCTGAAGGGGATTACGGCAAAGTCACCGGAGTTGCCTTCGAGGGTGGTCAGATCGGATCCGGTCACGCCCCTGTCCGCGGCGAGGTCCACGATGGAGCGTCCCTCAGGCGTTTCGTCGGCCAGGCTGCAGACCCGGGCCGCTTCGATGAGTTCGGTCCGTTCCACATGGTTGGCGGGGTAGAAGTTGACGGCGCGGCGGTTGCCGTAGGTGATGGTGCCGGTCTTGTCGAGCAGGAGGGTGGTGATGTCCCCGGCGGTTTCCACGGCGCGGCCGGATGTTGCGAGCACGTTGTGCTGGACCAGGCGGTCCATGCCGGCGATGCCGATCGCGGGGACCAGTGCCCCGATGGTGGTGGGGATCAGGCAGACCAGCAGGGCGACCAGGACGATCGGCGACGGTGTGGCGCCGGCGAGGGCGGCGAACGGGGCCAGGGACATGGTGACGGCCAGGAACACGATGGTCAGGGACACCAGCAATACGTGGAGCGCGATTTCGTTGGGGGTCTTCTGCCGCACGGCGCCTTCGACCAGTTTGATCATCCGGTCGATGAACGTCTGTCCCGGTTCGGCGGTGATACGGATGACGATCCGGTCCGAAAGGACCCGGGTGCCGCCGGTGACCGAGGACCGGTCGCCGCCGGATTCCCGGATGACGGGGGCCGATTCGCCCGTGATGGTCGATTCGTCGACGCTGGCCAGGCCTTCGATGATTTCGCCGTCCGAGGGAATGACGTCCCCGGCTTCGCAGATCACGACGTCGCCCCGCCGCAGCTCCGTTCCGGGCATGTCTTTCGTGGTGCCGTCGGGCTGCCGGAGCCGGGCCTGAACCCCTTGGCGGCTGGCGCGGAGGCTGTCGGCCTGGGCTTTGCCCCGGCCCTCGGCGATGGATTCGGAGAGGGTACCGAACAGCACGGTGAGCCAGAGCCATGCGGTGACGGCGATGCCGAACACCGACGGCTTGTAGGCGGAGATCACCGTGCACAGGGCTGCTCCGACGAGCACCGTGAACATGACCGGGGAATGGATCATCTGCCGCGGGGAGAGTTTCCGGACCGCGAGGGGCAGTGCGGCGATGACGGACGCGAGCGTGAGTTTTGCCGGGGCCTTGGTGTGGTGTTTGTGCTCGCCGGGGGTGTCGAGGGGGTTGCCGTCGGCGTAGGTCTGGGCCGCGGTGTCCGAGGCTGATGCCGTGCTGGACGGGGTCATTTGAGGAGTCCTTCTGCGAGGGGGCCGAGTGCAAGGGCCGGGAAGTAGCTCAGGGCGGTAAGGATTACTGTCACGCCCAGCAGCAGCCCGCCGAAGAGCGGGCCGTGGGTGGGGACGGTGCCGGCGGAGGCGGGAATCTTGCCCTGCCGGGCGAGGGAGCCGGCGAGGGCTAGAACCAGGGCAATGGGGAGGAAGCGGCCCAGCAGCATGGCCAGGCCCATCATGACCGAGAGGTATGGGCCCGAGGTGGTGATGCCGCCGAACGCGGAGCCGTTGTTGTTGGCCCCGGAAGTGAAGGCGTACAGCACTTCGCTGAATTGGTGCGGCCCTGTTGACGGGGCGTTGGTCATGACGTCCGGGAGCAGGACGGTGATGCCGGCCAGGGCCAGGACCAGGGTCGGGGTGACCAGGATGTACAGGGCGGCGAGCTTCATTTCCGTGGGGCCGATCTTCTTGCCCAGGTACTCGGGGGTGCGCCCGACCATGAGCCCGGCGATGAAGACGGAAATGATGGACAGGATGAGCATGCCGTAGAGACCTGAGCCGGTTCCGCCGGGTGCGACTTCGCCGAGCATCATGTTGACCATGGCCACCCCGCCCGCCAGCGGCGGCAGGGAATCGTGGGCGACGTTGACGGCGCCGGTGGAGGTCAGGGTGGTGGACGTGGCGAAGATCGCACTTGACGCGGGTCCGAAGCGCTGCTCAAAGCCTTCGCCCAAGCCGCCGGCCGCGGTCGTCGCGGTTCCCTGGCCAGAAGCCACGGCCCAGCCCATCAGCGAAACCGATGCCAGCCACAGGGTGCCCATGACAGCGGCGACTGTGTAGCCCTGCTTCTGGTCGCCGACCATCCGGCCGAAGGCGTAGGGCAGGGCCGAGGGGATGAGCAGGATCAGGAAGACCTGGAAGAGGCTGATGAAAGCGTTCGGGTTCTCAAATGGATGGGCGGAGTTGGCATTGAAGTAGCCGCCTCCGTTGGTGCCGAGTACCTTGATCGCCTCCTGGGAGGCGACCGGGCCGCCGGGAATGACCTGCGAGACCCCCGAGGCGTGGTTCGCGACGTCAGCGGACCAGAAGTTCTGGACCACCCCGCCGAGGACCATCACGATGGCGCCGACAAAAGCGAGTGGCAACAACACCCGGAAGGACGTGCGGGTCACGTCGACCCAGAAGTTGCCGAGCCGTTCCGTCTTGGTTCGCGCAATTCCACGGATGAGGGCGATCGCGACGACGATGCCGACGGCGGCGGAGAGGAAGTTCTGAACCGCCAGCAGCGTCATCTGCACGAAGATGCCGACCGTGGTCTCCGGTACGTAGGTCTGCCAGTTGGTGTTGGTGACAAAGGAAATAGCCGTGTTCATGGCCACCCACGGGTCAACTCCGGTCAGCAAGCCGGCGCCGGGCAGGAGATCCTGGACCCGCTGCAGGCCGAACACGGCCAGGATGGAGACGACGGCAAACGCCAGGACGCTGCGCAGGTACACGGACCAGCTCTGGTCGGTACCGGCGTCGATACCGGCGAGCCGGTAGAACAGCCGCTCGGGCCGGCTGGAGGTCGTGCCCTCGAAGACCCGGGCCAAGTAGGCGCCGAAGGGCTTGTGCAAGGCTGCCAGGATAATGAGAAGTGCCGCCACCTGGACAACAAAGGATGCGGAGTTGAAGGTCATGATCCGCTCACCACTTTTCCGGGTGGATCAGGACGGCCAGCAGGTAGCCGAAGAGGCACAAACCGGCAATCAGCAACACGAGCCACATGATAGCATCGGCGCTCATAGTCCGCCCTCCGCCCGGTCGTCGGGACCGGCGGCCATCCCGGCCAGGACGTGGCCGATCCACACCACGAACCCCATCGACACTAAGAGAATTCCGAGCACAGCCAGGTCGGCCATTGCAGGTTCCTTTCATCCGCGCCCCGTCTGCGGGGCTACTGAAAGTCAACTCCCCTCCAGAGGGAAAAGGCCGGTTCCTGACGGTTTCTTAACGCCCGGAGGGCCGATCTTGACGCCGTCTTAACGTGCGCGGAAGCCGGGTGGATTTTCGCTGCCGTCCCGCCGTCTTTCGCAACATGCCGGCGGTCGGTTCGTCAGGGATCCGTTCCCGCCGGGCTGATGGGCGCGGCCAACGCGGAGGCGCCGGCGAACCAGAGGATCGCGATGGTGCTTAGGTCATAGACGGTGGCGAAGCCGTCCCCCAGGTATTCGTGGGCCAGGAACGCCAGGGCGCGGCCATTCGCCAGGCCGCCGGGTTCGAATTCGTGCGCCGGGATCAGGGGCTGTTCGGCCTGCAGGACGCCAAGGGGGTCCACCAGGGCCCCGGCGCGGTGAGCGACTCCCACTTGAAGAAGCATCCATGGTGGCAGGTGATGTGCCTGACCGGTGTCGATTACTTCTCCACCATCGGCTACCAGCCCGCTATCGCGGCCCTGGCCGCCGGCGTGATCTCCCCGTTGGCTACGCTGGTGCTGGTGGCAGTTACCCTGCTGGGCGCCCTGCCGGTCTACCGCCGTGTAGCCGGGGAAAGCCGCCACGGCCCACGCCATCCAGAACCCCTTTGCCCCGAGCTGGATGCAGGGCCAGAACGTCCTGGTGACCTTGTTCCTGCTTGCCTGCTTGGCGCCGTGTTCCTGCGCGGCTTCAAGGAGGCCATCGGTGTTGCGGTCGTTCTTGTCGGAATCTACCTGAGTCTGAATGTCATAGTAGTGATCACGACCATCTTTGAGGTGTTCGCCCACCCGGTTGCCGCGAGGGACTGGTGGCTTGAACTGACCACCTCGCACGGGAACCCGTTCATGGTGGTCAGGATCGCCCTGCTGGTCTTCCCCAAGCTGGCTCTGGGACTGTCCGGCTTCGAAACAGGGGTAGCCGTGATGCCGCAGGTCCAGGGGCGCCCTGGTGACACCGAAGACAATCCGGTGGGCCGGATCGAGGGGACCCGCCGGCTCCTGACACCGAAAGGGCTTGGCGTTGCACGGAGGAGCTGATGGAGCGGTGGGCGATGGTGACGTGGTCGCGGCCACGGATCTCGTTCCAGATCGCAAACCCAAGGACCAGGAACGTGGTGATCTTGATGCCGCCTGCGGTGCCTGCGCTGCCACCGCCGATGAACATCAGAATATTGGTGATCATGAGCGTCTCAGGGGATGCAGTGGCGTAATCGATGCTGTTGAAGCCAGCTGTGCGCGGGAAGACACTCCCGGCCAAGGTCGGGAGGAGTTTCCCGCCCAACGACATGGGACCCAGGGTCTCATCCCGGTTCCATTCAAAGGCGCCAAAGAGCGCGAACCCGACGGCGAGGAGCAGCATGGTGCCGAAGATGGTCAGGCGAAGGTGGACGGTCCAGTCTTTCATCCTGACACCGCCATTGAGCAGGGCGATGAGCACGGGGAAACCGAGGCCTCCGGCGACCACTGCCAGGCAGACCAGGACGATGATCCAAGGGTCGTCGGCGAAACTGATCAGATTGTCGGTGTAGAGGGCGAAGCCGGCGTTGTTGAACGCTGAAACAGCGTGAAACGTCCCGTGCCAGAGCGCTGTACCTGGATTGTCGTCGTAGGCAAACCAGAAGCGGACCGTTAGGACGTCGCCGAAGTTCAGGGTGTGTGTTTCGGATTGTGCGACGAGCTGGCCCCGGAGCCCGATGTTTTTGCGCACGAGCAGCGCCAGCAAGGTCGCCAATGACATGATGCCGAATCCGCCGACTTGAATCAGCCCGAGGATCACGGCATGTCCGAAAGGAGTCCAGAACGTTGGGGTGTCGACGGTGATCAGGCCTGCGACGCAGACAGCCGAGACGGCTGTGAACAGTGCCGGGAGTACGGGGTCTGCCTCCGCTGTAGTCCGCGCGGCGGGCAGCATCAGGAGTCCGGAGCCCAGGAGGATCACGGCGAGGAACGCCAGGGGCACCGAACGGACGGGGTGCAGCAGCCCTCGCCCGATTCTGTCGCCTTGGGCTTTGATCCGCGGCTGCATTCGCCGGCCGCCATTCGAGGGGCGGCATTGCGGATCTTCAGCCTCGGGAGAGCCTGGCGATCAGGGTGAACGCCACTACGGCAGCGCCCGCGACATTCATCATGAGGTAGCAGCGGCGGTCGTCCCGGTGAGAGAAAAGGGCACTGGAACGGGGCGCTCCGGCGAGTCCGCCCCCTGGGTAAACCCTCTGAGGTGCCGGCATCGGATGGTCCTTTCCCTTCGTCGGCCCGCCCCGTCTGTACCGGTCCGTGACCCGGCGGGACTGCCGAGAACATCACGGAGCGTAACACCGGAAATCCGGCGCACGGCGTCCCGCGGGGCAGTATTTACGAATCCTTAACGCCTCCGCTTCCCGGAGGGCTGCACACCTTGCCCGCTCTGCCTCACGCGTTGCGCATACCTCCGGGACGGGAAGAATGTGCTGGTCTTCCTGGCCCGTTCGGGTGCTTGTATGCTGTGGATCGGAGAGCCGGGAAGCCTGGTCGGCCCGTGGGCGATGCCCGCGGAACGCCCCGGCGACCGCCTCGGGCGTTCGGGTGATGACCTGAGGAGCAGACGGCTCATGAATGCAGCATTACAACCTGTCATCGAGACCCTAGGTCTTGTAAAGGATTTCGGCAGGACACGGGCACTGGACGGTCTGAACCTGAGCGTCGCCGCCGGTGAAATCCACGGCTTTCTGGGCCCCAACGGTGCGGGCAAATCCACCACCCTGAGGGTGCTTCTGGGGCTGATCCGCCCCACCACCGGTACGGCCCGGGTCTTCGGCCTGGATCCTTGGGCCGATCCTGTGGCCACCCATCGGGACATCGCTTACGTCCCGGGGGATGTGAGCCTGTGGCCGAACCTTACAGGCGGGGAAGTCATCGATCTGCTCACCGGCCTGCGCGGCGGCGCCGATGGGAATCTGCGCCGGGAGCTCATCGAAGAGTTCGAGTTCGACCCGCGGAAGAAGGCCCGCACCTACTCGAAAGGCAACCGGCAGAAAGTCGCCCTGATCGCGGCGTTCGCCCGCCCTGCCCGGCTGTATCTGCTGGATGAACCCAGCGCCGGCCTGGATCCGGTGATGGATGCCGTGTTCCGCCGCCAAATCGAACGTGCCAGCAAGGACGGGGCGACCGTCCTGCTCTCCAGCCACATTCTCAGCGAGGTCGAACAGCTCTGTGACCGGATCACCATCATCCGTTCCGGAATCGTCGTCGAGACCGGGACCCTCGGTGAACTCCGGCACCTGAAACGCACGCATTTTCGGGTCACCGGGCTGGCCGAGCCGGCACGGCTGGCGGCGTTGCCCGGCACGCACGGGATCAGCGTCGACGGCGCCGCCGCCGAGTTCGACGCCGATGCCGCCGACCTCGGTGCTGTCCTGGCCGGCATCGCCGAGCCAGGGATCAGCGGACTCACGGTCGCACCGCCGTCCCTGGAGTCCTTGTTCCTGCGCCACTACAGTTCTCGTAACGGCAGTGAGGTGAAGTGATGCCCGGCGTGGTGGAACTGGCGCTGTTCCAGGCCCGCAGGGACCGGGTGACGCTGCCGGCCTGGATCTTGGGCATCGCTCTGCTCGGCTTCGCGACCTCCAGCGCGGTCGCCACCCAGTTCGGTGACGAGGCCGCGCAGACCGCGATCCTGACCCTGGCAGCATCGAACCCGGCTTTCCTCTTCGTTCGCGGTCTGCCCGACGGCACCGGCGCCGGGGCGGTCGTGTTCTTCCAGGGCTACGCGTTTACGGCGGTCCTGGCAGGACTGATGAGCACCTTCCTGGTGGTGCGACACACCCGCACCGATGAAGAGCTCGGACGGGCTGAACTCCTTGGCTCGGTTCCGCTCCCGCGGGCAGCGTCGCTGGCGGCGACGCTCCTGCTGGGCGCTGTCGCGAACCTGCTCCTGGCCGTGTGCGTTGCTGCCGGTTTCGTCGCGGCCGGGCTGCCGGTTCCCGGCTCCGCGGTGGCCGGGGCCGCCGTTGGTGCTGCCGGTGCGTTCTTTGTGGGTGTCGGCGCGGTCGTTGCCCAGGTTCTGCCCTCGGGCAGGAGCACGAATGGTGCCGCTGCAGGCCTGGTCGGCGTTGCGTATCTGCTCCGGGGGGTCGGGGACGCCCTGGGCACCCCGGCGACGGACCTCCTGCACGTGGCCAGTGCGTGGCCGTCGCTGCTGTCGCCCATCGGCTGGGGCCAGCGGGCACGGCCGTTCACCAGCCCGGACCTGTTCGCGCTGGTGGTCCTTCTCGCTGCCGCGCTGGGCCTGGCAGCAGCTGCACGGCTGATCCGGCAACGGCGGGATGTGGGCGCCAGCCTTTGGCCCCAGCGCGAGGGCAGGGAGCGCGCAGGAGTCGGGGGCACATCGTTCGTGGGCCTGGCCTGGCGCCTGCAACGCTCCACCCTGGCCGGATGGTGCGTCGGCGCCGCGGCCCTGGGCGCCGTGGCCGGCGCTCTCGGCCCCCTGGTTAGCCAGACCGTGTCCAGTGTCGCGCCGTTGAAGGAACTCATTGCCCGGCTCGTGCCGGGGGGCCAGGCCGGGCTGATCGACGTATTCATCACGGCGCTGCTGGGCGTGGCCGGGGTGTTCGCAGCGGCTGCAGGCATTCAGGCGGTGCTGCGGATGCGCGCAGAAGAGGCCGAGGGCAGGGCCGAACTCCTTCTGGCCGCGCCGGTGTCCCGGGCCCGGTGGCTTGGCGCGAACCTGGTTATCGCCGCCGTCTCCGCGGTCGTTGTCTCCGGAACGGCCGGCACTGCTGCCGCCATCGGCCTGGGACTCACGGGCACCTCTAACGGACCTGCAGGGTCCTTGGTGCCGGCAGCGATGGCGCACGTTCCCGCCGCCCTGGTCTTCCTCGCCGCGGCCTCCGTGGTCTTCGCCGCCACACCGCGGCTCAGCATCCCGCTGGGGTGGGGGATGCTGGCGGCCGGACTTGTCCTGGGCGAATTCGGCGAGCTGCTCGGCCTGCCGGAGTGGCTCCAGGATCTGAGCCCGTTCCGGCACTCCTCAGCCATGCCCGTTGAGCCCTTCGACCCGGCCGGGGCGCTGGGCCTGGCCGTTACCGCGGCCGCCCTGGCCGGCCTGGCCGCCTACTCCATCCAACGGCGGGACCTGACCGGGTGAAATTCAACGTGTGCGAAATTTCCCACCGCCGGATCAAAGCACCTGCTGCTCCGAAGTCAAAGGAGATATTCAGGCACGGGATGCCATGAAGGCACTGACGGCTGCTTGGGCTTCTTCGCGTGCCGGTCCGAGCCAAAACAGATGGCTGGGCGCTGACAGTTCGACGAGCACGGCCCCGGGGATGGTCTCCGCGTAGTCCTCCGCGTGGGCGAAAGCGACACCGGCATCCAGGCGTGACGCGGCCACCAAGGTCGGGCAGGGGGTCCGGGATTGGACCAGCCGGCGGCATGAGGCACGATCGGGTCGGGACTGCTGCAGATCGTTGACGAAACATGCCTCCGTCGCCCAGGCGAGGTGTCGTGATCGGCGATAGCGGGCGCCGTGCGTGCTGGCATCGGCACGTGAGCCTATCTATTCTGGCGTCATTTGGCCTGGATGAACCCGATGACTCCAACTGGATCAAGCAGTATCCCAAGGATCTTTGAAACTCCGTCAGCGGCAATAATGATGAAGTCGACCCGGCGCAGTGACCAGAGTGGCCCAAACAGCTACTGCCGCATGCATGTCCTTCTCCAACCGGTGGCGTCCATTAGGGTTCCAACGTTTGCGGAGCCTATACCCGTTGGATCAAGCTTCCGCCGTGCGGGCGTACCCGCGAAGCAACACGGGAGTGCCTTCATCCCCGCCGTCGTCGGCGTTCCTGATGCGACGCCGCTGATCAGCACCGGGCAGCGGACAACCGTCGACAGCGCCGCGGGCAACGTCCGCTGAGCGGCGTCCGACGATTGAGGCTCAGCGTTTCAGTGGATTACCCGGTAGCGCACGTGGGTGACGAGGCGGGTGCCGCTCACTTCCGTCGGCTCAAGCTTGAGTTTCGCGACGCCGTCGAGCAGCCGCTCGCCTGCTCCCAGGACGACGGGCGCGATGTGGAGCCGCAACTCGTCGATCAGCCCCGCCGAAAGGTATTGGCGGACGGTCTGCGCTCCTCCGGCTATGGCCACGTCCTTGCTGCCAGCAGCCTTCCGCGCCTGGGCCAGCGCCGATTCAATCCCGTCGGCCACGAAGTTGAAAGTGGTGCCGCCCTGCATCTCCAGGGGCTCGCGTGGATTCTGGGTGAGCACGAGCACTGGTGCGTGATAGGGCGGTTCCTCACCCCACCATCCCCGCCATGCCTCATCCCACGTCCCGGTCCCCGCGAACATGTTCCGTCCCATGATGTAGGCGCCGGCCGCGAGGATGCCTTCGAGCGCGGCCGCGTTGGATTCGGGTTCTTCGAACTGCCACCTGTGCAGGAGTTCTCCGCCGTCGCCCAGGGGCTCCGCCAGGCTCTGGTTCGGGCCGGCAGCGAAGCCGTCGAGGGAGATGGTCAGGTCGCACGTGACGCGGCTCATGCGCCCATCATGCCACCACCGGGCGGTTCGGAACCGGCTGCGCGTCCAGAAGTTGTCGTCGATTTCGGAGAGCTATTCGCTGAGTAGATGCTCCGCCAGCCAGCGGCACCGAGGCGCCCGGAGGTTAGTTTGGTCACGTGTCCGGTTTTCGGCGAAAGTCCCGGCGCAGGCGGCCGCATACTTGGAATAGCCCCGGCACATTTACCCCACCGCCAGGCCTGAGGAGGGTCCATGAAAACCTTGAAAGACGTCGCAGCGCACCAGTACTTCGTTGCGGCAAAACGAGTCGTCAGCAATGAGTACTTCCCGGCCGGCGCGGTGCTTTTCGGCGTGGTCCTCTTCTGGACCCTGGGGCTTTTGGGTGGCCTCTCGCTGCTGAGCGCGGGCCAGACGCTGCTGACGACGATCAGCTGGCTGTTGTTCGTGTATGCCGCCACGGTGCTGTCACCGATCGCGGGGCTGCTCGCAGCGACCGATCTCATCCGCCGCTGGCTGCGCAACCGGACCCCGGACGACGCCCCGGCCTAGGCCCCGGCGCCCGTATGGGGGGCGTCCTATTCGAACCGGGACGGATCGCCCATACCGCGCCGTACGATCTCCGCGACGCCGCTCGAGTAGTCGATGACCGTCGTCGGCTCGGCGCCGCAGTCTCCGGAGTCGATCACGGCATCTACCACGTGGTCCAGCCGTTCCTTGATTTCCCAGCCCTGGGTGAGCGGATCTTCCTCGTCCGGCAGCAGCAGCGTGCTGGACAGCAGGGGTTCGCCGAGCTCGGACAGCAAGGCCTGGACCACCCGGTTATCCGGGATACGCACACCCACGGTCTTCTTCTTCGGGTGCAACAGCCGCCGCGGAACCTCTTTCGTGGCGGGCAGGATGAAGGTATAGCTGCCCGGCGTGACCGCCTTGATAGTGCGGAACACGTCATTGTCGATCTGCACCAACTGGCCCAGCTGCGCGAAGTCCTTGCAGACCAGGGTGAAGTGGTGCTTGTCGTTCAGCTGACGAATGGTCCGGATCCGGTCCAGGGCATCCTTGTTCCCCAGCTGCGCGCCGAGGGCGTAGCAGGAGTCGGTCGGATAGGCGATCAGGCCGCCGGAACGCACGATCTCGACCGCCTGCTGAATGGAGCGGGCCTGGGGGTTCTCGGGGTGAACATCGAAGTATCTCGCCATGGCACGAGCTTACTCGCGACGGCGGCCCGGATGGCGCCGGCGCGGCCCGGTTCCCTTTCGTCAGGCCGCGACGGCCGCGAACATGACGGCCATCGACGCGGCGCCGACGAGGTCGAGGCACACGTCGCCGTCGCCGTCGCCGTCGCCGCTGGCCGGCCGCCGTCGGATCCGCCGGAACAGGAGGGCAGCCCAGAGCACGGCTGCGGCCCCGAAGGCGATGGCGAGGAACAATGCCGGCCGGCTCGACCAGCCCGGCCCCGTGCCCGCCGGCTGCAGCCCGGAGGCGGCCGCCGGGACGTGGTGCGCAGCCGGGGACAGTCCGCCGGCCGCGGCCGGAGCAGCCGCCCACCCTTGGGCGACGCGGAAGTCCATGGCGGCCAGCATGGACGCCATGGCCGCCATGGCCAGCGCGTTATAGAGCAGCCTGCCGCGGCCGGCGGCACCACCCCGCGGACCGCCGACCGGCGCGGACCGGGGCTCCGGGCGCAGGGATCTGGCCCGGAGGACAAACCACCAGGCGGCAAAGACGAAGAGCAGCAATTGTTGCAGCACCGGCCGCTGGACACCGGGAACCAGCATGACCACTATGGCGGTCATCATCAGGGCATGCAGCCCGTAGTCGATCCGCCCGGGCCATACCCGATACCGTGCGGAGCGCAACGCCGAGTACACGGCCGCCGCCAGCAGCAGTGCCGTCAGCGCCCAGCGCAGGGCATCGTTCGCAATCATGTCCGCCCCTCACCATTGCCCGCCCGCCTTCCGGTCAGTGCTGCTCGTCGTGGTGGATCCGCTCATCGAGCCGGTGCAGCGGCTCCCCGCTGCCGCTCCACTGCTTCGCGATGATCTCGGCAGCAATCGACACGGCAGTCTCCTCGGGTGTCCGGGCACCGAGATCCAGTCCGACCGGGCTGTGCAGCCGGGACATCGCGGCGTCGTCGAGTCCCGCCGCGCGTAGCCGGCCGATCCGGTCCGCGTGGGTCCGCCGGGACCCCATGGCCCCGATGAAAGCGACCGGGCGGGCGCGCAGGGCGACGTCCAGCAGCGGGATGTCGAACTTCGGGTCATGCGTGAGGACGCAGATAACGGTCCTTTCGTCCACCAGCCCGTGCTCAAGCTGCTCGGCCAGGTAGCGGTGCGGCCAGGCGTTGACCACTTCTGCCGCGTCGGGGAAGCGGGCGGGGGTGGCGAAGACAGCCCGGGCATCGCACACGGTGACACGGTAGCCCAGGAACGCTCCCAGCCGGGCAAGGGCAGCGGCGAAGTCGATCGCTCCGAAGACCAGCATCCGCGGCGGCGGGGCGTAGCTTGCGAAGAACACCCGCATGCCGGTGTCCAGCCGTTCGCCGTCGAGGCCGTAGGTCAGGATGCCCGAGCGGCCGGCGGCCAGCAGGCCCTGGGTGTCATCGCCGACGGCGTGGTTGGCCCGTTCGGAACCGAGGTCACCGCCAAAGCCATGCGGACGGACAACGAGGTGCCGGCCCAGCCGGCCGATGTCCGGGTGCTCGATCACCGTGGCGACGCCCACCCGCCGTTGCTCGGCGATGTCCAGCCGCACCGTGTCGAGTTCGGCGAAGCTCTGCCGCGACACCGGTTCGACAAAGATGTCGATGATCCCGCCGCAGGTCAGGCCGACGGCGTAGGCGTCGTCGTCGCTGACGCCGTAGCGCACCAGGACCGGCGTTCCATCCTCCTTGACCTGGGTGGCGAGCTCGTACACGGCACCCTCGACGCAGCCACCCGAGACGGAGCCGACCGCTTCCCCCGCGGCGGTGACCAGCATGGACGCCCCCGGGAGGCGCGGTGCGGACTTGAACGTGCTCACGACCGTGGCCAGGCCGGCATTCTGTCCCTTCTGCCAGCCAGGCATCATGGCTGCTAAGACGTCACGCACGGGCCGAGTTCAGCCCCCCGTACAGCCGGATCATCCGGAACGCCGACCGCCGGCCGGCCCAATAGGCGATGCACGCAACGACGGCGAGCAACGCAAGGGTGCTGCCGGGGCGGGAGAGCTGGTCCGCAGCGAAGCCTTTCGCGAGGGTGAACGCGTCCAGGCTGCCGCCTGCCGGCGCGCCGGCCGCTGCGGGGGCCGGCGGAAGGGTGCCCGGGGGAAGGCCGGGAAGTTCCGCGGAGGGCGCCGGAGCGGCCGTCCCGTCAACCCTTGCCGCCACGGCGTCGGCTGCGGGCACCGGTTCCGGAACCCCGACGGCGGCCGGCCCTCCGGCCGGGGCTCCGGCGGCCCGCTCTCCGGCCGGGGCGGGCGTCTCCGGCGCGGTAAGCATCGCCTGCAGATTCCTGGCGAAGAGGGCCATCATCTGTTCGGTAACGCTGCCGATCACGCCCTTGCCCATCGCGGCCGCCTTGCCGGAGAGCGCGAGGTCGGCGCTGACTGTGCCGCGGGTGGTGCCGCGTGGCTCGCCGGAGAGGGTCAGGGTCACCGAGGCTTCGGCGGTGCCCTGCCCGCGCGTCTCCTGCGCCTTTCCGCCGAGCACCGCGCGGTGCCCGGCCGCATCGCGCTCGACGACGGTCAGCAGGCCTTTGTACTGCATGGTCACCGGGCCCAGTTTGACCGCCATGCCGACCTGGTAGGCGTCGTCCGAGAGTTTGTTCAGGATCCTGGCGCCGGGCAGGCATCCGGCCACCCGCTCGAAGTCCATCAGGGTGTCCCACACCTTGTCTATCGGTGCGACTACCGAGAACGTGCCGTCGATCTGCATTAGCCTGTCCTTCCTCCGGGTGGTGTCCGGCCGTCGCCGCGGATTGCGGCCGCCAACTCTGTCAAGGCCGTGTAGCTGTGTCCGCTGACGAAGGCGTCGCAGTACGGCAGGGCAGCTGCCATTCCGCCCGCCAGCGGCCGGTACCCCGGGGCCGCTTTGCGCGGGTTGACCCACACGATCCGGTTCGCGAGCCTCCGCAGCCGGGCCATCTGGACGGCGACCTGGACGGGGTCCTCCTGGGCCCAGCCGTCCGAGAAGATCACCACGACGGCGCCGCGGGCCAGGCCGCGGCGGCCGTGTTCGTCGACGAAGCGGCGGAGGCTGTCGGCGATCCGGGTGCCCCCGGCCCAATCGGGGGCCGTCGCGGCGGCCCGGGCCAGCGCCTCGTCAGGATCGCGCAGCGCGAGCTGCCGGGTCAGCCGGGTGAGGCGGGTCGAGAACACAAAGGCTTCGGCACCGGCCGTGGACACTGCGCCCTGCAGCAACGGGACGAAGATCCGCGCGAACGGCTCCATCGAGCCGGAGACGTCGCAGAGCAGCACCAGCTTGCGCCGTTGCTCCCGGCGTCGGGCAAAAAGCAGCCGGCTGGTTTCGGAGCCGGAGCGCCGGGTGGCCCGGACCGTGGCGCGGACATCCAGCCGGGCGCTGGTGCGGGCGGACTTGCGGGTGCGGCGGCTCAGCCGCGTCGGGGTGGACAGGAGCAACCGGGATGCCAGTTTCCTGATGTCCTGGACCTCCCCGGCGGAGAGTTCCGCGAACGACATTCCGTGCAGGTGTTCCTCGGTGGAGGCCATGGCCAGTACAGCCTCCCGGCCGGCAGGCTCGTGCCCGCCGGTCCGGTTACTGCCTTCCGTGGCAACGCCGGGAGGGTGTTGCGGACTGTCCGGCGCGGGCCGGGCAGCCCGCCCGTCGGCGGGAGAGGGCCGGGTAAGGGGTTGTTCGGTGCCGCCCGTCGGCGGTGCGGGCTGTGCGTCCCTTGCTGTTGTAAGTGGCGCGGCGGGGTCGAAGCCGCGCCGGAAGACGGCGGTGAAGACGGCGTCGAACACCGGGAGCTGCGCACGCGTGGATACGAGCACCACCCGGGATGTCCAGTAAAGGCTCTCGACGTCGCCCGGCGGGATCAGCTTGAGCGATTCAGCCAGCCGCACCGCGCGGTCCGGGGAACACGGGAGCCCTGCCCGGCGGAGGGCGGTGATGAAGGCGGCGGACAGGGCGGCTGCCTCCACCATGGGGAGGGCCGGGGACTCAGCCATCGGTGCCGTCCACGAGCCAGTCCGCCCCGCGCGCCCCGACCAGCTCCAGGTCGTCACGGTTCTTGACGATGGAGCCCCAGGTCTGTTCCGCGGTCGCGGCGTCAATGCGTTCGATGCCGAGAACGGCGAGCGCGGAAACCCAGTCGATCGCCTCCGAGATCCCCGGCGGTTTGGCGAGGTCCAGGGTGCGCAGCTTCGTGACCGCCGCCGCGGCCTGCAGCGCCAGGGGGCCGCTGCTGGCCGGTACCCGGCGGCGGACGATTTCCGCGATCCGTCCCGGTCCCGGGTAGTCGATCCAGTGGTACAGGCAGCGGCGGGTGAGGGCGTCGTGCAGGTCCCTGGTCCGGTTGGAAGTCAGGATCACGATCGGCGGATGCGTAGCCCGGATGGTCCCGAGCTCCGGGATGGTGACGGCGGCCTCGGCCAGCAGTTCAAAGGTGAAGGCCTCGAACTCGGCGTCGGCGCGGTCGATCTCGTCCAGCAGAAGCACCGCGGGCCGCGGCCCGGGGTGCTCGATTGCCTGCAGCAGCGGACGCCGCAGCAGGTACTCCGGGCTGAAGAGGTCAGCTTCGGTGACGGCGGCGTCCCGGACTTCGGCCAGCCGAATCCCGAGGAGCTGCCGCTGGTGGTTCCACTCATAGAGGGCTTCGCCGGCGTCGATCCCCTCGTAGCACTGCAGCCGGTACAACGGGGTGTCCAGCAGCCCGGCCAGCGCCTTCGCCGCCTCCGTCTTGCCCACCCCGGCCTCACCCTCCAGCAGGATGGGCTGCGGCAGCCGGACCGCGAGGAACAGCGCCGTGGCCAGCCCGACGTCGGCCAGGTAGTCAGTGCGGTCGAGCGCCCGCATGAGCGCGGGGACATCGGGCACCCTGCGCCGCACGTCCTCCTCCGCCCCGGTGCGGGCCGCGGTGTTCACCGCGGACCTTCCAGCTCCGCCAGGATCCGGCGGTAGTCCTCTTCCGTGTCGACGTCCAGCGGGACGGCGCCGGGCATGGCGACCTCGACGACGTCGTCGGCCCGCTGCTCCAGCAGCTTCCAGACCGCCTTGTCTCCATGCAGGGCCGAAAGCTCCGGGAAGAAGCGCCTCGCGAACGCCAGAGGGTGGCCGATCCCGTCGTCGTAGTGGCACACCGCGATGCCCGCGCGCCGCGGGGTCTCTGCCGGCTGCCCGCCCAGTGCCGCCAGCACTGCCCGGACGGTGGCGGCGCGGACACCCGGCTGGTCCCCGAGCAGGAGGACCACGGCGTCGGTCTCCGGATGGAGTCCGGCCATGGCGGCGGCAATCGACGAGGAACAGCCCGCCCCGAAGTCCGGGTTGAGCACGACCTCGGCGCCTGCGGTGTCGACGGTGCGCTGCACCTCCGCCGCCGAGCCTCCCAACGCCACGACGGTCTGGTCGAACCCGCACTCCCGGGCCGTGGCCAGCACGGCGTCCAGCAGCACGCCGCCGCCGTACGGCAACAGCTGCTTGGGCCGGCCCAGCCGCCGGGACGCTCCGGCCGCCAGGATGACCCCCGCGGTCATAGCAGGGGCGGGCGGGGGCTCAGGGAGTGCGGGCATAACGCTCCGGATCTTTGCGGAAGGCCGCCCGGCAGCCCGGCGAACAGAAGTACACGGTGACACCGTTGTGCTCGACGTGCAGCGAGGATTCCACGGCAGCGACCGTCATGCCGCAGACCGGGTCGATCGCCGTCGCCGGAGCATCAGCCGCCGGTGGCGTGGCCAGGGCCGGGTCCCCGCCGTGCCGGGGCTTCGCCCGCTCCTGGATGAGCTGTGCCAGGATCGACAGCGCGATCTCGCCGGGCGTGCGGGCGCCAAGCTGCAGGCCGGCCGGGGTGAAGACCCGCGAGCGCTGCCCCGGGTCGACGTCGAGGGATTCCAGCACCGCGGCGCCGCGCGTCCCGCTGGCCACCAGTGCGACGTACAGCACTCCCGCGCGCAGGGCCGCCTCTAGCGCGACTTCCTCGGCTTTGCCGTGCGAAGCGACTATCAGCGCCGCATCGTCGGCGCGCGGCCGGGCGGATTCCCCGTCGGTGAGTTCCACAGCCAGGCCCACGGCGGCGCCGAGTGTCTCCAGGGCCTGGGCCACCGGCGTCGTGCCGACCACCAGGACCCGGGGCGCCGGGATCCTTGGCTGCAGGAAGATCTCGATGGCGCCGCCGCTGAGGCAGGGGTTGGAGACCTCGACGGCGCCCTCCTCCGCGCTGCGGGACGGTTCGCCCTGGACCACCCGCAGCAAGAGCGGCTCCTCGGAGGCCAGGACCTGGAGGCTGTACTCCCGGACCGAGGACTCCACGCAGTTTCCGCCGACAAAGCCCCGGATCTCTCCGCTGGGCAGCACGAGGGCCGTATCCCCGGCATGGGCACTGGTGGGCCGCTGCGCGCGGACCACCGTGGCTTGCACGAACGGCTCACGGCGGGAGGCCAGGTCATTCGCCGTGGCCGCAAGGGAATCCGCTATCGGCGTCATGTCAGATCGGCGGCCTTGCCCGGCCCTGCATGGCGGCCCAGACCCGGGCCGGGGTGCACGGCATGTCCATGTGGACCACGCCATAGGGTGCCAGGGCATCGACGATGGCGTTAACGATCGCCGGCGGTGAGCCGACCGTGGCGGACTCGCCGATGCCTTTCGCGCCGATGGGGTGGTGCGGCGACGGCGTGACGGTGAAGCCGGTTTCCCAGTCCGGCACCTCCATCGCGGTGGGGATCAGGTAGTCCATGAAGGACCCGCCCAGGCAGTTGCCGTCGGCGTCGAACTCGATGATTTCCATCAGGGCCATTCCGACGCCGTCGGTCAGGCCGCCGTGCACCTGGCCCTCGATGATCATCGGGTTGATCCGGGTGCCGCAGTCGTCCACCGCGATGAAGCGGCGCACCTTGACGTGTCCGGTGCCGGGATCGACGTCGACGACGCAGATGTAGGCGCCAAAGGGGAACGTCAGGTTCGGGGGATCGTACGTGACCTCGGCATCGAGGTTGCCGTCCACCCCCTCCGGCAAGGCCACGGTGCCGTGCGCGCCCATGGCAATTTCGGCGATGGTCTTCCCCGCGCTGGGATCTCCCTTCACGAACCAGCGCCCCTTCTCCCATTCGAGGTCGTCGGCCCGTGTCTCCAGCATGGCGGCCGCGATGAGCTTCGCCTTCTCGCGCACCTTCCGGGCCACGAGGGCGACGGCGCCGCCACTGACCGGCGTCGAGCGGCTGCCGTAGGTGCCCAGCCCGAACGGTGTCTGGTCCGTGTCGCCGTGGACCACATCGATGTCTTCCGGCGGGATGCCGAGTTCCTCGGCGACGATCTGCGCGAACGTCGTCTCGTGACCCTGCCCCTGGCTCTGCACCGAGATCCGGACCACGGCCTTGCCGGTGGGGTGGACGCGCAGCTCCGCGCCGTCCGCCATGCCGAGGCCCACGATGTCGAAGTGCTTGCGGGGCCCGGCGCCCACCGTTTCCGTGAAGAAGGAGACTCCGATCCCCATCAGCTCGCCGCGCTCGCGTTTCTCCGCCTGTTCCCGCCGGAGGTCCTCGTAGCCGGCCATCTGCATGGACAGCCGCATGGCGGGTTCGTAGTTTCCGGAGTCATAGACCCAGCCGGTCTTGTTGGCATACGGGAACTGTTCAGGCTTGATGAAATTCTTTAGCCGCAGTTCAGCCGGATCCATCTCCAGCTTGCGGGCCAGGACATCCACCATCCGTTCGACCAGGTAGACCGCCTCCGTGACCCGGAACGAACACGCGTAGGCGACGCCGCCCGGCGCCTTGTTTGTGTAGACGCCGGTGACACTGCAGTAGGCGGCCTGGAGGTCGTAGCTGCCGGTGAAGATGGAGAAGAAACCGGCCGGGTTCTTGGAGGGTTGCGCGGTGGCGTTGAACGCGCCGTGATCCGCGAGCACATTGGTCCGCAACGCGAGGATCTTCCCGTCCCTGGTGGCCGCGATCTCGCCCTGCATGATGTAGTCGCGGGCGAAGGACGTGGACATCAGGTTCTCCGAACGGTCCTCCACCCACTTCACCGGCCGCCCCGTCACAATCGAGCCGACCACGGCGAGGATGTAGCCCGGATAGATCCCGACCTTGTTGCCGAAGCCGCCGCCGATGTCGGGGGAGACGATCCGGATCTTGTGCTCCGGGATACCGGCGACGATCGCGAACAGGGTGCGGTGGGCGTGCGGGGCCTGGGTGGTCTCGTAGAGGGTCAGCTTGCCGCTGACGGCGTCGAAGTCCGCGACGGCGCCGCAGGTTTCCATCGGCGCGGGGTGCACCCGCGGGTACACGACCTCCTGGGAGACAACGACGTCGGCGGAGGCGAAGACGGCCTCGGTTTCAGCCTTGTCGCCCATGTTCCAGTCGAAGATGCGGTTGTCCGTCCGGCCCTCGATGTCGTCCCGGATCACGGGTGCGTCCGGATCCAGGGCCTTGCGGGCGTCAATCACGGGCGGGAGGACGTCGTAGTCGACCTCGATGAGTTCCAGCGCATCGCGCGCGGCGTAGCGGTCCTCGGCCACGACGAACGCGACTTCCTGGCCCTGGAAGCGGACCTTGTCGGTCACCAACACGGCCTGGACGTCGGCGGAGAGGGTGGGGGCCCAGGCCAGCTTGAGGCCGAGCAGGTCCTTGCCGGTGATGACTGCCAGGACCTTCGGATGCGCGAGGGCGTTGGTGGTGTCGATGGACACCAGCCGCGCGTGCGCCACGGGGGCCCGCAGGATGGCGCCGTGCAGCATGCCCGGCAGGACGATGTCATCCAGGTAGCGGCCCTTGCCTCGGACGAAGCGGGGGTCTTCCTTGCGCTGGATGCGGCCATAGCCGATGGGGCGGTCCTCATCGCCGGCTGCCGGGTTGCCGGGCCGCTCGTGGATGACGGTCATGCCTTCACCTCTGTGTCCTCTAGATCCGTGGCAATGTCCGGGACCGCCGTGTCCGTACCGTCGAGAACTTCATCGGCGGTGGCGGCGTCCGCGTCCCCGCCGGCCGGGTGGGCCGCGGCCCACTGCACGGAGCGCACGATGGTGGCGTAGCCGGTGCACCGGCAGATCTGGCCCGAAATGGCCCGCCGGATCTCGGTGTCGTCCGGGTGCGGGTTCTTGTCCAGCAGGGCGCGGGCGGTGAGCATCATGCCGGGCGTGCAGAACCCGCATTGCAGCCCGTGCTCCTCCATGAACCCCTGCTGGACGGGATCCAGGGTCGCGCCGCTGGAGAGCCCCTCGACGGTGCGGATATCGTGCCCGGCCGCCATGGCGGCCAGGACGGTGCAGGATTTCACCGGCTGCCCGTCCATCAGAACCACGCACGTCCCGCAGTTGCTGGTGTCGCAGCCCCAGTGGGTGCCGGTCAGGCCGAGGACCTCACGGATGTAGTGCACGAGGAGCACCCGGGGTTCAATGTCGCTAGTGACTTCGTTGCCGTTCACCGTCATGCTGATCTGCATCCGCTTCAGCCTTCCTGGGTCTGGGCGGCACGGGTGCAGGCAAGCCGCAGTACGCGCCGAGTGAGTTCGTCGGCGAGATGCCGTTTGTAGTCGACCGGGCCGCGCTGGTCATCGACCGGATCGGAGGCAGCCGCCGCAAGCCGTCCGGCCTCGACGAACAGCTCCTCCGAGGGGCGCTGGCCGCGCAGGGCCGCGGAAGCCGCAGCGACGATGTGGTCCAGCCCGAGAGCGGTGAGTCCGACGGCGGCGTCGGCGATGGTGCCGTCCGCCGCGAGCGTGACTGAGGCTCCGGCGGCCCCGACGGCCCAGTCTCCCACCCGGCGTTCAACTTTCTCGTAGGCGCTGCCTGACCGGGGGCGGATGCGGAAGCGGAGCTCGCACAGCAGCTCGTCCTGGCCCACCGCCGTCCCGTACGGGCCGCGGTGGAAGTCGGCCATCGACACGCTGCGCTCGCCGGCCGGACCGCGGATGACCGCTTCGGCGCCCAGGACGTCGCACACGGTGGACAAGTCCTCGGCCGGGTCGGCCTGGCAGAGCGAGCCGCCGATGGTGCCGCGGTTGCGCACCACCGGATCCGCAATGACGGATTCGGCGTCGCGGACGATCGGAAAGATCCCGGCGATCTCGTCGGACTCCAGCAGTGTGGTGTGGCGGGTCAGGGCCCCGACCCGGAGCGTGTCACCGTCGCGCAGGATGAAGTCGAGCTCGTAGAGGTCGTTGATGTCGATCAGCCACTCCGGCCGGGACAGTCGGAGCTTCATCATCGGCAGGAGGCTGTGGCCCCCGGCGACCACCCGTGACTCGGGCCCGTGGTGGGCGAGGAGTTCAAGCGCATGGTCCACCGAAGTAGCCCGAACATAGTCGAATGGAGCCGGAATCTGCATTGTCGCTACCTCATTCCCGGGGGCTGGCAACGCTGCTCAGCACGGACTGAGGAAAGTGTTGCCCCGCCTGATACGGAGTGTCAATATCGTCATAAGTGAAAGGTTATGAAGCAGTGTCGATGACGTTGGGACAGCTCCGGACATTCGCCCTGGTCGCCAGGCTGGGCTCCCTCCACGCTGCCGCGGAGGACCTCGGCGTGAGCGAGCCGGCCGTTTCCTCGGCCCTGGCCGCGCTCCGGCAGGACCTCGGGGACCCGTTGTTCGTCCGCGCCGGCGGAGGGATTGCCTTGACGCCGGGAGGCAGGGCCCTGGCAGACTACGCCCAGGACATCGTCGGGCTTGCGGACCAGGCCCGCTGGGAGGTCTCCAACGCCAAGAACGACGCCGGCCAGCTCAAGATCGTCGCCACCGCCCCCTTCGCCGAACATGCCGCGGGCCGGCTGTTGGACCTTTTCACGAAGCGGGTCCCCGGCGCCGCGGTGGACGTCGTGGTGGAGTCCGCGGAGGAGCTCGGCTCGCTCCTGCAGGAGCGCGCCTACGACATCGCCCTGGGCGCCCGGCCGACGGCGCCGTCCCGGACCGCCGTGACCGGACTCCGCATCGAAGCTGTCCCGTTCCTGCGCTACCAGCGCGCCGTCGTCGCAGCGCCGGGCCACCCGCTGGGGCAGCTGCACGGGCCGGTCTCCCCGGCGCAGCTGCTGGGCCGGCCCTGGTTTGCCGGTCCGGCCGGCATCCAGGAAACCACCGAGGAGGGGCGCTGGCTGTCCTCCGTGGGCGTGATGCCGGAGATCATCCGGCTGAGCAGCGAGACGGACGCCCTGGCGGCCGTGAGGGCGGGGGAGGGCATCATGCTGGCGCTCGGCCACATCGTCCGCGCCGAAATCCAGGCCGGCACCCTGGTCCGCCTTCCCGTCGTCGGGACCCCGGTCCCAGGCCTCTGGTGGGCCAGTACGCTCGACCACCGGCGGACCACAACGATGGCGCAGACATTGCAGCGCTTTGTCAGCACGGCGGATGCGACCGCCGCGATGGTCGCCCCGGGCGGCTCGCGCGGACTGGAGCGCCGGGGGCCGAAATTCCACGTCGCCTTGTGGAGTTGAGGCGCGGAAACGGTGGACCGGGCGGAACAGGCACGGAAACGGTGGACCGGGCCGCTGTGTCGCGTTGCACACGGCAGTAGTCGGTGCTACCCCTTGAGGGGTAGATGATCAGCCCACGCACCTTACGAAGAGGAGTACCGATGACCCTGTCCCGGGATGAAGACAGCTCGCTGCGGCACTGGAGCGCCCGCCTGATTCAGGCACTGCAGATCCTGGATCTGGAAGTCGACCACGAGAAGATCGCCCAGGTCGCAGACGAATCGGCGAAGGCCGTCGGACCGCATGCGGACGCCATCAGCGCGTTCATCGTCGGATACGCAGCGGGCACCGCGTCCACCAACGGCCGGAAGAGCACGCAGGAGGCTGTCCACGCGGCTTCGAACAAGGTCCTCGAACTGTGCGAGCACGGCGAGTCCGGCGGCCCGGACGAAGAGGGCTGGGCCAAGAGGGCGCAATAGCGGCTTTCAGCTTTCCGGGTTCAGGGCACCAGCGGGGGACATGCCCACCCTTCGCTTCTAGGGGTGGGCATGTTGGCATTATGTCCAGTGTTTGCGGCCAGGGCTGGGCATGTCCCGTGGAGTGTCAGCCGGCCCCGGGGGGTCAGCGCGACGCCGGGGCCACCGCTCCCGCGCCCGCGCTCGCTGCACCGTCGGGCCTCTGGTCCAGGCTGGGTTCGAGCCGGACAATCACTGCCTTAGAGACCGGAGTGTTGCTGCCTTCCGCAGTATGGTTCAGCGGCACCAGCACGTTGGCCTCGGGGTAGTAGGCGGCCGCGCAGCCCCGGGCGGTCGGGTAGGACACCACCCGGAACTTGCGGAGCACCCGTTCCATGCCGTCCTTGTATTCGCCATGGATGTCCACGAACAGCCCGTCCGCCAGGCCCAGTTCGGCGATGTCTTCCGGGTTGACGAAGACCACGTGGCGGCCCTTCTTGATGCCCCGGTAGCGGTCGTTGTGGCCGTAGATGGTGGTGTTGAACTGGTCGTGGGAGCGCATGCTCTGCAGAATCAGCGTGCCTTCCGGCTTTTCCACGTGCTCGAGCTCGTTGACTGTCAGCACGGCCTTGCCGGTCGGCGTCGGGAACGTCCGGGAATCCCGCGGCCCGTTCGCCAGAACAAAGCCGCCGTCTTGCCGGATCCGTTCGTTGTAGTCCTCGCAGCCGCCCACGACCCGGGAGATATGGCCCCGGATGAGGTCGTAGTTCTTTTCGAAGCCGTCCCAGTCGGCCTTGATCCTGTTGCCGACAACGGCCTTGCCGAGGCGGCTGACGATGGCGGGCTCGGACAGGAGCTGGTGCGAGACCGGTTCAACGCTGCCGTGGGAGGCGTGTACCGCGCAGACAGTGTCCTCGACCGACACAAACTGCGGCCCGGATTCCTGGATGTCGATCTCGGTGCGGCCCATTGTCGGCAGGATCAGGGCTGCCGCACCAGTCACCGCATGGGACCGGTTGAGTTTGGTGGAGATCTGGACCGACAGCTCGGTGTTCTGCATGGCCGACTCCGCGGCATTGGTGTCGGAGATGGCGCCGACGAAATTGCCGCCGAGCGCGACGAAGACCTTGATCCCGCCGTCGCCCATCTGGTTGATGGTCTCTACCGCGTCCACACCGTGTTCACGCGGCGGCTCGAAGCCGAATTCCTCGGCGAGGGCGTCCATGAAGGACTGCGGCATCTGCTCCCAGATGCCCATGGTGCGGTCGCCCTGGACATTGCTGTGTCCGCGGATGGGGGAGGCGCCCGCTCCGGGCTTGCCCATATTGCCGCGCAGCAGAAGCAGGTTGATGATCTCTTTGATGGTCGCCACGCCCTTTTTCTGCTGCGTGATGCCCATGGCCCAGGTGATGATGACCTTCTCGGCCTTCAGGTAGCGGGCGGCCAGCTCATCGATTTCCTCGATGCGGAGCCCTGTCGCTTCCAGCACGGCCTGCTCGTCCAGCCGGCTGAGGTGCTCCTTGAGTTCGGCCAGGCCCTCGCAGTGTTCGGTCAGGAACGCCTGGTCCAGCACGGTCCCCGGGTTCCGGTCTTCGGCGTCGAGCACGCGCTTGGACAGCGCCTGCAGCAGGGCCATGTCCCCGCCGATCCGGATGTGCAGGAACTGGTCCGCAATTTCGGTCCCGCGGCCGACGATGCCCTTGACCTTCTGCGGGTTCTTGTACCGGCGCAAACCGGCCTCCGGCAGGGGATTGACGGCGACGATCTCGCCGCCATTTTCCTTGCACGCCTCGAGCTCGGTGAGCATACGCGGGTGGTTGGTGCCGGGGTTCTGGCCCATGACGATGATGAGGTCCGCTTTGGCGTAGTCGTCAAAGGAGACGGTGGCCTTCCCGATGCCGATGGTCTGGCCCATGGCCCAGCCCGAGGACTCGTGGCACATATTGGAGCAGTCCGGCAGGTTGTTGGTGCCGTAGCCGCGGACGAGCAACTGATACAGGAACGCGGCCTCGTTCGAGGTCCGCCCGCTCGTGTAGAAGGCTGCTTCGTCGGGGGAGTCCAGGCTGTGGAGCTTGTCCGCGATGATCCTGATTGCCTCGTCCCAGCTGACCGGCTTGTAGTGGTCCTCGCCGGCGGGCTTGTAGACGGGTTCGGTCAGCCGGCCCTGCATGCCCAGCCAGTATTCGGAGCGGCCGCGCAGTTCACTCACCGGATGCTCCGCCCAGAAGCCCGCGGGGACGAGCACCGGGGTCGCCTCCCAAGTGACCGCCTTCGCCCCGTTCTCACAGAATTCGAAGGCCTTGCGGTGATGCGGGTCCGGCCAGGCGCAGCTGGGACAGTCGAAGCCGTCCTTCTGGTTCATTGCCAGCACGGTCTTGCGCGTGCGGTTCAAGCCCATCTGTTGGATCGCGGGTTTCATCGAATGCAGGACGCCCGGAATGCCGGCGGCCCAGTCCTTCGGGCCGTCTCCAACCTGGAGGTCACTTTCATCGGTTTCCTCGACAGGAGGATTCTTGCGGGTCACGTCGAACTTCCCTTCTGCAAACACCATGGGTGTGGGATGGTGCGCTCATCTGCCACTACGCACCCTACATTCCGGTCTCCTATAGGCCTACCAGCTGGTACGGAGTGCCGCAAGGAATACTGCGGCAGCGGCCAGTGTCACTGCCGCCCGGCGCCAGACGCCCCTGCGGTACCTCAGGGTGTCCGGACCGCGTTCCCGGACGCGGCCCGGCCGGATGAAGCAGGTACGGCAACGATGCGCGGCAGGTACCCGGCCGGAAAAGCCGGTAGAACCCCGCGTAGCCGCTACCCGTGTGGAGCGGTCCCCGGCCCTGTGGACTGAGACGCAGAAGGTCTCGCAACACAAAACACTGCAGCGTGGACCGTGGGATTCTCCCCTCCGGTTCCGCTGCATCTTTCTGGGTCAGCCCCTCTGAACAGGCGGGCTGTCGGCAGATGCGGTTCCTCGGGGCCAGGAAGGCCTACTACGTAGACAACGACGAATTTGCTCTCTACAACCTCCAGATGAGCGAGGAGGGTGTGGCGTTGCTGGACAACGATTCCTACCGCCTGGCCGATGTCAGGGATGAGCAGTTGATGCGCCGCATCATGATGGACGTGCGGCCGGACATCGTGTTCCATGCGGCGGCGCACAAACACCTGCCGCTCCTGGAACGGGCGCCCGAAGCGGCGGTCAAAACGAACGTCTTCGGAACTGAGTCGGTCATGCGGGCGGCGATAGCCGCAGGCGTGGACCGGGTGGTCAACATCAGCACGGACAAGGCGGCAAACCCGATCTCCGCCCTGGGCTGGTCCAAGCGGCTGGCCGAACACGTGGCGGACAAATATGCGCGGACCACCGCGACGAAAGTGGCCAGCGTCCGTTTCGGCAATGTGCTCGGCAGCCGCGGGTCGTTCCTTCCGACGCTGATCACGCAGATCGAGAACGGCGACAAGATCCGCATTACGCACTCGGACGATTCCCGCTATTTCATGACCATCCCGGAGGCCGCGGGCCTCGTCATTGAAGCGGCATGCCTCGCGGAGCAAGGCGAAACGTACGTTCTGGACATGGGCGCGCCCGTACGGATCGAGGCTCTCGTCCGCCGATACGTCGAACTGACCGAGTGCCGGCCGCCGGTGATTGAGTACACGGGACTCCGTCCGGGCGAGAAGTTGAGTGAAGAGCTTTTCGATCTCCGGGAAACGTACAATCCCATCCGCCCATCCGCCCATCCGCGGATCCGCAAAGCCGAAGTCGGCCGCTACCCGATTGAGGAGACGCTGGACACGCTCCGCCGGCTCGTGGCGCACGGCGCCCACCCGGATCTGGTCCGGGCAGCCCTTGAATTCAATACCAACGTCAATACCGACCGAAAGGTGAACGATGGACTGGACCGGAGTTTTCCTGGCCTTCCTGTTGCTGCCGGCGCTGGCAGTCTCAATTGACGCGCTGGCGGCCGCGCGCAGCAGCCGCTTCCGCAACATCCGGCCCGGTACGCCCGGAGGGACCGGTGTCGCGGGCACGAACGCGCAGTTCGAAGTGCTGGTACCGATCTATGGCGACACCCGCTCCCTCACCAATTTGGACTACCTCCGCCAGTATGGCCGGCGGGTAATCTTTTGCACCACCTCCGGTGAGACCGCTCAGTTCCACAGCGCACTCAAGGGCATCGCGGCCGCGCACGGCTTCAGGATATTCGTCAGCGACTATTCGGCGCCTCCGCCGAAAGGTCGACGGCGGACCGGCGGGACCGTCCGTGACCGCATCATTCGGGACGCCCTGGAACAGATAGTGGCCGCGGATTACGTGGTGTGGCTGGATGCCGATACGACCTCTGTCAGACCCCTCGGGGACTGGTCAACGAATTGTCGCAGCGAGGGGATAACACCGCCTCGATCGAGTTGGTCCCGCAGAGCGCCGGAGGGGGACTGGTTCAGCTGCAGCGCCATGAGTACCGGTTGGCGATGGGCCTGCGCTACCTTCTGCGCCTCGGGTACCGGATGACGGTGCCGTCCACCTTTTCCTCATGGTGGCGGCAACGACTCGCCTGGGCCGGCGGCGAATTCCGGTTGTACGTTGTGAATATCCGGTTCGGACGGTGGCACCCGTACTTTTGGATCTATGGCACCGTCTTCCTCTTCGCCTTCTTCTTCCTGCGGTGGGCTGCGATCCTGCAACCCGGATGGTCTCTGCTCGCGGCCGGGGTGATGTACTTCGGCATGGTGTATGCCGTTCATTGGAAGCACCGCAACAGGTGGCTGCTGCGGCTGCCGTTCTACCCGCTGGTCACGAGCCTTATTCTGCTGCCGCTCGGGGCCGGATGGTATTTCGCGATGTCCATCCCGGAAAAGAACTTCGGCCTGATCCGTTTCCGCCGCCCGCGGTACGGTCCGGCAGCGGCCGGCCAGTCACGGATGACGGCACCGGCTGAGGCCTGAGTCCGGCTGCGCGCAGGGTCGTGGGTACAGTGTCGAAAGGAATACGGCCGGCCGGATGAACGCTACCGGCCGGCCACCAGCGTGTCCCGGATTTCCCGGCGCAGGACCTTCCCGATCAGCGAGCGGGGCAGTTCGTCGAGCACCACGACGCGCCGCGGCACCTTGTACGCCGCCAGGTGCTGCCGCGCGAAGGCCAGCAGGGCTTCCGGATCGAGTGTGCTGCCCGGAACCGGGACGACGGCGGCCACCACGTCTTCGCCGCCGCCGGGCCGTGGCAGCCCGACCACGGAAACGTCCGCGAGCCCCGGGAATTCGGCAAGGACATCTTCGACCTCACTGGGCGAGACATTGAACCCTCCCGTGATGATCAGTTCTTTGATCCGGTCCCGGATGGTCACGAAGTAGTCCTTATCTACGGAGACGATGTCGCCCGTGCGGAACCAGCCGCCCTCCAACAGCGCGTCCTCGGTTTCTTCGGGCCGGTTCCAGTAGCCGGCGAACACCTGGGGCCCTCGGATGAGCAGTTCGCCCTCCTCGCCCGGGGCACGGTCGATCGCGACGTTCTTCGGATCCACCACGCGGATATCGGTCAGCGGGAACGGCACCCCCACGGTGCCCGGCTTCCGGCTGGGACCGAAGGGGTTGCCCAGCGCAATGGGGGAGGTCTCTGTCAGGCCGTAGCCCTCGATCAGATAGCCGCCGGTGGCCTTTTCCCAGGTCTCTACCGTCGCCGTCGGGAGATTCATGGCCCCGGAAATGGAGAAACGGATGCTGTCCAGCCGGATGCCGCGTTCCGCCGCCGCCGCGGCGATGCGGTCATAGATCGGCGGGACCGCCGGCAGGAAGGTCGCCGGCGATTTCCTGAGCGCCTTCAGCACCAGTCCGACGTCGAACTTCGGGAACAACACCAGTTTTGCGCCGATGCTCAGCGCAAACGTCATGCAGAGTGTCAGCCCGTAGGCGTGGAACATGGGCAGCACCGCGTACACGGTCTCCTGGCCGTCCCGCAGTCCCGGCACCCAGGCCCGGCCCTGGGCTGCGTTGGCCTGCAGATTGGCGTGAGTCAGCATGGCCCCCTTGGGCAGGCCCGTGGTGCCGCTCGTGTACTGGAGGACCGCCAGGTCCTGGGGCGCGGGACGTGGATGCTTCTTTTTCAACTCGCCGGCCCCAAGGAGGTCCCGCCAGGGCAGGACCGGGATGGCGCCCCGCTTGTCCGCGGAACTGTCCTTCCCGGCGGCCAGGGCTGCGCGGGCCTTCCGTGCCGCGGGCACCGGGAGCCGCAGGGCCAACCGCTGCAACAGCGGCATCGCCGGGATCAGTTCAACCGAGATGATAATCCGGAGCCCGACGTCGGCCGGCATCCGGCTCACCCGCTGCACCGCCTTGTCCCAGACGATGGCCACCGTGGCGCCGTGGTCTTCGAACTGGTGGCGCAGCTCCCGGTCCGTGTACAGGGGATTGTGTTCGACGACGATCGCGCCCAGCCGCAGCACGGCATGGAAGGCGATGATGTGCTGCGGGCAGTTCGGCAGGACGAGGGCCACCCGGTCGCCTGCCTTGACGCCGCGTTTCTTGAGGCCGGCGGCGGCCTGGCTGATCAGCGTTCCCAACTCCTTGTAGCTCATGGACGCCCCGAAGAACTCCAGTGCCGTCTTGGATCCGTAGCGCCGGACAGAGGAATCCATGAGGTCCACGAGGGAGCCTGCGGGAAGTTTGAGGTCCGCCGGGACCCCCGGCCCGTAGTGCTCCGTCCAGGGCCGGTCCGGACTGAACGCCGGCGGTTTGGATTTCTTCTTCATCGTCTGTCCTTGCCACTGAAATGCGCCGGGTACGGTCCGCGAGCCGTTAGGCCTGCCCAAAAAATCCTACCGGTGTCGCGGCCGGGGCCGCCCCGGGATGCCCAATTCGAGACCGCGCCCACCGGCTTCCAGCCGCCGGGCGCACGCATCGGCGAGGCGTTTGGCGCCGGCGTCGCACCGGCGCCTATTGCAGGGCTTATGGCCCTAACCCCGCATTTGCAGCTGGCGCACACTCAGATATCAGCGGACTGCCGGGTGCTGCCGTCTGCCATGCGGTGCGGCGGCAATCACGGCACGGAGAAGAGCAGGATCATGATGGACAAGCCAATCGTCGTCGGGATCAACGGGTCTGCCGGAAGCGAAGCCGCACTGGCGTGGGCTGTTCAGCGGGCGGCCCGGCACAAGCTCCCGGTACTGGCCATCCACACCGTGGACGACCGCTGGATGTCCCCGGATTTCCAGTACCACGAGCTCATTCGGGAATCAGGGATGGAACTGCTGCAAAAGGCGCAGGCCAGCGCCGGCACCCTGGCCCCCGGCATTCACACGGAGATCCAGCTCCGCCATGGCAGCGTCGGCTCGGCACTGCGGGAGGTATCCAAAGACGCCTCCATGGTGGTGGTGGGCGAGCATGACAAGCACTGGATGGACGGTGGTCCCCTGACGGACCGTGCCCTGCAGATCGTCTCCGCCTCCGACAGCCCGGTTGCCGTCATCCCGCTCAAGAAGGGAGCAGGCGGCCAGGGCGTCGTCGTCGGCGTCGACGGCTCCGAGGAGGCCACCCAGGCTGTCCGGTTCGCTGCGGCCGAGGCCGACCGGGGCAATGACGAGCTGACTGTGGTGCTCGCGTTCCGGACCCCTGTCCGCTGGCTGGAACGGCAGCTCCCTTCCAGCGGCCTGGCGGAGACCATTCTCGAGGAGAACAGCATTGTCCTCGCCGAGTCAGTGGCGGGACTGCGCGACAAGTACCCGGACCTTGTGATCCACCGGCGCCTCGAACCGAACACGGAGCCGGCGAAGGCCCTGGTCGACCACGCCGCCGGAGCGCGCCTGCTGGTCATTGGCAGCCGCGGGCGCGGCGGCTTCTCCCGACTGGTGCTCGGCTCCACCGCCCACGCGGTCCTGCAGAACGTGCCGTGCCCCACCGTTGTCACCGCGGTACACAAGGTCAAGCACGAGGACTGACGCAGGGCGCGGAATCCGGGCCCACGGAACGGTCCGGCCACAGGAAAGCCTCCTCCTCCGCCCTGGGGGCTTTCCGCTGTTCCCGACGGATGGGAGGATATTTCCGTGGAGCCCTTTTTCGAGTTTGTCGGTCACTTCTGGTGGCTCATCTTCCCGCTGAGCGGGCTCATGGGCGGCTGGGCGCGTTCCTGGTCCAAAGCCAGCGAACGCCGGCACCGCCGCAAGGTGGAGCTGTACCAGCTGCGCAACCGGGCGGTGCAGGCGGAACAGGCCAGCCAGACGGAAGTCCAGGCGCTGATGTCAGCCCATGATGCGGTGAACCGGCGCTGGCTGGACTACGAGCTGGATGTGGGAAAACTCATAGACTTTCCCATGATGACGGATGTCCGCGAGCCGCTCACCGTGGCGTTCCTGCGGGCCAAACGGGAGGCGGACGGGCTGCGGCCGGCCGCGCCGGCGGACATCACGACGGCGGCCCGGCTGGGGGAGTTCCGCGCGTCCGTGCGCAGCTTCGAACTGGCCTTCGACGTGGCGGAACGCGAGGCCCGGCGGGTCAAGGACAGCAACTTCAGCGGCCCCGAACGCGAGAGGCTGGCGACGGCCCGGAAGCTGCTGCGGATCGCCTCTGACGACGCCGCCACGCCCGCCGAGAGGCAGATTGCATACAGACGTGCACGCCGGCAACTGGACGGTTTGATCGTGCTGCCCGATGCCACCCTGGCGGCACTGGAGGAAAAGTTTGCTGGGATGCTCGACGCCGGGCCGAGGCCCTAGCCGGCCGGACTCCGACGGGGCGCAGGGCGTTCTGCATCTCCGGCGCTTGTTTTGCCCTGCTGCCATTCCCACGTACGATCTATAGGGTTTCAGGATGCTTTTGCCCTACGCCGCGTTTCTTCCCGGTCAAGCCTGGAAGAACGTCGCGGGGCAACTGGACATGAAGCTGCTGACCGAGGACTCTGCAGATTGGGCAACAGGTGGAAATCACCGTAATGGTGGCGCTGGTAATAACGCTGGCGCTTTTCTTCGACTTCACCAACGGATTTCATGACACCGCCAATGCGATGGCCACGCCCATCGCAACCGGTGCCATCAAACCCAAAACGGCAGTCGCCCTCGCGGCGGTGTTGAACCTGGTGGGCGCATTCCTTTCCACCGAAGTGGCCAAGACCGTGTCCGGCGGCATCATCAAGGAAGGCTCGGACGGCATCCAGATCACTCCGGAGATCATCTTCGCGGGCCTGATGGGCGCCATCCTCTGGAACATGGTCACTTGGCTCAAGGGCCTGCCGTCGAGTTCCTCGCACGCGCTCTTCGGTGGCCTGATCGGCGCCGCCATTGCAGGTATCGGCATCCACTCGGTGAACTTCGAGAGCCTGATGCAGAAGGTCATTCTTCCCGCAATCTTTGCCCCGATCATCGCCGGCGGCGTGGCCTACCTGTGCACGAGGCTGGCGTACGCCCTGACCTCCCGGCATGACCCGGAAACCGGCAGCAAGCTCACCCAGAAGCGCGGCGGCTTCCGCACCGGCCAGATCTTCACCTCCAGCCTCGTTGCCCTCGCCCACGGCACCAACGACGCACAGAAGACCATGGGCATCATCACCCTTGTCCTGATCTCCGCCGGCACCCAGCAGGCCGGCTCCGGACCGCAGTTCTGGGTCATCACCGCCTGCGCACTCGCCATCGCGGTCGGCACGTACGCCGGCGGCTGGCGGATCATCCGGACCATGGGGTCCGGGCTCACCGACGTCAAGCCCGCCCAGGGCTTCGCGGCCGAAAGCAGCACGGCCTCCGCCATCCTTGCCTCCTCGCATCTGGGCTTCGCCCTCTCCACCACGCAGGTGGCCTCCGGCTCCGTCATCGGATCGGGCCTGGGCCGCCGCGGCACCTCCGTCCGCTGGGGAACAGCGGGGAAGATTGCCCTTGGCTGGCTCTTCACCCTCCCGGCCGCCGGAATCGTCGGGGCACTCACCGCCATGCTGGTGAAGACCGGTGTGGTCGGTGTGGTCATCGCCGCCGTCGCAGGCACCTCCGCCGTGGTGTACATGTTCGTGCACTCGAGGAAATCCCATGTGGGCCACCACAACGCCGTCGAGGTCGAGGAAGCGGGCCAGGCTGTCCGCTTCCGCAAGAAGAAGGCGATTGCCGTCAGTCGCGCAAACGACAAGCCGAAGGGCGGGCTGTAATGAAGTGGCTTGAACTGGTTCAGGTTGCGGGCGCAACGCTCATCGCAGCAGTAACCCTCGTGGTCCTGTACTCCCTGGGAGTACGTCTCACCGCCATAGCCGGTGACGTCCGCGAAAAAAAGCCGGTATGGATCCGGCCGCTCGCCTACGTCTGTTTCGCCCTGAGCGGCGCCGCCGTAATCTTCGGGCTGTATCTGATCATTCCCTACTTCAGCAAGTAACCAGCGGCACGGCGGCCCTCTTCGGGCGGCCGCGACCCGGGTCCGCCGGCTCTGGGAACCCCGCGCCCGAATGGCTAGGCTGGGGCCATGCCGAGCTTCCAGTATTTCGTCGCCTCGTCCCTGGACGGGTTCATTGCCACCGCCGATGACAACCTGGACTGGTTGTTGCAGTTCGACGGCTTCACGGGCGGCCAGGAAAGCTACGACGCGTTCATGGCGGACGTCGGCTGCATCGTGATGGGCGGCGAAACCTACGCCTGGCTGATGGAACACGAACCCGGCAACTGGCCATACCCGTCCACGCCGTGCTGGGTGTTCACCCACCACGAGCTCGCAGCCCCCACAGGCAAAGACGTCACCTTCGTCCGCGGCCCCGTAGGGGAGTTCGTCGGGGACCTCAAAGAGTCGGCGGGCGGACGGAACGTCTGGATCGTGGGCGGCGGTGTGCTGGCCGCCCAGTTCGCGGACGCCGGGGCGCTGGACGAACTCATCATCTCGATCATCCCGGTGGTGCTCGGCAGCGGCAAGGCCGTCCTTCCGATGGCCGGCCCGACCCCTCCGCTGGATTTGATTTCCGCCAACACCATGGGACGGGGAATCGTGGAGCTGCGCTACCGCTTCGGGGCGGGCGGCCCTGACCGGCGGCCCTGACAGGCGGCAGCGGCCACGCCGAAGGCAGGCCGATGCCTGCCCCGGCCCGTTACTGTGCCGTGTCGCGGATGAGGTTGGTGATCCGGGCGGTGGAGAGCCGGCGGCCTTGCTCGTCCGTCATGACAATCTCATGCGTGGTCAGGGTCCGGCCGAGGTGGATCGCCGTGCACGTGCCCGTCACGGTGCCTGCCGAGATCGCCCGGTGGTGCGTCGCTCCGACCTCGATGCCCAGGGCCTGGCGCCCCGGGCCCGCGTGCATTCCGGCGGCGAAGGAACCCAGGGTTTCGGCGAGGACCACATGCGCCCCGCCGTGCAGGATGCCCGCCACCTGGGTGTTCCCCTCCACCGGCATCGTGGCCACCGTGCGTTCCGGGCTCATCTCCAGGAAGTGGATACCCATCTTGACCACCAGTGTGCCCACGCCGTATTGTCCGAGCCATTCATGCATTTCCTCGGGCACTCCGGCAGCGGCCAGTTCGGCCGCGAAGGGGCCGGACGTGAAATTGTCCATCATGGGAACTAGGCTGGCACCTGTGAGCGAAACTACCAAACCGGCCCTAGCCCCATCCGCAGCAGACATCCTGCAGGTTCCTGAGTCCGAATCCCTGGCTGCGGCCAAGCCCGCCCGGAAAGCCAGCGGGTCCGCGGGGCCGGTTTCCGCCACCGAGGCCCCCGTGATTCCGGTCACCGGCCAGCCCCGGCTGATGGTCCTTGACGGTCACTCCATGGCATTCCGGGCGTTCTTCGCCCTGCCGGCGGACAAGTTCTCCACCGCCACGGGGCAGCACACCAACGCCGTGCAC
Organism: Arthrobacter sp. UYCu712; assembly: GCF_040547005.1. NCBI lineage: Bacteria > Bacillati > Actinomycetota > Actinomycetes > Micrococcales > Micrococcaceae > Arthrobacter > Arthrobacter sp. UYCu712. Next base: position 139,436 of record NZ_JBEPOZ010000004.1, read on the forward strand.
GGATTCACGTCCATGCTGATCAACCTCGTCAAGGAACAGAAGCCCACCCACATTGCCGTGGCCTTCGACGTCTCGGATGACACCACGCACCGCAAGGCCGAATACAGCGACTACAAGGGTGGCCGCAACGAGACTCCCCGGGAGATGAGCGGCCAGATCGACCTCATCGACAAGGTCATGGGCGCTTGGGGCATCAAGACTATTAAGATGCCCGGCTATGAAGCCGACGACATCCTGGCCACCCTCGCCACCATGGGGGACCATGCCGGTTTCGAGGTGCTCCTGGTGTCCGGTGACCGTGATGCCTTCCAGCTCATCACCGACAACGTGTTCGTGTTGTACCCCAAAAAGGGAGTCAGCGACATCCCCCGCCTGGATGCCGAGGCCATCCAAGCAAAGTACTTCGTCAGCCCCGCCCAGTATTCGGACCTTGCGGCACTGGTGGGGGAGTCCGCGGACAACCTCCCCGGCGTTCCTGGCGTGGGCCCCAAGACGGCAGCCAAGTGGATCAACCTCTACGGCGGGCTGGAAGGGGTTCTCGAGAACCTCGACACGATCGGCGGGAAGGTGGGGGACGCCCTCCGCGAAAACGTTGAGGGCGTCTTGCGCAACCGGCGCCTGAACAGGCTCCACACCGACCTCGACCTCGCGGTGACGCTGGACGAACTTGCGGAGCCGCGTCCGGACCAGGCCGCCATCGAGGAACTCTTCGACACCCTCGAATTCAAGACCATCCGCACCCGGCTCTTTGCCCTTTACGGTAATGAGGTACCGGAAACCGAGCGGGAAAGCCTCGAAACCCCGGACTTCGTGACCCCCTCGGACGCTGCCGAACTGGCCGCTTTCCTCGAGTCGGGGGCCGGCCAGCGATCCGCCGTTGCCGTCGACCTCGTGCCGGGCAGGATCGGCGAGGATGCCGCAGCCCTGGCGATCGTCCGGGACGACGCCGCCGCTTACATCGACCTCGCCGGCCAGGATGCCGCCGCCGAGAACGTCCTGGCCGGCTGGCTCGGGGATGCGGACGCGCCCAAGGTCATGCATGGCTACAAGGCGGCCCTCAAAGCACTCTCCAACCGCGGCCTGGACCTGGAAGGCGTGGTGGACGACACCTCGATCTCCGGGTACCTGATCCAGCCGGACCGCCGCAGCTACGAACTCGCCGAACTGGCCCAGCACCACCTCAACATCAGCGTCTCGACCGAGGCCGCCAAGGCCGGCCAGCTTGAACTGGCGTTCGACGGCGATGACGCCGCCGCCGCCGGCGCCCTGGTCCAGGTGGCCGCCGTCGTCCAGGCCCTGAGCCGCTACTTCGAAACGGAACTGACGGAACGCAAAGCCCAGGACCTGCTGACCACCCTGGAGCTGCCAGTCAGCCGGGTCCTGGCCGACATGGAACTCGCGGGCATCGCCATCGACATGCCGCGGATGGACGAGCAGCTGGCGGATCTCGCCAAGGTGATCGACAACGCCCAGGAGCTTGCCTTCGCCGCGATCGGCCACGAAGTGAACCTGGGTTCGCCGAAGCAGCTCCAGACGGTGCTGTTCGAGGAACTGGGCCTGCCGAAGACGAAGAAGATCAAGTCCGGCTACACCACTGACGCCGCGTCGCTCAAGAACCTGCTGGAAAAGACCGGGCACGAATTCCTGGTCCAGCTGATGGCGCACCGCGAGTCGTCGAAGCTGCGCCAGATGCTGGAGTCGCTCAAGAAGTCCGTCACCGACGACGGCCGGATCCACACCACGTACGCGCAGAACGTCGCGGCCACGGGCCGGATCTCCTCCAACAACCCCAACCTGCAGAACATCCCCATCCGCAGCGAGGAAGGCCGGCGGGTCCGCGGCATCTTTGTGGTCAGTGAAGGCTATGACTGCTTGCTGTCCGCGGATTACTCGCAGATCGAAATGCGCATCATGGCCCACCTCTCGGGCGACGCCGGCCTGATCCAGGCGTACCAGGACGGCGAGGACCTGCACCGGTTCGTGGGTTCCAACATCTTCCATGTGCCCACCGACCAGGTGACCAGTGCGATGCGTTCCAAGGTCAAGGCCATGTCCTACGGCTTGGCCTACGGCCTGACCTCATTCGGGCTCTCCAAGCAGCTCGAGATTTCCGTCGACGAGGCCCGGACCCTCATGAAGGACTACTTCGACCGGTTCGGCGCCGTCCGCGACTACCTCCGCGGTGTGGTGGACCAGGCCCGGATCGACGGGTACACCGCCACCATCGAGGGCCGCCGCCGGTACCTCCCGGACCTCACCAGCACAGACCGCCAGCTGCGCGAGAACGCGGAGCGCATCGCGTTGAACTCCCCGATCCAGGGCTCGGCCGCCGATATCATCAAACGGGCCATGCTGGGCGTCTCCGCCGCGCTGGCCGGGCAGGGCCTGAAATCGCGGATGCTGCTGCAGGTCCATGACGAACTCGTTTTGGAAGTCGCGGCAGGGGAGCGCGAAGCCGTGGAGAAGCTCGTGACGGAGCAGATGGGGGCGGCTGCCGAGCTGACCGTCCCGCTGGACGTCCAGATCGGCGTCGGCTCCAGCTGGTACGAGGCGGGGCACTAGGTTCTTCGGCTCCGGGCCGCCGGGGCCGCACGATTCGCAGCAGGTCTTTCACAGGGGAGAAACACGTGGCAGAAAAGTACGAAGTCCGTCGGTTCCGCGCGGTCGAAAAGGGCGGACCCGGCTACACGTCGGGGACGGACTGGCTGCGCGGCGTCGGCGTCGGGTTCTACGACGAGCGGCCCAAGGACGAATTCGTGGACAAGGTCATGGCCATGTACCGCGTGGACAACCGGGAAATGACGGGGGTCTACCAGACCGGTACCGTGGCGCCCCACTCCATGGCCGCGGACGTCCCCGTGGCAACCTTCGGGACCCTGCGCAAGGATCTGAACATCGGCTACGGCCGCCAGCTAGAAGCGCAGCTCGTGACTGCCGTGACCGTCCGGGGCACGCACCGGCGGCAGGGGCTGCTGCGCCGCATGATGACCGAAGACCTCGCCGCGACGAAGGCCGACGGCGTCGCCCTCGCTGCCTTGACGGCGTCGGAGGCCTCCATCTACGGGCGGTTCGGCTTCGGCGTCGCCACGTTCGAGCGCAGCATCAAGGTGGACACCGGGCCCCGGTTCCGGGTCCGGCACGTCCCGACGGGCACTGTGGAGGTCGCCGACCGGAAAGTACTGCTGGACCTGGCCCCCGAAGTGTTCGAGCGGGTCCACCGGGCAACGCCGGGATCCATTGTGCGCCAGGATGCGTACCGGCAGCGCAGCTCGGGCACCCTGGGCCGGAACGGCGCGGAGGACGACTCGATCAGGTGCGTCCTGCGCTACGACGCCGCCGGAGTTGTGGACGGCTATGTCGCCTACAAGTTTTCCGGGTGGGACACCAAGCCGCACGCCATGGAGGTCGTCGACCTCGTGGCGGCTACCGACGACGCGTATCTGGAGCTGTGGCAGTTCCTCGGCAGCATCGACCTGATCCAACGGGTCACATGGGCCGAAGCACCCGTAGACGATCCGCTCACGTGGGCCCTTGAGGACCCGCGCTGCATCGAGTCCGGCGAAAACGCCGACATGCTCTGGCTCCGGATCCTGGACACCGTCCAAACCCTTGGCGCGAGGCGCTACTCGGGCGACGGCAGCCTGGTGCTGGGCATCACCGACAGCCTCGGTTTCGCGGACGGAACGTTCACCCTGGACGTGCGAGACGGCAAGGCCACTGTCGCGGAGGCCCCCGCAGGGACGGTGCCCGAGCTGGTCCTCGACGTCGCCGAACTTGGCTCCATCTTTCTCGGCGCTGTCTGCCCGGTGACACTCAGGGCAGCCGGGCGCATCACCGAAAAGGCGCCGGGGGCGGCGCTGATGGCGCGGCTCATGTTCGCCGTCGAGCGCCCACCGCACTGCCTGACCCACTTCTAGCCGGAAAACGGCCGCCGGCGGGACCCGCTGGGTACCCGTTGCGCTTTGACCGGCGTTGGCGGAAACGACTAGACTAAACGGGCGCGTACTACGTGCGCGCATCTACAAGCCACAAATCAGGATGACCCGGCTGATCGCAGTTGAGAAGCCGTGTGCTTCGCCTGCATTCCATAATGCGGGCGCAGCGGTTTGCCTGACCGACTAACTATCCACAACGGAGCCCCTACTACATGACCATCACCTCCACCGAGAAGCCCGGTACCCCCGTAGTCGCCATTAACGACATCGGTACCGCTGAGGACTTCCTCGCAGCAGTCGACGCCACCATCAAGTACTTCAACGACGGAGACCTCGTCGAAGGTACCGTCGTCAAGGTCGACCGCGACGAAGTTCTGCTCGACATCGGTTACAAGACCGAAGGTGTCATTCCCTCCCGCGAGCTTTCCATCAAGCACGACGTTGATCCCGGAGACGTTGTCTCCGTTGGCGATCTCGTCGAAGCCCTGGTGCTCACCAAGGAAGACAAAGAAGGCCGCCTGATCCTCTCCAAGAAGCGCGCTCAGTACGAGCGTGCCTGGGGCGACATCGAGAAGGTCAAGGAAGAAGACGGTGTCGTCACCGGTACCGTCATCGAGGTTGTCAAGGGTGGTCTTATCCTCGACATCGGCCTGCGCGGCTTCCTGCCCGCATCCCTCGTCGAGATGCGCCGTGTGCGCGACCTTGCTCCGTACATCGGTCAGCAGATCGAAGCCAAAATCATCGAGCTGGACAAGAACCGCAACAACGTTGTGCTGTCCCGCCGTGCCTGGCTCGAGCAGACCCAGTCCGAGGTCCGTTCCACGTTCCTCAACAAGCTGGAAAAGGGCCAGGTCCGTCCCGGCGTCGTTTCCTCCATCGTCAACTTCGGTGCCTTCGTGGACCTGGGCGGCGTAGACGGCCTGGTCCACGTTTCCGAGCTGTCCTGGAAGCACATCGACCACCCGTCCGAGGTTGTCGAAGTTGGCCAGGAAGTCACCGTCGAGGTTCTTGAGGTCGACCTGGACCGCGAGCGTGTTTCCCTGTCGCTCAAGGCTACGCAGGAAGATCCGTGGCAGACCTTCGCCCGCACCCACGCCCTCGGGCAGGTTGTTCCGGGTAAGGTCACCAAGCTGGTTCCGTTCGGCGCGTTCGTTCGCGTTGAAGACGGCATCGAAGGCCTGGTCCACATCTCCGAGCTCGCAGTCCGCCACGTTGAGCTGGCTGAGCAGGTTGTCTCCGTTGGTGACGAGCTGTTCGTCAAGGTCATCGACATCGACCTCGAGCGTCGCCGCATCTCCCTCTCCCTCAAGCAGGCTAACGAGGGCGTTGACGCCGAGAGCACCGAATTCGATCCGGCTCTCTACGGCATGGCCGCTGAGTACGACGAAGAGGGCAACTACAAGTACCCGGAGGGCTTCGATCCGGAGTCCAACGAGTGGCTTGAAGGCTACGAGACGCAGCGCGCCGCCTGGGAGCAGCAGTACGCTGACGCCCAGACCCGCTGGGAAGCACACAAGAAGCAGGTTGCCCAGCACGCTGCCGACGACGCTGCAGCTGCAACGTCCGGCGAGAGCGATTCCGGCACCACCAGCTACTCCTCCGAACCGGCTGCAGCCGAGTCCAACACCGGTGGCGGCACGCTCGCTTCCGACGAGGCTCTTGCAGCGCTCCGCGAGAAGCTGACCGGCAACTAATTGCCCTTGGCTCTCCGGGAGTACGCTCCGGAGATCAGGCAGTTGGTAGCTTGAAGTAGCACCGTGAAGGTGGCCGTCCCTTAGGGGCGGCCACCTTTCGTTTAAGCCGCGGCGCGTTGGCCGCGGCGCGTTGGCCGCGGCTCCGGGGGGACATGCCCAGTCTTAGCGCCGGTCACGGGACATATCGGGACGATGCCCGTCCCTGAGCCCGGGGACAGGGCATGTGCCGCGGTCCCCGGACGCGGCAGGCAGGTCCTTGACGCAGGTCGACGCCCGAGTCCACACTATGCAGGTTGTAAGGCAGGGTTCACTGGAGGGGACAACTCATGACTGAAGCATCAAAGCCGGCGCAAACGGCAGCGGAACCGGATGGAGCCGGCGCATGGCCGAGGGGTATTTCCGCTATCACCCTGTTCGTCGAGGACCTGGCTGCCACCCGACGGTTCTACCAGGAAGTGTTCGGCTTGCCGGTGGCATTCGAGGACGACGCTTCCACCGTGTTCAGGTTCGAGAACACCATGATCAACCTGCTCAAGGCCAGCGAGGCGCCGGAGCTGATTCACCCGGCGGCCGTGGCCCAACCCGCAGCCGGGGCGCGGATGCAGTTCACCATCGAAGTGGACGACGTCGACGCCACGTGCGCCGAGCTGGCCGGCCGCGGAGTCGAGCTGCTGAACGGCCCGATTGACCGGCCATGGGGGATCCGCACAGCCAGCTTCCGAGACCCCGCCGGCCACATCTGGGAGATCGCCGCGTAGCAGGAGCCCGCCAGCCGTAGCTCAGGGGGACATGTCCAGTCTTTGCTCGCGGTCCAGGGAGACATGTCCATTACTGGGCCTGGGGAATGGGCATGGTGGGTATATGTCCTGTGGCTGCGGGGAGCGTGGCGCATGTCCCGTCGTAGGGTTGGGGTCCGGGAGGATTTGGCTCAGTCCAGGTTTCTGGTTCCGGGGACATGTCCAATCCTGGGCCTATGGAATGTGCATGCTGGGTATATGTCCAATGGCCGCGGGGAAGATGGGGCATGTCCCGTGGGGATGGGGACGCGGGGACCTGGGCACGCGGAGTGCGCGGCGGGCCGCGGACGCCGGTTCAGCGCAGCGGGATCCGGGCCCGGACCGGCACCGCGGCGTCGCCGGAGTCCGCGCCGGACACGAATTCGGAGCCCGCCGAGCGCAGGAGGGCCAGGGCTCCCGCATTGCCGGCGGTGGTGTCCGCCTCCAGGGCCGTGGCTCCGGAGAGCACCGCCTGCGCCTTCACCAGCCGGAGTGCCTCAGCGCCGATTCCCCGCCCGCGGAGGCTCCGTGCCAGCCAGATCCCGGTCTCCAGCACGCCCGGCCCGGTCCGCCGGAGCCGGATGGAGCCGGCGAGCTGCCCGCGGTAGCTGATGGCCCAGCTCTTCTGCTGCGCCGGCCCGTCCAGGCCGGACGAGGCATCATGATGGTATTCGCGGAACCAGCTGATCCGTTCCGAGTTCCAGCCGACAGCGCTCCCCAACGGCGGCGTCACTTCGTCGGCGTCGGCGTCCTGGATCGCGACGGTAAGGAGTTGCTCCAGCACTTCCTCGTTGACGTCCACGAGACCGACGTCCGCGGCCGGGGCCTGCTCAGCTGATGGGGACATCGATCCACTCCGTTTCTCCAGGCAGCAGCAAGGCACTTCCGGCCGTGAGCGCGGCGAGCCGCTCACCGGCGTCCGCCAGCCCCGCCGGATCATCCGGCAGGGCAAGTCTCAGAATTGTAGTCTGCGCCTCGTAACTGGTTTCCGCCATGACAAAGCCTGCGGCGCGCAGGTCGTTTTCCAGCCGGCCCGCGGCCGTGTGCGGCACAGTGACAGCGCATATCCGCAGCCGGCGCCGACGCACCAAAGGGGCCCGGCCCAAGGCGGCGGAGACGGACTCGGAATACGCCCTGACCAGCCCGCCCGCCCCGAGCAGGATCCCGCCGAAGTAGCGGACGACGACGGCGGTCGTGTCGCTGAGGTCGGTGACCCCGGGGACGGTCTCGCGTTTGAGCAGTGCTTCGAGCATCGGTATGCCCGCGGTCCCTGAGGGCTCGCCGTCGTCGTTGGAGCGCTGCACGGCACGGTCGGGACCGAGCACGAAGGCGGAGCAATGGTGCCGGGCGTCGTGGAATTCCCGGCGCAGCCCGGCGAGCACGGAACGGGCGCTGTCCTCGTCGCCGGTGCGGTGCAGCACGGTGATGAACCGGGACCGCTTGATTTCGATCTCGTGGCGGAACTCCGGTCCGGCAAGAGAGGTGTACGCGGTGGCCCTGCTCTCCGGGGTCACCGCATCATCTGCCACCCGATCAGTTTAGTCTGGAGGGATGCTGAAGATCGGGTTGACGGGCGGTATCGCCTCAGGGAAGTCAGTGGTCGCTTCGCGCCTGCGCGAACTCGGCGCGGTGCTGGTCGACGCCGACGCCCTGGCGCGGGAGGTGGTGGAGCCGGGGACTCCCGGGCTGGCGCGCGTCGTCGATGCCTTCAGCGCCGCGGTCCTGACCCCCGACGGCGGTCTGGACCGCGCCCGGTTGGGCGCCCTCGTGTTCGGCAACCCGGAACGCCTCGCCGTGCTGAACGGCATCATCCATCCCTTGGTCCGGGAACGTGCCGCTGCGCTGGTGGCAGCCGCCCCGCGCGGCGCCGTCGTGGTCCAGGACATCCCGCTCCTCGTCGAAACGGGGCAGGGCGCAAACTTCCACCTGGTGCTGGTGGTGGACGCCCCGGACGCCGTCCGCATCCAGCGGATGGTCGAACACCGGAAAATGACCGCCGAGGACGCCGGGTCCAGGATGTCCGCCCAGGCCACGCGTGAGGATCGGCTCGCCGCGGCCGACGTCGTCCTGGATAACTCCGGCGCCAAGGACGAACTCAGGGACGCGGTGGACCGGCTCTGGCAGCACCGGCTGGCACCCTTCGCGGAGAACCTGGCCAAGCACCGCCTGGCCCCGCGCAGCGGCGGGCCGGTGCTCAGCCCGGCCGATCCCGGCTGGCCGGCCCAGGCTGCCCGGCTCATTGCCCGCCTGCGCGCGGCGGCGCCGCAGGACGTCCTGTCCGTCGACCACATCGGCTCCACGGCAGTCCCGGGCCTCGACGCGAAAGACGTCCTGGACCTCCAGCTCACCGTTGCGGACCTGGCGACGGCGGACCGCCTCGAACCCGTGCTGGCCCAGGCCGGGTTCCCGCGATGGCCGGGGGCCATCGCCGACAACCCCAAGCCCTCGCAGCCGGACCCCGCCGCGTGGGACAAGCGCTTGCACGGCAACGCGGATCCCGGCCGGGCCGTGAACCTCCATGTCCGCCCCGCCGGGTCGCCGGGCTGGCGCTATGCGCTGTGCTTCCGGGACTGGCTGCGGGACGACGCGGCCGCCCGCGCCGACTACCTGGCCGAAAAGCGGCGGGTGGCGCGGCGGCATGGCGTGGACAAGTCGACGGCGGGCTACGCGGCCGACAAGGAGGCCTGGTTCACCGACTACGCGGCACCCCGCATGGAGGAGTGGGCGCAGCGCACAGGCTGGCGGCCGCCGACCTATGGTGCCGATCCCGCGGACGGCAGCGCGCAGGATCCGGCCGCCGGTACCGCCCAAAGCTGAAACAGGAGTTCTTGTCGGTGCCCGGCGGTAGATTAGGTACATGAGTCTTGCCCAGGAGATCAACCGTGTCGTGGCGCCCTTCGAAGTCATCAGCGAGTTCCAGCCGGCGGGTGACCAGCCGGCCGCAATCGCCGACCTGACCGAGCGCATCAGGAACGGCGAAAAGGACGTGGTGCTGCTCGGCGCCACCGGTACCGGCAAGAGCGCGACGACGGCCTGGCTGATCGAGCAGGTCCAGCGCCCCACTCTGGTGATGGTGCAGAACAAGACCCTCGCCGCGCAGCTGGCCAACGAATTCCGTGAGCTGCTCCCGAACAACGCGGTCGAGTACTTCGTCTCCTACTACGACTACTACCAGCCCGAGGCCTACGTGGCGCAGACGGACACCTTCATCGAGAAGGACTCCTCCGTCAACGAGGAAGTCGAGCGGCTCCGGCACTCCGCCACCAACGCGCTGCTGACCCGCCGCGACGTGATTGTGGTGGCTACCGTCTCCTGCATCTACGGCCTCGGCACCCCGGAAGAGTACATCGCCGGCATGGTGACCCTGCGCAAGGGGGCGGAGATGAACCGCGATGACCTGCTCCGGAAGTTCGTCTCCATGCAGTACGCCCGCAATGACATGGACTTCCACCGCGGCACGTTCCGGGTGCGCGGCGACACCGTGGAAATCATCCCGATGTACGAGGAGCTGGCGATCCGGATCGAGTTCTTCGGGGACGAGATCGAGAACATCCACACCCTGCACCCGTTGACCGGCGAGGTGCTCCGGGACGAGGACGAAATGTACGTCTTCCCGGCCTCACACTATGTGGCCGGTCCGGAACGCATGGGCCGGGCGATCAAGAGAATCGAAGACGAACTTGCCGAGCGCCTCTCGGTGCTGGAAAGCCAGAACAAGCTGGTCGAGGCGCAGCGGCTCCGGATGCGCACCACCTACGACCTGGAAATGATGCAGCAGATGGGGTTCTGCAACGGCATCGAGAACTACTCCTCGCACATCGACGGACGCGCCCGCGGGACCGCGCCGCACTGTCTCATCGACTACTTCCCGGACGACTTCCTCCTGGTGATCGATGAATCCCACGTCACTGTGCCGCAGATCGGCGCCATGTACGAGGGCGACATGTCCCGCAAGCGGAACCTCGTGGACCACGGCTTCAGGCTGCCCTCGGCGATGGACAACCGCCCGCTCAAGTGGGACGAGTTCCAGGACCGTGTGGGCCAGACCGTCTACCTGTCCGCGACCCCGGGCAAGTACGAGCTCGGCAAGTCCGACGGCTACGTCCAGCAGATCATCCGTCCCACCGGCCTGATCGACCCCGAGGTGATCGTCAAGCCCACCAAGGGCCAGATCGATGACCTTCTGGGCGAGATCCGGACCCGGACCGCGAAGAACGAGCGCGTCCTGGTCACCACCCTGACCAAGCGGATGGCCGAGGACCTCACGGACTATCTGCTGGGGCACGGGGTGAAGGTCGAATACCTGCACTCCGACGTCGACACGCTCCGCCGGGTGGAACTGCTCCGGGAACTCCGGATGGGCGTCTTCGACGTGCTGGTGGGCATCAACCTGCTCCGTGAAGGCCTCGACCTGCCCGAGGTGTCCCTCGTCAGCATCCTGGACGCGGACAAGGAAGGCTTCCTGCGCTCGGCTACCTCCCTGATCCAGACCATCGGCCGCGCCGCCCGCAACGTCTCCGGCGAGGTCCACATGTACGCGGACCGCATCACCGACTCGATGGCCAAGGCCATCGATGAGACCAACCGGCGCCGCGAGATCCAGGTCCAGTACAACACCGATAACGGCATCGACCCGCAGCCGCTGCGGAAGAAGATCGCCGACATCACAGACCAGATCGCCAAGGAGGACGCGGACACCCGCGAGCTGCTGGCCGCCGCGGGCAAGGCCCGCGGCAAGGGCAAGGGCGCTGCGAAGGTCCGGGCGGACGGGCTCGCCGCCGCGCCGGCCGAGGACCTCGTGGGCCTGATCGAGCAGCTTACCGAGCAGATGCACGCCGCCGCCGGGGAACTGCAGTTCGAGCTCGCGGCCCGGCTCCGCGACGAGGTGGGGGACCTCAAGAAGGAACTGCGGCAGATGCAATCCGCAGGTCACGCCTAGGGTAAAGTTGGTAGGACGTAGGGGAGTATCCCAAGCGCTACGATCGTCAACACGCACGGCACAGACGCCTTGCCGGGCGTAGCGGGCAGAGCCAGGCAGCACCAGGTACCTAGTACCGGTCGCCCAGGGCGGTCGGAGAGACTTACACCGCTCAGCTGTACCCTGCGAAAGGTATCTTCGTGCCCGAACTTCCCGTCTGGTTTGAGGTCGGCTCCTTTGTCGTCCTCGGCATCATCCTCGCCATCGACCTGCTCCTGGTCCTGAAGCGCCCGCACGAACCCTCCATGAAGGAGGCCGGGCTGTGGGTGGCTTTCTACGTGGCACTCGCTCTGGTCTTCGCCGGCGCCATGTTCGCCTTCACCGGCCCCGAGTACGGCGGGCAGTTCATCGCCGGCTGGGTGACGGAATACAGCCTCAGCATCGACAACCTGTTCGTGTTCATCATCATCATGGCCCGCTTCTCGGTACCGCGTAAGTACCAGCAGGAAGTGCTGATGGTGGGCATCATCATCGCGCTCATCCTGCGCGGCATCTTCATCTTGCTCGGTGCCATCGTGATCGAACAGTTCAGCTGGGTCTTCTACATCTTCGGTGCTTTCCTGCTCTGGACCGCCTGGAAGCAGGCCCAGGACGAGGGTGAGGACGAGGAAGACAAGGAAAATCCGCTGATCGCCCGGATCCGCAAGGTCATCCCGATGTCCGAGAAGTTCGACGAGGGCAAACTGCGCACCGTAGTGGACGGGAAGAAGGTCTTCACGCCGATGCTGATCGTCTTCATCACGATCGGCATGACGGACCTGCTGTTCGCCGTTGACTCCATCCCGGCCATCTTCGGCCTCACCCAGAGCGCCTTCATTGTCTTCACCGCGAACATCTTCGCCCTGATGGGACTGCGCCAGCTGTACTTCCTGCTCGGCGGCCTGATGAACCGTCTCATCTACCTCAAGCACGCACTGTCCGTGATCCTGGCGTTCATCGGCGTCAAGCTGGTCCTCCACGCCATGCACGTGAACGAACTGCCGTTCATCAACGGCGGCCAGCACATCGAGTGGGCCCCCGAGATCCCCACCTACGTGTCCCTCGCGGTGATCATCGGCACGATCGTCGTGGCGGTCATCGCCAGCCTGATCAGCTCCAAGGCCTCGCAGGCCAAGCTGGACTCCCGCCTCGAAGAGGACTCCCGCAAGAGCCTGAGCGACGTCGAGTAAGTCCCTGGTCCGGCCAGGCCGGACCACGAAAATCACTGCAGCAGCAAAACGGTACGGCGCCGGATCCCCCAGGGACCGGCGCCGTGCCGTTTCCGTGTTGGGCTCAGTAGCGCACGGAGCGGGTCATGCCCAACAGCCGGGCAAAGATCCCTTCGCCGTCGTCGGCGATGCCGTCGTGGTGGAAGTCCGCGGACTCCCAGACCTGCAGGCCGCGCACCGCGGCCGCCGTCTCCAGCGACAACTCCCGGTCCACGTAGATGTCGTCGCTGTAGACGGCCGCGGCCACCGGGACGCTGTTGAGCGCCAGCCGGTCCGGATCGTAGAGCGGCGCCCAGTCGGACTTTTCCGCCAGCAGTTGCGCCACATTCCGCAGCGGCCGCAGCGCCGGATCCTGTTCGAAGTACCAGGGGTAGACCATCTCGCCGGTGAGCAGCGGTTCCGGCGCGTCCGGCGAAAACTCCGGGAAGTCCTGCAGCACGCGCCAGGCCGCCCAGTCGGTAGCCTCGCCCTGACCGTAGATGGATTCGTGCATCAGGGCGTACAGCGGGTTGCCGGCCCGGGACACGAGCCCGGCGACCTGTTCGAGGAAGGCATCCGAGAGCCGGTCGCCGCCGGGTGTGCTGACGAAAGCGTCCTCCAGCAGGTGGTGGAGCGCATCCACCCGGGTGTTGCCGCCCAGGAACGAGCCCACCATCTGGAAACGCTCCACGGTCAGTCGTTCGCCGTCGGGCAGGAGTTCCTCCGTCGAGCGGAGGTGGCCGGCGACCCGGGTGACCGCCGCGCGGTCCTCGGGGTACCAGTTGAAGTATTTGGCGTTGCGGGCGGCGACCCGGTTGAACGTGGCCTGGTACACTCGGTCCGCAGTCCCCTTCAGCGCGGCCAGCCCGCCCGTGATCAGGACTTCGCGCAGGCCCTCGGGGACGAAGGAGAGGTAGCTCAGGGCGCAGAATCCGCCGTAACTCTGACCGTAGATGGTCCACGGTGCCGAGCCCAGGGCGTGCCGGATGGCTTCCGCGTCCGCCACGATGGAGTCGGCCCGGAAATGCGTCAGGTACGCCGCCTGGTCGGCGTCGATACCGCGCAGCGGCAGCGTGTTCCGGTCGATGCCGGAGGACAGCCCCGTGCCGCGCTGGTCCAGCATGAGGATGCGGAAGTCCTTGGCGGCGGCCTTGCTCCAGCCGCCGAGTGTCGCGAACCGGTTGCCGCGCCCGCCGGGGCCGCCCTGCAGGTACAGCAGCCAGGGCAGCTCGGCTGCCTCCCGTTCGCTGTGTTCTGCAGAGACGTACTCGCGGGCGAACACGGTGATGGTCTCGCCGCCCGCGCCGCCGAAGTGGTCCAGGGGAACGTCAAAGTAGTGCTCCGCGGTGCGCATGCCGCGGTACTCGTGCCGTGCCTTGACAGTGTGCGGGACGGTGACGGCGGACATCCGCGCCTCGAGGACGTTGGCCGCAGCAAGCCCGGTAATCGGCCGGTCAGCCACGCCGCGGTCAGCCACGGGCGTGGGCCTGGCGAGCGGTACCGAAGGCTTCCAGCGCGCCGCCGGTGAGCCGGAAGGTGGACCATCCCTCCATCGGGGCTGCGCCGAGGTTCCTGTAGAAATTGATCGAGGGCTCGTTCCAGTCCAGGACGCTCCACTCGACGCGCGCGTAGCCACGTTCGACGGCGGTCGCGGCCAGATGCTGCAGCAGCGCCTTGCCGTGGCCGGCGCCGCGGGCCTCGGGCGTGACGTACAGGTCCTCGAGGTAGATGCCGTGGACGCCTTCCCACGTGGAGTAGTTCAGGAACCACAGCGCGAAGCCCTGCACGTCGCCGGCCCCGTTCTCGGCCATCGTGGCAAAAACCCTCGGGTTCTCGCCGAACAGCGCGCCGGCGAGCATCTCCGGGGTGTTCCGGACGGCATCCGGCTCTTTTTCATAGATGGCCAGGTCGTGGATCATCTGGAGGATTGCGGGGACATCGTTCGCCGTCGCGGGCCGGATTACGCTCATTGTCCGAGTTTACTAGCGCCTACAGCCGGTTGACGTCGGTCACCCGGACGACGGCGGTTCCGGTTTCGTCGGAGGCCGCGAGGTCCACCTCGGCCGAGATACCCCAGTCCTGGTTGCCGGCCGGGTCCTCGAAGATCTGGCGGACCTTCCACGTGCCGGTTTCCTCGGTGATGATCAGCAGTCCCGGGCCGCGCGCGTCGGGGCCGGTGCCGATGTCGTCGTGTTCGTCGAAGTAGTCGTCCAGGGCGTCTTCCCAGCGTTCGGCGTCCCAGCCGGACCCGCCGTCGAGCTCGCCCAGGGCGGAGGCCGCCTCGTCCGCGAACAGCTCCACACGGCGGAACATCTCATTGCGGACCATCACGCGGAACGCCCGGATGTTGGACGTCAGCGACGGCGGCGGGGGCGGGGGAGCGTCATGCGGCGTCGGTGCGGCGCCGGAGGTGAGCTCCTCCCATTCGTCGAGCAGGCTCGAGTCCACCTGCCGGACGAGTTCGCCCAGCCAGGCGATGAGGTCCTCGAGGTCCTCGCGGAGCGCGTCCTGCGGCACGGTCTGGCGGAGCGCCTTAAACCCGTCCGCTAGGTAGCGCAGCACAATGCCTTCGGAGCGGGCCAGCCCGTAAAACTGGACGAACTCGCCGAAGTTCATGGCGCGTTCGTACATGTCCCGGACCACGGATTTGGGCGCCAGCTCGAAGTCGCCGATCCACGGCGCCGCTTTGCGGTAGACGTCGAACGCCTGGCCGAGGATTTCGGCCAGCGGCTGCGGGTAGGTGACTTCCTCGAGCATGGCCATGCGCTGGTCGTAATCGATGCCGTCGGCCTTCATCGCGGCGATCGCCTCGCCGCGGGCCTTCTTCTGCTGCGCCGAGAGAATCTGCCGCGGCTTCTCCAGGGTGGACTCGATCACCGACACGACGTCCAGGGCGTACGACGGCGATTCCGGGTCCAGGAGCTCAAGCGCCGCGAGGGCGAAGGGGGACAGCGGCTGGTTCAAGGCGAAGTTGGGCTGCAGGTGGACCGTCAGCCTGACGGTGCGGCCGTCCGGCCCCTGCTGCTCCGGCGGAATCCGCTCCACGACGCCGGCCGCCAGCAGTTCCCGGTAAATGCCCAGGGCCTTCTTCATAAGCTGCAGCTGGGAGGACCGCGGCTCATGGTTTTCCGTGAGCAGCCGGCGGGCAGCCTTGAACGGGTCGCCCGGACGTTCCATCAGGTTCATCAGCATCGCGTGCGTCACGGTGAAGCTGGAGGTCAGCGGGTCCGGAACGGACTCCACGAGCCGCTTGTAGGTGGGCTCGCCCCAGGACACGAAACCCTCGGGCGGCTTCTTCTTGACCACCTGGCGCAGCTTCTTCTGGTCATCGCCGAACTTGGCCGTGGCCTTAGCCATCGCCTTGACGTTTTCGGTGACGTGTTCGGGGGCCTGCACGACGACGGTCCCGGCCGTGTCGTAGCCGGCCCGGCCGGCCCGGCCGGCGATCTGGTGGAACTCGCGGGAGTTCAACAGCCGGGTGCGGACGCCGTCGTACTTGCTGAGTGCGGTGAGCAGCACCGTGCGGATGGGCACGTTGATGCCGACGCCGAGGGTATCCGTGCCGCAGATGACCTTGAGCAGGCCGGCCTGGGCCAGCTGCTCGACGAGGCGGCGGTACTTCGGCAGCATGCCGGCGTGGTGCACGCCGATCCCGTGCCGGACCAGCCGGTTGAGGGTTTTCCCGAACCCGGCCGCGAACCGGAAGCCGGCAATCAGCTCGGCGATCTTGTCCTTTTCCTCGCGGGTGCAGACGTTGATGCTCATGAGGTTCTGCGCCCGGTCGATGGCTTCCACCTGGCTGAAGTGCACCACGTAGACGGGCACCTGCTTCGTGGCGAGCAGCTCTTCGAGGGTCTCGTGGACCGGCGTCTGCTCGTAGTAGTAGTGCAGCGGGATGGGGCGCTCGACGGAACTCACGGTCGTCGTCGGACGGCCTGTCAGCTCGCTGATGCCCGCCTCGAAGCGGCTCATGTCGCCGAGCGTCGCGGACATCAGCAGGTACTGGGCCTGGGGGAGTTCCAGGAGGGGAACCTGCCACGCCCAGCCGCGCTGCGGGTCGGAGTAGAAGTGGAACTCGTCCATGATGACGGAGCCCAGTTCCGCGGCCGCGCCTTCCCGCAGGGCAGTGTTGGCCAGGATTTCCGCGGTGCAGCAGATAATCGGGGCGTCCTGGTTGACCCCGGAGTCACCCGTGATCATGCCGACGTTTTCGGCCCCGAAGATCTCGCACAAGGCAAAGAACTTTTCGGACACGAGGGCCTTGATCGGCGCTGTGTAGTAGCTGCGCTGTCCCCTCGCCATGGCCTGGAAATGCGCGGCGATCGCAACGAGGGATTTACCGGACCCCGTGGGGGTCGCGAGGATCACGTTGGAGCCGGAGGCCAGTTCCATGATGGCCTCGTCCTGGGCGGTGTACAGCGCCAGTCCCCGGCTCTCCGTCCACTCGACGAAGCGCGTGTACAGCTCGTCCGGGTCCATCCCGGTCCTGCCTGGGATTCGGGCGGCCGGGGCGGGGAGCTGATCAACGAGTTTCATCACGCTCCAGCTTAGTGGGCCGGGTCCTGGCGGGTGCGCCTTCCTTGACGCACCCGCGGCCGGGGTTAGGCTTCGAGAGTCGGATTGTCGCCGGTGACCGGAGGAAAATCATGCAGTGGGACCCCACCAAATACGTGCAGTTCGGAGACCACCGGGACAGGCCCTACTTTGACCTGACAGCCCGGGTCCACGCGGAGGATCCCCGGTTGGTGGTGGACCTCGGCTGCGGCCCCGGCAACCTCACGGCGACGCTCGCGGAACGCTGGCCCGCCGCGCAGGTGGTGGGCCTGGATTCCTCCCCGGAAATGCTGGCGAAAGCCGGCGCCCACGCCGGGAACACCCCCAACCTGTCCTTCGACCTGGCCGACATCGCCGCCTGGCGGCCCTCCGGGGAGACCGGCGTCGTGGTCACCAACGCCGCCCTGCAATGGGTCCCCGGCCACCGTGAGATGCTGCCGGGCTGGCTCGCCGCCCTCAAGCCCGGGGCCTGGTTTGCCCTGCAGGTCCCCGGCAACTTCAACTCGCCGTCCCACACGCACATGCGTCAACTGGCTGAGTCCCCGGCCTGGGCAGGCCGGCTCGCCGGTGTGCTCCGGCACCACGACGTCGTCGGGGAGGCCGCCGAATACCTCAACATCATGCTCGACGCCGGTTGCGACGCCGACGCCTGGGAAACGACCTACCAGCAGCTCCTGCCGGGCGAAAACCCGGTCCTGGAGTGGGTCCGCGGCACCGGGCTCCGTCCCGTGCTGGCCGCCCTGTCCGACGCCGAGGCGCACGAGTTCGAGGCCGAATATTCCGCCCGGCTGGCCGAGGCCTACCCGTCCGGGCCGCACGGAACTCTCTTCCCGTTCCGCCGGATCTTCGCCGTGGCCCGCAAACGGGACTGAGCGGCCCGCCGGCACGCCCGCCGGCACGCCCGGCGGCCGTTCTGCGGCCCGGAGCGTGTGACCACAAGCAGGCTGTGATGGGGCTTACAATGACGAAGCGGCGCGGGGGCGCCCCAGCTGATCCCGGATCCGAGCCCTCAATCCATGACGGAGGTTAGGTGCTAATAGGCCTGATGCGGCGGCAGCTATCCGCCCATAGGGGGACGGTGGTGGCCATCGTCCTCCTGCAGCTCGTGCAGACCACGGCCAACCTGCTCCTGCCCACGTTGAACGCCGCCATCATTGACGAAGGGATTGTCGGCGGGAATACCCGGGTGATCCTCGACCTGGGCGGCTGGATGGCTGTGATCGCCGCCGTCCAGGTGCTAACGGCCATTCTCGCCGGCTACCTGGGCGCCGTGGTGGCCATGGAGGTGGGCCGCCAGGTGCGCGAGGAGCTCTTCGACAAGGTCCAGTCACTCTCCTCCCAGGAGGTCGCCGCGTTCGGCGCCGCCAGCCTGGTGACGCGGGCCACCAATGATGTGACGCAGATCCAGAACCTCGCCGTCCTGGTGTTCACCATGCTGGTGGCGGCACCGGCCATCTTCCTCGGCGGCATCGTCCTGGCCATGCACCAGGACCTGGCCCTGTCCGGCATTGTGGTCGCCGTGGTGCCCGTACTCGCCATCATCATGGTCCTGATTGTCCGCCGCCTCGTTCCGCTGTACCGGGAGGGCCAGGGGCTCATCGACCGGATCAGCAGGGTGCTGCGGGAGCAGATCATCGGCGCCAGCGTCATCCGCGGCTTTGTCCGGCAGAGGCACGAGATCCGGCGGTTCGACGGCGCGAACAAGGACCTCACCCGGAACAACCTGCAGTCGGCGCTGCTCATCGCCGGGATGATGCCGATGATCATGCTTGTGGTCAACCTGTCCTCGGTCGGCGTTGTCTGGTTCGGCGGGCACCGGATCCAGTCCGGCGAGATGAAGCTGGGAGCGCTGACGGCCTTCATCGCCTACATCCTGCAGATCCTGATCGCGATCATGATGGCCATGTACGTGTTCATGACCGCCCCCCGCGCGTCGGCCTGCGCGGAACGCATCCAGGCGGTCCTCGGCACCGAACCGGCCATCGCAGACGGCACCGGCCCGGCGGACGGCACCGGCCCGGCGGGGAACACCGTGGAGTTCCGCGGTGTCGCGTTTGCCTATCCGGGTGCCGAGGCTCCTGTGCTGGAGGGCATCAGCTTCACGGCGGTGCCCGGCACCACCACCGTGGTCATCGGCGCCACCGGCAGCGGCAAGACCACCCTCCTGAACCTCCTGCCGCGGTTCCTGGACGCCACGGCAGGGCAGATCGCGATCGGCGGGCTCGATGTCCGTTCGCTGCCGCTGGCGACGCTCCGCGGTCTCATCGCCGTCGTGCCGCAGCAGTCATATCTTTTTTCCGGGACGGTGGCGGACAACCTGCGGATGGGTTCGCCGGAAGCCACGGACGCGGAACTCTGGGAAGCGCTCACCACGGCGCAGGCCGAAGATTTCGTCGCCGAACTGCCGGCGGGGCTGCAGTCGCCGGTGAGCCAGGGCGGGACCAATTTTTCCGGCGGCCAGCGGCAGCGGCTCTGCATAGCCCGCGCGCTGCTCCGGGCCGCCCCCGTCTACGTGTTCGACGACAGTTTCTCGGCGCTCGACTACGGCACCGACTACCGGCTGCGTGAGGCCATGGAGCCGCTCCTTCGCTCCGCCACCGTGCTGGTGGTGGCGGAGCGGGTGTCCACCATCGTCGACGCTGGCCTGATCCTGGTGCTGGAGGACGGCCGGCTCGTGGCGCAGGGCACCCACCAGGAGCTGATGGAAACCTCGCCAAGCTACCAGGAGATCGCAGCCTCTCAGCTGGTGCTGGAGGAGAACCCGTGACCGGGTCGCACGCTCTGGTGGGCGCTGCCCGGTCCCGCCGGCGCGCCATCGGCAGGCTGCTCGGATTGCTCCGGCCGTCAAAATGGCGGATGGCCGGGGTCATCGCGGCCACTTGCGCCTTCGTGGTTCTCAACGTGGCCGCGCCCAAAGTCCTCGGCGACGCCACCGACGTCGTGGTCGACGGCGTCGTCGGAGGTACTTTCGACGAGGACAAGCTGGCGGCGCTGCTCGCGGCCGTCTCCCTCATGTATCTGGGGGCCTCGGTCTTCAGCTGGATCCAGGGCGCCCTGGCCGCCACGGCCGTGCAGCGGCTCGGGTTCGGTCTCCGCGCCTCCGTCGAGGAGAAACTGCATGTGCTGCCGCTCGGCCACTTCGACGAACAGCATCGGGGCGACGTCCTGAGCCGGGCCACCAACGATGTGGACAACATCTCGCAGGCCCTGAACCAGCTGCTGAACCAGCTCATCATGTCCGTGCTGATGCTCTCCGGGGCGCTGGCCATGATGCTGTGGATCTCACCTGTCCTGGCGCTGATTGCCCTGGTGTCCGTGCCGATCTCGGCCCTCATCACCGTGCTCGTAGCCCGGAAGTCGCAAGCGCATTTCACCGAGCAGTGGGGGAGCACGGGCGAGCTGCACGCGCAGCTTGAGGAGTTCTTCACCGGCCATGAGGTCATCAAGGCCTTCGGCCGGCAGGAGGAAGCGGCCGCCCGCTTCCGGGAGGGCAACGGCAAACTCAGCCGGGCCAGCGCCCGCGCCCAGTATGTGTCAGGGGTGGTGCAGCCCCTCATGGTCTTCGTCTCGAACCTTAGTTACGTCGCCGTTGCCGTCGTCGGGGCGCTCCAGGTCACGGCGGGCGCCATGACAATCGGCGGCATCCAGGCCTTCATCCAGTTCAGCCGGCTTTTCAGCCAGCCGATGGGCCAGATCGGCGGAATGCTCACCCTTATGCAGTCCTGCCTCGCCTCGGCCGAGCGGGTCTTTGCGCTGCTGGACGCCCCGGAAATTTCTGCCGAGCAGCCGGACACAGCGGGGGCCCTGGCCACGGCGGGGGATCCGGCGAACACCGGACCCACAGCCAACGGCCGACGCCCGGGCAAGCAGCCGCCCGGCGGGACGACGACTGCGGCCGAGGGCCGGATCTCCTTCGAACACGTCAGCTTCGGCTACAGCCCCGGGGTTCCCGTGATCCACGACCTCTCCTTTGCCGTGGAGCCGGGGCAGACCGTGGCGATTGTGGGCCACACCGGCGCCGGCAAAACAACCGTGGTGAACCTGCTGATGCGGTTCTATGAACTGGACTCCGGACGGATCACCGTCGACGGCGCCGACATCGCGCAGATGCCCCGGGACGAGCTGCGGTCCGGCCTCGGCACCGTCCTTCAGGACGTCTGGCTTTTCACGGGCAGCATCCGGGAGAACATCGAGTACGGCCGGCCCGGCGCCGGCGATGCGGAGATCGCTGCCGCGGCGCAGGCCAGCCACGTCGACCAGTTCGTCCGTTCGCTGCCGGACGGCTACGGCACCATGCTCGGCGACGGCGGCGGCTCGCTCAGCCGGGGACAGCGGCAGCTCATCTCGATCGCGAGGGCGCAACTGGCGGGCCGCAGCATCCTGGTCCTGGACGAGGCGACGAGCTCGGTGGACAGCCGCACCGAGGTGCAGATCCGCCAGGCGATGCAGCGCCTCCGGCAGGGCCGCACCAGCTTCGTGATTGCCCACCGCTTGTCCACCGTCCGGGACGCTGATCTAATTCTCGTCATGGACCACGGACGGATTGTTGAACACGGGACCCATCAGGAGCTGTTGGGCAGGAGCGGGCTGTACTGGGATTTGTACAACGCCCAGTTCGCGGGCAGCGAACAAGTACTCGGCCTCAAGGAGCCGGAACTGTGAGCCCCACGGAGAAGCTGGCGGACCGGTTCCCCGGCGCCTGGAAGCCCAACCAGGCCAGCTCGGTCCCGTTGTTTGAACAGCTCCGGCTCAACATCATCGAACGGGCCGACGACGGCACGCTGGCCGCGGGCACCCGGCTCCCGGCAGTCCGCAGCCTCGCCGCCGAACTCGGCGTTGCCCCGCACACGGTGGCGCGCGCCTACAAGGAACTCGAGGCCGCCGGGGTCGTCGCGACCCGCGGCCGGAACGGGACGGTTGTGTGCGCCCGGGACGAAGCCTGGAACTCGCTGTCCGCCGCCGCGGCGGACTTCGCGGCGGCAGCCAAGGCCCAGGGCGCCAGCTTTGCCGAGGCCGTGCACCTGCTTGCGGCCGCGTACGACCGTGACTGATGTCCCGCTAACACACGGGACCGGATTCCCCGGCAGGTGACACAGTCGGGAATAGATATTCGAAGAAGTTTTCGATTAGCATTGGTAGCGTGCCTAAAGCCGTAGCTGAAGATCCAGCCGTTGATGACCAGACCTCCGTTCCGATGGACAACGTTCCGATGGGCGCCGCAAAACCGGGCCACGCGATCGATACCCGCCCTGCGGTGAAGCGGCCGGACATGTCCCGCCTCGTCGTCAAGGGCGCCCGCGAGCACAACCTGCGCAACGTTGACCTGGACCTGCCGCGCGACTCCATGATCGTGTTCACGGGGCTGTCCGGCTCGGGTAAGTCCTCCCTCGCCTTCGACACGATCTTCGCCGAGGGCCAGCGGCGCTACGTCGAATCGCTTTCCGCCTACGCCCGGCAGTTCCTGGGCCAGGTGGACAAGCCCGACGTCGACTTCATCGAAGGCCTCTCGCCGGCGGTGTCGATCGACCAGAAGTCCACCAGCAAGAACCCCCGCTCCACCGTCGGCACCATCACCGAGATCTACGACTACATGCGCCTGCTGTGGGCCCGGGTGGGCCGCCCGCACTGTCCCGTCTGCGGGGAGCCGGTCACGAAGCAGACCCCGCAGCAGATCGTCGACCAGCTTCTGGAACTGCCGGAAGGCACACGCTTCCAGGTCCTGGCGCCCGTGGTCCGTGGCCGCAAGGGCGAATTCGTCGAACTGTTCAAGGAACTGACCGCCAAGGGCTACTCACGCGCCCGGGTCGATGACAAGCTCATCCAGCTGAGTGATCCGCCCAAGCTCGGCAAGCAGTTCAAACACACGATTGAAGTGGTCGTGGACCGGCTCGTGGTCAAGGAAGGCATCAACCAGCGCCTCACCGACTCGGTCGAAACCGCCCTCGGGCTGGCCGAGGGCCGGATCCTCGCCGAGTTCGTCGACCTCGACGCGGACGACGCGGAGCGGGTCAGGGCGTTCTCCGAGCACCTCGCCTGCCCCAACGAGCACCCCCTCGCGATCGACGAGATCGAACCGCGCTCCTTCTCGTTCAACAACCCCTTCGGTGCCTGCTCCGCCTGCAGCGGCATCGGCACGAAGCTGGAGGTTGATGAGGAACTCATCATTCCGAACGGGGAACTCTCACTCTCGGAAGGGGCCATCGCGCCGTGGTCGCTCGGCACGGCGACGACGGAGTACTGGAACCGGTTGCTCGACGGACTCGCCAAAGAACTCGGTTTCTCGATGACGACCCCGTGGGAAAAGCTCTCCGAGGACACCCGCCAGACCGTGCTGCACGGCAAGGACCACAAAGTAGTGGTGCAGTACCGCAACCGCTTCGGCCGGGAACGCAAGTACAGCACCGGCTTCGAGGGCGTCATCCAGTACGTCCACCGCAAACACCTTGAAACAGACTCGGACTCGGCCCGGGACCGCTACGAGGAGTACATGCGGCAGATCCCGTGCCCGGCCTGCAACGGCGCACGCCTGAACCCTGCGTCGCTCTCGGTCCTGATCAACGGCAAGTCGATCGCCGAGGTCGCCGCGATGCCGATGCGCGACTGCGCCCGCTTCCTGGACAAGCTCGTGCTCACCGGCCGGGAAGCCCAGATCGCCCACCAGGTCCTCATCGAGATCCAGGCCCGCCTGACCTTCCTGCTCGACGTCGGCCTGGAGTACCTTAACCTGGAGCGTCCCTCCGGCACACTGTCCGGCGGCGAGGCCCAGCGCATCCGGCTCGCCACCCAGATCGGCTCCGGCCTCGTGGGTGTGCTCTACGTCCTGGACGAGCCGTCCATCGGCCTGCACCAGCGGGACAACCGCCGCCTGATCGAGACGCTCACCCGGCTGCGGGACCTCGGCAACACCCTGATCGTGGTGGAACACGACGAGGACACCATCCAGGTAGCCGACTGGGTGGTGGACATCGGACCCGGGGCCGGCGAACACGGCGGCATGGTGGTGCACTCCGGGTCCTACAAGGAGCTGCTCGAGAACAAGGAATCGCTCACCGGTGATTACCTCTCCGGCCGGAAGCGGATCGATATTCCCAAGAAACGGCGCAAATACGACAAGAAGCGTGAGCTCAAGGTCGTCGGAGCCAAGGAGCACAATCTCCTGAATGTCGATGCCACCTTCCCGCTGGGACTGTTCACCGCAGTGACCGGCGTCAGCGGCTCCGGCAAGTCCACCCTGGTTAACGAGATCCTCTACAAGGTCCTGGCGAACAAGCTCAACGGCGCCAAACAGGTGGCCGGTCGGCACAAGTCGATCCAGGGCCTCGAGCACCTCGACAAGGTGGTCCACGTCGACCAGAGCCCCATCGGGCGCACTCCGCGGTCCAACCCGGCCACCTACACGGGTGTCTTTGACAACATCCGCAAACTCTTCGCTGAGACCACCGAGGCCAAGGTCCGCGGCTACCTGCCGGGCCGGTTCTCCTTCAACGTCAAAGGCGGCCGCTGCGAGGCGTGCTCCGGTGACGGCACCCTGAAGATCGAAATGAACTTCCTGCCTGACGTCTACGTGCCCTGCGAGGTGTGCCACGGCGCCCGGTACAACCGCGAAACCCTGGAAGTCCACTACAAAGGCAAAACGATCGCCGATGTCCTGAACATGCCCATCGAGGAAGGTGCCGAGTTCTTCGCGGCCTTCTCACCGATCGCCCGGCACCTCAGCACGCTCGTCGACGTCGGACTCGGCTACGTCCGGCTGGGCCAGCCCGCCACCACGCTCTCCGGCGGCGAGGCCCAGCGGGTGAAGCTCGCGGCGGAACTGCAGAAGCGCTCCAACGGGCGCAGCGTCTACGTGCTGGACGAGCCCACCACGGGCCTGCACTTCGAGGACATCCGGAAGCTGCTCTTGGTGCTCCAGGGCCTCGTGGACAAGGGCAACACGGTCATCACGATCGAGCACAACCTCGATGTCATCAAGAGCGCCGACTGGATCGTCGACCTGGGCCCGGACGGCGGGTCCGGCGGCGGGCGCATCGTCGCCTCCGGAACCCCGGAACAGGTCGCCAAGTCCACGGAGAGCCACACCGCTGCCTTCCTGGCCGACATCCTGGCCTGAGCCCGTCAGGGGATAGAAGTATTCCCTGACGGGTATGGGAGTTTCTGGCATTCCGGCTCTCGTGAGAAACTAAGCCGGTGACTCATACAAAAGTGCCCGTGATCTTTGACCTGGACGGCACTCTTGTCGATCCGGCCGGGGGAATAACGGACGGAATCGCAGCGGCCCTCACCGACCTCGGACTCACCGTTCCCGGCAAGGCCCGGATGGACGCGATGATCGGTCCCAAGCTGAGCCATTCCCTCACGGAGATCGCCGGGGTCCCGGCCGCGCAGCTGGCCGAGGCCATCCGGATCTACCGGGCGCACTACCTCGCCACCGGCATCGCCCAAAGCCGGCTCTACCCGGGGGTCCGCGAGCTACTGGATTCCTTCGTGGCTGCCGGGCGTCCCATCGCCGTCGCGACGCAGAAGCCGGAAGGGCTGGCACGGACCGTGCTGGAACACCACGGCATCGCGGGACTGTTCCACACCATCCGCGGTTCCGCCGCCGATGAAACCGCCGCCGCCGGAGCAGCTGTCGGGACCGGCGCACCGTCAGGGAAAGCCGGGATCGTCGCCGCGGCCCTGGCCGATCTGGACACTGACCCCGGCCTCGGCGCGCGGCGCGCCGTCATGGTGGGGGACCGCGCCCAGGACGTCGCCGGGGCGGCGGCCAACGGCCTGGAGTGCATCGGCGTAGGCTGGGGCTTTGCGCCCGACGGCGAACTCCACGAGGCGGGCGCCGTCGAGATCGTGCAGACCGCCACGGCCCTGCATCAGACGATCATCCGGCGGGACGCTGCCCGGGCCACGGGTCCGGGTGCGATATCCGCCACCGCCGCCCCTACGACTGAAGCCCTGGACGAGGTGCACACCGATGGCAATGTTTGATGCAATCCGCTGGACCACGCGGGGACTGGTCACCACCACCTGCCGGCCCACCGTCATCGGCCTTGAAAACGTGCCCTCTGAGGGTCCGTTCATCGTGGCGCCAAACCACCTGTCCTTTCTGGACAGCGTGATTGTCCAGGCGCTTATGCCGCGCCCCGTCGCGTTCTTCGCGAAGGCTGAGTATTTCACCACCGGCGGCGTCAAGGGCAAGGTCATGAAGTCTTTCTTCGAAGCCGTCGGCTCGATCCCGGTCGAGCGGGGCGAGCAGGCCGCCAGCGTGCAGGCGCTCAAGACGCTCCTGGAGATCCTCGGCGAGGGCAAGGGCATCGGGATTTACCCCGAAGGGACCCGGTCCCGTGACAGGCTCCTCTACCGCGGCCGCACCGGCGTCGGCTGGCTCGCCCTCACCACGGGCGCCCCGGTGATCCCGGTGGGCCTGATCGGCACCGAGCACCTGCAGCCGGCGGACAGCAAGTCCGTCAAGCCGCAGCATTTCACGATGAAGGTCGGCGCGCCGCTGCACTTCGAAAAGACCGGGCCGGACCACTCCCTGCCGGCACGCCGCCAGGTCACCGACCGGATCATGGACGCGATTGCGGAACTCAGCGGCCAGGAACGCGCGACGGGCTACAACCAGAGCAAGGTCGCCGAGTAGCCGTCCTCGGCACCCCTGGCTCCTCAGTAGACTTGAACCGTGGCAGATCCAGCGAGTTACCGACCCCAGACGGGTGAGATTCCGACCAATCCGGGCGTGTACCGCTTCCGCGACCCGCACGGCCGGGTCATATACGTCGGCAAGGCCAAGAACCTCCGGTCACGGCTGAATTCCTATTTCGCCAACCCGGCCGGACTGCTGCCCAAGACCTACGCCATGGTCCACACGGCCAGCAGCGTCGAGTGGACCGTCGTCGGGAGCGAGCTCGAATCCCTCCAGCTGGAATACACCTGGATCAAGGAATTCAAACCTCGCTTCAACGTCATGTTCCGGGACGACAAGAGCTACCCGTACCTTGCCGTCACGGTGGCGGAAAAATTCCCGCGCGTCCAGGTGCTGCGCGGCGAACGCAAGAAGGGCACCCGCTACTTCGGCCCGTACACCGCCGGCGCCATCCGGGACACCATGGACACCCTCCTGCGGGTCTTCCCGGTCCGCAGCTGCAGCGCCGGCGTCCTGAAGCGGGCCCAGGCCAGCGGCCGGCCCTGTCTGCTGGGCTACATCGACAAGTGCTCGGCCCCGTGCGTCGGGCGCATCTCGGAGGAGGACCACCGGGCCCTCGCCGAGGACTTCTGCAACTTTATGGGCGGCGAAGCGAAGCCCTTCGTCACGAGGCTGGAAAAGGAAATGGCCGCCGCCGTCGCCGAACTCGACTACGAGCGGGCGGCCCGCATCCGGGACGACATCGTCGCGCTCAAGAAGGTCTTCGAGCGCAACGCGGTGGTCCTGGCCGAAGGCACCGACGCCGACGTCTTCGCCCTGCACGAGGACGAGCTCGAGGCAGCCGTGCAGGTCTTCCACGTGCGCGGCGGCCGGATCCGCGGCCAGCGCGGCTGGGTCGTGGAAAAAGTCGAGGACTCCACTACCCCTGACCTGGTCGAGCACCTGCTCCAGCAGGTCTACGGCGAGGAAGCCGAAAGCCAGGGCCGGCTGCCCCGCGAGGTCCTGGTCCCGGCCGAACCCAGCAACGCCGCCGAACTCGCCGAATGGCTGGGCGGACTGCGCGGCGCGCGGGTTGACATCCGGGTCCCGCAGCGCGGCGACAAGGCCGCACTGATGTCCACCGTCCGGGACAACGCCGAGCATGCGCTGAAGCTGCACAAGTCCCGCCGGGCCGGTGACCTGACCGTGCGGTCGCAGGCGCTCCAGGAGCTGCAGGAGGCACTCGAACTGCCCGTCGCGCTGATGAGGATCGAATGCTTCGACATCTCGCATGTCCAGGGCACCAACGTGGTCGGTTCCATGGTGGTGGTCGAGGACGGGCTGCCGAAGAAGTCCGAATACCGGAAGTTCTCCGTGACCGGCGCTGCCGCGAATGACGACACCGCCGCGATGCATGACGTGCTGACCCGCCGTTTCCGGCACTACCTGCAGGAGAAGGCCGAGCAGGCCGAGGCGGCCCGCAAGCCGGGCCACCAGGCTGCCCTTGAGGCTGCTGTGGCGGTATCGCTGGCCGACACGACGACGCCGGCGCCACGGAGCAAATTCGCCTACCCGCCGAACCTCGTGGTGGTCGACGGCGGCAAGCCCCAGGTCAACGCCGCGGCCCGGGCCCTCGCCGAACTCGGCATCGAGGACGTGTACGTCGTCGGTCTCGCCAAGCGGCTTGAAGAGGTCTGGCTGCCGGACAGCGACTTCCCGGTGATCCTGCCGCGGGCCTCGGCGGGGCTGTACCTCCTGCAGCGCGTCCGCGACGAGGCGCACCGCTTCGCGATTTCCTTCCACCGGCAGAAGCGCGGCAAGGCCATGACGGTGTCGGCCCTCGACGGCGTCCCCGGACTGGGTGATTCCAAACGCAAGGCCCTCCTGGCGCAGTTCGGTTCGGTCAAGAGCATCAGGGCGGCGACGGCGGATGAACTCACCGTCGCCAAGGGGATCGGGCCTTCCCTGGCCGAGGCGATCGTGCGGCACTTCAACCCGGAGGACGGGGCCGGCGTGCCTGCCGTCCCCGCCATCAACATGACAACCGGCGAAATCCTGGAAACTTAGCTAGCTCCGGCAAACTTAGCTAGGGTAAGGACTTGGGAAGCGGCCCGTTCGGTGGCCTAAAACTCACCGCGGCCGCTACACGGCACAACAGCACAGCAGAACGGGGCTTCACAGATGGCAGAGTCGACGGCAGGATCCGGCAACGAGACGGACGGCATGACGCCAGTCAAACCCGTTGAGGCGGAACTGCTCGTGGTGACCGGCATGTCTGGAGCCGGCCGGAGCACGGCTTCGGACGCGCTCGAGGACCATGGCTGGTACGTCGTGGAGAACCTTCCGCCGCAGATGCTCGGGACCCTGGCCGAGCTGGTGTCCCATGCGCCCCGCTCCATCTCCAAACTCGCCGTCGTCATGGATGTCCGCAGCAAGGAACTGTTTGCCGACATCCGCGCCGCTCTCCGGTCCCTCGAAGCCAGCGGCGTCACCTTCCGGGTGCTCTTCCTCGACGCGAACGACGGCGTCCTGGTCCGCCGCTTCGAACAGGGCCGACGGCCGCACCCGCTGCAGGCCGGCGGCAGGATCCTCGACGGCATCGCCGCCGAGCGCGAGCTGCTGCACGAGCTCCGGACCTCCGCCGACATCGTCCTCGACACCTCGGCGCTGAACGTGCATGGACTGGCCACGGCGATCACGGAACTGTTCAGCGACACCGGACCGGTGGCCCTGCGCCTGAACGTCATGAGCTTCGGCTTCAAGTACGGCCTGCCGGTGGATGCCAACTTCGTGGCGGACGCCCGCTTCATCCCCAACCCGCACTGGGTCCCGGCGCTGCGGCCGCACACCGGCCTGGACAAGGACGTGAGCGATTACGTGCTCGGGGCCGAGGGCGTCAGCAACTTCGTGGAGCGCTACGTTCTGGCCCTCGAACCGGTCCTGGACGGCTACCGGCGCGAGAACAAGCATTACGCCACCATCGCCATCGGCTGCACCGGCGGCAAGCACCGCTCGGTGGCCGTCGCCGTCGAGCTTTCCCGCCGGCTCGCGCAGTATCCGCGCGTCACTGTGACCACCACACACCGGGACCTGGGCCGGGAATAATGGCGCTGCTCACGGGGCCCCTGCCGCTCATCCCTCCGGCCAGCGCCGCCTTCGCCAGCCAGCAGGACAAGGGCCCCACCGTGGTGGCCCTCGGCGGCGGGCATGGCCTCTCCGCCTCGCTGTCGGCCCTGCGCCTGCTCACCTCCGAATTGACCGCCATCGTCACTGTGGCGGACGACGGCGGCTCCTCGGGGCGGCTGCGCGAGGAGTACGGCGTCCTCCCGCCCGGAGACCTGCGGATGGCGCTCTCCGCGCTGTGCGACGACACCGACTGGGGCCGTACCTGGCGCGATGTGATGCAGCACCGCTTCGCACCCGGCAAAGGCCCCGGCGGGTCCCTCGACGAGCACGCGATGGGCAACCTGCTGATCGTGACTCTTTGGGAGCTCCTCGGCGATACAGTCGCCGGCCTCAAGTGGGCCGGGGCCCTGCTGGGCGCCCGCGGCGAGGTCCTGCCGATGTCCAGCGTTCCGCTCACCATCGAGGGCCAGGTCCGGGTCACCGCCCCGGACGGCACGTCGGTGCTGCAGACCCTCAGCGGGCAGGCGAAATGCGCCGTTGCCGGCTCCCTGGAACGTGTCCGGCTGCTGCCCGGCGACGCCCCGGCCTGCGTCGAGGCCCTCACCGCCATCGAACTGGCCGACTGGGTGGTCCTGGGCCCGGGATCCTGGTACACCTCCGTGCTGCCGCACCTGCTGCTGCCGGAAATGCGGGAGGCGCTTTGCAACACCGCGGCCCGCCGCTGCCTGACCATGAACCTGGCCACGGACACCAAGGAAACCCTGGGGATGACCGCCGCCGACCACCTGCGTGTGCTGCGGGAGTACGCGCCGGAGTTCACCATCGACGTCGTCCTGGCCGACCCGGAGTCGATCCCGGACCTCCGCGGGTTCGAACAGGCGGCCGGGATGCTCGGAGCCGAGGTGGTGTTGGGTAAAGTGGGGGCGTCGAGCCCCCGGCCGATCCACGACCCGCTGCGTCTGGCAACGGCTTACAACGACATTTTCGGGAACAGTTAGGAAACGTGCCATGGCACTGACAGCATCAGTCAAGGAAGAACTCTCGCGGCTGGACATCAAGAAGTCCTCGGTCCGCAAGGCTGAAGTGTCGGCCATGCTCCGCTTCGCCGGCGGACTGCACATCATCTCCGGCCGGATCGTGATCGAGGCCGAGGTTGACCTTGCCTCGACCGCACGGCGGCTGCGTGCCGCCATCGCCGAGGTCTACGGCCACCAGAGCGAGATCATTGTCGTCTCCGGCGGGGGACTGCGCCGCGGCAGCCGCTACGTGGTGCGGGTCGTCCGCGACGGCGAGGCCCTCGCCCGCCAGACCGGCCTCTTGGACGCCCGTGGACGGCCCGTCCGCGGCCTCCCGTCCGTGGTGGTCAACGGTTCCGCCTCCGACGCCGAGGCAGTCTGGCGCGGCGCCTTCCTGGCCCACGGTTCCCTCACCGAACCCGGGCGCTCCTCCGCCATGGAGGTCACCTGCCCCGGGCCGGAATCGGCGCTGGCCCTCGTCGGCGCGGCCCGCCGCCTCGGCATCCAGGCCAAGGCCCGCGAGGTCAGGGGAGTCGACCGCGTGGTGATCCGCGACGGCGACACGATCGCGGCCCTCCTCACCCGGATGGGCGCACACGACGCCCTCATGGTCTGGGAGGAACGCCGGATGCGGAAGGAAGTCCGGGCCACCGCCAACCGGCTGGCCAACTTCGATGACGCCAACCTGCGCCGCTCCGCCCAGGCTGCCGTCGCGGCGGGCGCCCGCGTGGACCGTGCCCTGGAGATCCTAGGCGACGACGTCCCGGAGCATCTCAAGTACGCCGGCGAACTGCGGGTGGCCCACAAGCAGGCCAGCCTGGACGAACTCGGCCGGCTCGCGGACCCGGTCATGACGAAGGACGCCATCGCCGGCAGGATCCGCAGGCTCCTGGCCATGGCGGACAAGCGGGCCCAGGATCTCGGCATCCCCGGCACGGAGGCAAATGTGACGCCGGAAATGCTGGACGAATAGCCGGGCCCTAGAATCGGATCCAGACGGTGGAAATACCTCAGCGACATGGGAGGTTATGCCCACCGGATCCCGGATTCAGCACACACTTCCGGGTGCCAGGTCATCCGGATGCACAATCCGAGAGTTACCGAACCGGACAACACGTCCACGACATTGGAGGATTTTGTGACCGAGTACGTTCTGCCCGAACTCAGCTACGACTACGCCGCGCTGGAGCCCCACATTTCCGCGAGGATCATGGAGCTGCACCACAGCAAGCACCATGCCGCTTACGTGGCCGGCGCCAACAACGCCCTGGCCCAGCTCGCGGAGGCCCGCGAGAAGGGCGACTTCGCCAACATCAACCGGCTGTCCAAGGATCTCGCCTTCCACACCGGCGGCCACATCAACCACTCCGTGTTCTGGAACAACCTCTCACCGGACGGCGGCGACAAGCCCGAGGGTGAGCTCGCGGCGGCCATCGACGACGCGTTCGGCTCCTTTGACGCCTTCCGTGCCCAGTTCAGCGCCGCGGCTCTGGGCCTGCAGGGCTCCGGTTGGGGCTTCCTCGCCTACGAGCCCATCGGCGGCAACCTCGTGATCGAGCAGCTTTACGATCAGCAGGGCAACGTCGCGCTGGGCACCACCCCGCTGCTGATGCTGGACATGTGGGAGCACGCCTTTTACCTCGACTACGTCAACGTGAAGGCCGACTACGTCAAGGCGTTCTGGAACATCGTCAACTGGGCCGACGTCGCCAAGCGCTTCGACGCAGCCCGCAAGAACGCAACGGGCCTCATTACCCTCTAACGGTGATGTAGTGCACATCTGTTTGTAACAAAGCTCACATTTCGCGCCGTCCGGCCCGAATCGTGGACTGTCTGCCCCCGCACTTGCGGGGGCAGGCTCAGTTAAACGTAAGATAGGTCACGGAAGGCGGTTAGCCTTCAGCAATGTGGCTGGTCGCCCTCCGATCTGGTAATCATCTCTGCCCAATGGCGTGCGGGATCTGTTAGTTGGCTTGAACGCCCGACTCAACTAGTCGTGCTTGCAAAAGCACCAAGGAGACTGAAAACGTGACGACCCGTATTGGTATCAACGGCTTTGGCCGCATCGGCCGCAACTACTTCCGCGCCGCCCTGGCCCAGGGGGCAGACCTGGAGATCGTTGCCGTCAACGACCTCACCAGCCCGGAAGCCCTCGCCCACCTGCTGAAGTACGACTCTGTCGGCGGGCGCCTCAAGGAGACCGTCGAGGTCAAGGACGGCAACATCGTCGTCGACGGCAACATCATCAAGGTCCTCGCCGAGCGCGATCCGGCGAAGCTGCCCTGGGGCGAGCTCGGCGTCGACATCGTCATCGAGTCGACCGGCTTCTTCACGAAGGCATCGGATGCGCAGAAGCACATCGACGCCGGCGCCAAGAAGGTCCTGATTTCCGCTCCCGCCTCGGACGAGGACATCACGATCGTGATCGGTGTCAACGAAGGCCTTTACGACCCCGCCACGCACCACATCATCTCCAACGCGTCGTGCACCACCAACTGCCTCGGCCCGCTGGCCAAGGTCCTCAACGACTCGTTCGGCATCGAGCGTGGCCTGATGACCACCATCCACGCCTACACCGCCGACCAGAACCTGCAGGACGGCCCGCACAAGGACCTCCGCCGGGCCCGCGCCGCCGCCATCAACATGGTCCCCACCTCCACGGGTGCCGCCAAGGCGATCGGCCTGGTCCTGCCGGAACTGAAGGGCAAGCTTGACGGCTTCGCCATCCGCGTCCCGGTCCCGACCGGTTCGGCAACGGACCTCACGGTCACGGTGTCCCGCGAGACCACGGTCGAGGAAGTCAACGCAGCCCTCAAGGCAGCTTCCGAGACCGAGGCGCTTCAGGGCCTCCTGACCTACACCGACGAGCCGATTGTTTCCTCGGACATCGTGGGCGATCCGGCGTCGTCGATCTTCGACTCCGGGCTGACCAAGGTGATCGGCAACCAGGTCAAGGTTGTTTCCTGGTATGACAACGAGTGGGGCTACTCGAACCGCCTCGTGGACCTCACGGAGCTTGTCGCAGCCAAGCTGGGCTAGGGTAAGACACATGACATTCCACACCCTCAACGAACTCATCGCTGATGGTGTCCGCGGGCGGTACGTTCTGGTCAGAAGTGACCTGAACGTGCCGCTCGACGGCTCTACAGTGACTGACGACGGCCGGATCAAGGCCTCCCTGCCAGTGCTGGCGAAGCTTACGGACGCCGGTGCCCGCGTGCTGGTCACAGCACACCTCGGCCGCCCCAAGGGCGCCCCGGAAGAGAAGTACTCCCTCACGCCCGCCGTGACCCGCCTGGCCGAGCTTGCCTCGTTCAAGGTCTCCCTCGCGGAGGACACCGTCGGCGGCTCCGCGAAGGAACTCGCCGCGGCGCTGCAGGACGGGGAAGCCCTCGTGCTGGAGAACGTGCGCTTCGACGCCCGCGAGACGTCCAAGGACGATGCCGAACGCGGCGCCTTCGCGGATGAGCTGGTGGCACTCACGGGCCCCAACGGCGCCTTCGTGGACGACGCCTTCGGTGCCGTGCACCGCAAGCACGCCAGCGTGTACGACGTCGCCACCCGGCTGCCGTCCTACCAGGGCGACCTGGTCCGCACGGAGGTGGAGGTGCTGCGCAAGCTCACCGCCGACACCCGGCGCCCCTATGCGGTGGTGCTCGGAGGTTCCAAGGTCTCGGACAAGCTCGCCGTGATCGACAACCTGATCGGCAAAGCGGACACCATCCTGGTCGGCGGCGGCATGCTGTTCACCTTCCTCGCCGCGGCAGGCCACAAGGTGGCCGGCAGCCTGCTGGAAGAAGACCAGATCCCGGTTGTCCAGGAGTACATCAAGCGTGCCGCGGATGCCGGAACCGACTTCGTCATCCCCACCGACGTCGTCGTGGCCAGCAAGTTCGCCGCGGACGCCGAGCATGAGACGGTCCGTGCCGACGCGATCGAGGGCAGCAGCTTCGGCGCCCAGGGCATCGGCCTGGACATCGGCCCGGAGTCGGCAGCCGCCTTCGCGGAACGGATCACGGGCGCCAAGACCGTGTTCTGGAACGGCCCCATGGGCGTGTTCGAGTTCCCGGCGTTCGCCGCCGGCACCCGGGCGATCGCCCAGGCGCTGACGGAAACGGAAGCGTTCACTGTCGTCGGTGGTGGCGACTCCGCCGCGGCAGTCCGCACGCTCGGCTTCGCTGACGAGCAGTTCGGCCACATTTCCACCGGCGGCGGCGCCAGCCTGGAATACCTCGAAGGCAAGGAACTCCCCGGACTCACGGTCCTGGACCGCTAAGCGAGCCAGCCGGCAGCGCGCCCGTCCCGCACCACGCGGGTCCGCGACAACCAGGGCGCGCTGCCGGCTGTTTTATCCGACACACTCTTTCGATCCGCAC
The DNA here is from genome assembly GCF_040547005.1 of Arthrobacter sp. UYCu712. NCBI lineage: Bacteria > Bacillati > Actinomycetota > Actinomycetes > Micrococcales > Micrococcaceae > Arthrobacter > Arthrobacter sp. UYCu712. The sequence continues at coordinate 174,697 of NZ_JBEPOZ010000004.1, forward strand.
CTCTTTTTTGGAGATCATGTGACTACGTCAACGAACGGCAAGTTCGACCGCAAGCCCTTCATCGCAGGCAACTGGAAGATGAACATGGACCACGTCCAGGGCATCACCCTCCTGCAGAAGCTGGCCTGGACCCTATCCGACGCCAAGCACGACTACAGCCGGGTGGAGGTCTCAGTCTTCCCGCCGTTCACGGATCTCCGCGGAGTCCAGACCCTCGTCCAGGGGGACGAACTGGAGGTTGCCTACGGCGGCCAGGACCTCTCCCAGTTCGATTCCGGCGCCTACACCGGCGACACCTCCGGGCAGTTCCTCGCCAAGCTGGGCTGCAAGTATGTCCTGGTGGGCCACAGTGAACGCCGCACCCACCACAACGAGTCCGACGACGTGCTCAACGCCAAGACCAAGGCAGCGTTCCGCCACGGCCTGGCCCCCGTGCTCTGCGTCGGTGAGGGCCTCGAAATCCGCCAGGCCGGCACCCACGTCGAGCACACGCTCACTCAGCTGCGCGCCGACGTCGAGGGCCTCACTGCCGAGCAGGCCGCCGAGCTCGTGGTCGCCTATGAGCCCGTCTGGGCGATCGGAACCGGCGAGGTCGCCGGCCCCGAAGACGCGCAGGAGATGTGCGCCGCCATCCGGGCCGAGCTCTCCACGCTCTTCGGCGCGGATGTCGCCGCCAAGACCCGGCTGCTCTACGGCGGCTCCGTGAAGGCCAACAATGCGGCGTCAATCCTGAAGGAACGCGACGTGGACGGCCTGCTTGTCGGCGGTGCCAGCCTGGATGCTGCCGAGTTTGCTAATATTGTCAGGTTCGAGAGTCACCTGCTGACGGATTAGTCCGGACACAGGTTTGGCCCCCGCAATCCAATTCTTCTGAAAGGCCGTCGTGGACGTTCTTCATGTCATTCTGCAGGTGCTTCTGGGCATCACCAGCCTCCTGCTGACCTTGCTCATCCTGCTCCACAAGGGCCGTGGTGGCGGTCTGTCCGACATGTTCGGCGGCGGCATGAGCTCGGGACTCAGCTCCTCCGGAGTCGCCGAGCGGAACCTCAACCGCTTCACGGTCATCCTGGGCATCACCTGGGGCGTCGTGATCATCGCGCTCGGCCTGCTGATGCGGTTCAGCACCGGCGCCGATTCCTAGGACGCTACGCAAAAATTTCATAAGTGGGTCCTTATGGCCCTCCCGGCATCGGGAACTCCGAACTACTGTCGCTGATGGCAAATATATTCCAATCAGTCCAGTAGCCAGGAGTTCCCGATGCTGCATTCTGCTTCAGGATTCAAGGGCATCCGTGTAGGAGCCACCGAGGGGGCCACCCCCCGCCACGAGCCACTGGACGGGGCTGGCGTACGCCAGCCCCGTATCCGTGTCTCCTACGTGTGCGCCAAGGGACACGAAACGGCCCTCGTCTTCGCACAGCTTCCCGAAGACCAGATCCCCGGGGTCTGGGACTGCCGCCGCTGCGGCGGCACGGCCACCCGGGACGAAGCACAGTTCGCCCTCGAGGACACCCCGGTCGAAGGCTTCAAAAGCCACCTGGAATATGTTAAAGAACGGCGCTCCAGCCAGGACGCCGAAGACGTCCTGGCTGGAGCGCTGGAGCGGTTACGAGCCGGACGCGCCTTTCCGGACTAGCTGCTCCGGCACCCGCGCCGCCGCGTTCTCATCAATAAGCCACAGGGTCCGGTCCCGTCCACGCGGACCGGCGGCCGGAACCTGCACCGGGTTGGCGCCGGCGAGAGCGAGTCCCACGGCCCCGGCCTTATCCTCGCCCGCCACCACCATCCACACTTCCGAGGCCGTATTGATGGCCGGCAGCGTGAGGGAAACCCTGGCCGGCGGCGGCTTGGGTGAATTGCGGACGCCCACCACCGTCCGTTCCTTCTCGCGGATGCCCGCCTGCTCCGGGAACAGCGACGCCACGTGGGCATCGGGTCCGACACCCAGCAGGACGATGTCGAACCGGGGGAGGGTTCCCGGGGTTTCCGGACGGTCGTCGGACATGTCGGCGGCGTGCTCGACGCGGGCCGCTTCGGCCAACCGGCGGGCATAGTCCTCGGCTGCCTCTTCCGGGCTGCCGAACTCGTCTGCGGCGCCCGGGACGTGTACCCGGGCAGGGTCCACCGGGATGTGCGAGAGCAGCGCCCCGTGCGCCTGGTGCGCGTTGCGTTCGGCGTCGTCGGCGGCGACGAAGCGTTCGTCGCCCCACCAGAAATTGACCTTGGACCAGTCGACGGCCGGGGAGGCGGGCGACTCGGCGACAGCCTTGAGTGATCCGATGCCCATGCTGCCCCCGGTAAGCACCACCGTCGCCTCGCCGTGTTTGTCCTGGATATCCACAAGCTTGGTTATCAGGCGGGCCGCGATCGCAGCCATGAGGACGGTCGAGTCGGGATGGATGCTTACTCTGGGGTCAGCGCTCACTGGGACGGACACTCCTTAGATTGGTACGGGGCAGTCCAATAGTAATCACTTCACCGAACACTTCGTCCGGATCCAGGCGGCGGAGTTCTTCGGCCAGGCAATCCTTCAGGTCCCGGCGCGGCAGCGAGATGCGTTGCGCGGGCTGGCCCGGCTGGGTCAGTTCCGCCACGGTGAGGCCCGGCCGGAACAGCTGGACGTCGCCGCCGGCCCGAGTCAGCCGGACCCGGCGGATGCCCGTGCCGGCGGGATCGGCGACGATCGTGACGGGGGCATCGAGGGCCAGCGTGAGCCAGGCCGCGAGCAGGATGGTGCTGGGGGAGTCCGAGGCGCCCTCGACGGCGACCGCTGTCACGGGGGAGCCGTCCACCTGGTCCAGTACCGCCGCCAGCTGGATCCGCCAGTTGGTGAGGCGGGTCCAGGCCAGGTCCGTGTCGCCGGCCTTGTAGGTCCGGCGGACATTCGCCAGGGCGAGCTGCGGATCGGCCTCGTTGGCGGAGTCCGTGATCCGGCGGTGCGCGATCCGCCCGATCGAGGTCTCGCACGCGTTCTTCGGCGCCCCATGCGGCCACCAGGCCACGATCGGCGCGTCGGGCAGCAGGAGGGCAGCCACGAGCGACTCGCTTTCCTCAGCGAGTTCGCCGTAGCCGCGGAGCAGGATCACCTCGGAGGCTCCCGCGTCCCCGCCGACCCGGATCTGCGCATCTAGCCGCGTCGGAGCCGAAGCGCCTGCGTCCGCCAGCACGATGATCCGGCAGGGGTGCTCCCGGCTGGCCTCGTTGGCTGCCTCGATCGCCTCCTCCTCCAGCCCGGACTTGGTGACCACCACGAGGGTCAGGACGCGGCCCAGGGCGATCACGCCGCCCTGCTCGCGCAGGGCCATGATCTTCTTGGAGATCTTGGAGGTTGTTGTATTCGGAAGATCTACGATCATGGCCTTCTCCAGGTTCGTCCATCGCGGGCAAGGAGCTCATCGGCGGAGGCGGGGCCCCAGCTTCCGGGCCCGTACGGCTCGGGCTGTTCATCGAGGCTGGCCCAGTAGTCCTCGAACGGATCCAGGATCTTCCAGGACAGTTCGACTTCAGCGTGCCGGGGGAACAACGGAGGCTCGCCCAGCAGCACATCCAGGATGAGCCGTTCGTAGGCTTCGGGGCTGGACTCCGTGAAGGAGTGTCCATAGCCGAAGTCCATGGTGACGTCGCGGACTTCCATCTGCGTGCCGGGGACCTTGGAACCGAAGCGGATCGTTGCGCCCTCGTCGGGCTGGACCCGGATCACAACGGCGTTCTGGCCGAAGTCGTCCTCACCGTGATCGGTGAACAGCAGGTTCGGTGCCCTCTTGAGCACGACGGCGATCTCGGTCACCCGGCGGCCAAGGCGCTTGCCGGCGCGCAGGTAGAACGGAACTCCGGACCAGCGGCGGGTATTGATGTCCACCCGGATCGCGGCGAACGTCTCGGTCTTGGAGTCAGCCGGAATGCCGTCTTCCTCCAGGTAGCCCACAACCTGCTCGCCGCCCTGCCAGCCGCCGGTGAACTGACCGCGCGCGCAGTGCGTGGAGAGGTCCTCGGGCAGCCGGACGGCGGCGAGGACCTTTTCCTTCTCGGCGCGGAGGTCGTCGGCGTTGAAGGAGATGGGCTCCTCCATCGCGGTCAGGGCCAGCAGTTGCAGCAGGTGGTTCTGGATGACGTCGCGGGCGGCGCCGACGCCGTCGTAGTAGCCGGCCCGGCCGCCCGTGCCGATGTCCTCGGCCATGGTGATCTGGACGTGGTCCACGTAGTTGGCGTTCCACAGCGGTTCGAAGAGCTGGTTGGCGAAGCGCAGCGCCAGGATGTTCTGGACCGTCTCCTTGCCGAGGTAGTGGTCGATCCGGAAGACCGCATCCGGCGGGAAGACCGACTCGACGATGTCGTTGAGCTGCCGCGCCGACTCGAGGTCGTGCCCGAACGGCTTCTCGATGACGACGCGGCGCCACTTGTCGCCCTCGGCCTGGGCCAGGCCGTGCTTGGACAGCTGCCGGCAGACCAGCTCAAACGCCTTGGGCGGGATGGACAGGTAGAACGCGTGGTTGCCCCGCGTGCCGCGCTGCTCATCCAGCTCATCGATCGTGGCGCTGAGCCGCTCGAAGGCGTCGTCGTCGTCGAACTCGCCCTGCACGAAGCGGATTCCCTCGGAAAGCTGCTTCCACACCGTCTCATCGAACGGGGTGCGGGCGTACGCCTTCACCGCGTCCTTGACCTCGGAGGCGAAGTCCTCGTTGTCCCATTGACGCCGGGCAAAGCCGACCAGGGCGAAGCTCGGCGGGAGCAGCCCGCGGTTGGCGAGGTCGTACACCGCCGGCATGAGTTTCTTGCGGGCAAGGTCTCCCGTGACCCCGAAAAGGACCAGCGATGACGGTCCGGCGATACGGTTCAGGCGGCGGTCCCGCGGGTCCCGGAGCGGGTTGCGCCCCCGGCCCGCGGACTTCCGGCCGCCGTTGAGTGTTTCTGGCATGGTTGCGTGGGCGCCTTAGCTTTTGGTGGAGGGTGCTGCCTGGCCGGCCAGGGCTGAGACCAGTTCCTGCAGCTGCCGGACGCCCGCCGGGCGGTCCGTGAGGTGCAGGCGGAGGACCGGACGGCCGTGTTCGGTCAGGACCTGGGCGTCCCCGGCGGCCTGCGCCGAGATCAGCTCACCGAAGGTGAAGGGACGGTCCGGGATAGCCAGGTCCGTCCCGGATGCCGCTGTGACCTGAAGGAACACACCGATGGCGGGGCCGCCCTTGTGGAACTGCCCGGTGGAGTGCAGGAACCGCGGACCCCAGCCGAAGGTCACGGGGCGGCCGCTGAGGGCAGCCAGCTGGTCCCGGGTGCCCTCGAGGGACGCGAAGGCGAGCCGGTCGAAATACGCCTGGACGCTCAGGTAGCCGTCCGGACCCAGCTCGGCGAGCAGCGCGCTGACCGCTTCGGCCGCCGTGCCGGCATGGCCGAGCCATTCCCCGCCCCGGACCTCGATGACGCCGTCGGTGAAGTTGGCGGGCGTCGGTTCCGGCTGGGCATCCAGCAGTCCGCGTGCGGCGATCTTGGCGGCCTCGACGTCGGGCTGGTCGTAGGGGTTGATGCCTAGCAGGCGGCCGGCTACGGCAGTGGCGAACTCCCACGCCATCAGCTGGGTGGGGAGCCCGCCCGCGATCGCGACCTCGTTTTCGCCGAGTTCGACGTCGGCATCGGCCGGGACGAGGCGGATGACGAGGACGTCGGGAGCGCCGAGGGTGGCCTCGGGTGACTTCGGTCCGGCGACGACGGGCAGCACACCAGTGCCGAGCTTGCCGGTGGATTCGGCGATGAGCTGTTCTGCCCAGTCGGCGAAGCCTACGATCCCGGAGCCGTCCTCGGCGATGACGATCTTGTTGCGCAGGGGGTTGGTGCCGCCCAGTGCCGCGCCGAGGGCGAGGCCGATGTTCTCCTCGGAGTCATCGTTCAGGACCTCGGCGGCTTCCTCGGCCTCGTCCAGGAATGCCTGGATGTCCACGCCGGCCAGGCCGCAGGGCACCAGCCCGAAAGCGGTGAGGGCCGAGTAGCGCCCGCCGACGTTCGGGTCCGCGTTGAAGACGGCACGGTAGCCGGCTTCACGGGCGGACTTGTCCAGCGGGGAACCGGGATCGGTGACGATGATGATCCGGCTCTTGGCGTCGATGCCCGCCTCGGTGAAGGCGTGTTCGAAGATCCGGCGCTGCGAGTCAGTTTCCAGGGTGGAGCCGGACTTCGAGGACACCACAATCGCGGTCTCCGCGAGCCGGTCCGCCAGGGCGGCCGCAACCTGTTCGGGATCGGTGCTGTCCAGCACGGTCAGCTCGACGCCGGCGGTCCCGGCGATGACCTCGGGGGCCAGGGAGGAACCGCCCATGCCGCACAGGACAATCCGGCTGACGCCCTCTGCGCGGAGCGCATCGCGGAGCGCGAGGATGTCCGCGACGAGCGGCCGGGAGACGGTGGCCGCCTCAACCCAGCCGAGCCGGACCGAAGCATCGGCCTCGGCGTCGGGACCCCACAGGGTGGCGTCCTTGGCGAAGATCCGGGTGGCAACCTTGTCTTCCAGCAGGGCCGGGAGGTGCTGTTCGTGGGCCTGACGGGCTGCGCCCGTGGCGTCGTAGCTGAGTGAGGTCATGGTGGACTATGCGTCCTTCCGTGCAGCGGCGAGGGCTCCCTCGACGTCGGCGAGCAGTTCCTTCCAGCTGGCCACGAACTTGTCAAGGCCTTCGGACTCGAGCACCGCGACGACCTCGTTGTAGGAGATGCCCAGCGCATCGAGCGCGTTGAGCGTGGCGTTGGCGTCGTCGTAGCCGCGGGTGATGGTGTTGCCCGTGACGGTGCCGTGGTCGAACGTAGCGTCGAGGGTCTTCTCCGGCATGGTGTTCACGACGCCCGGGGCGACGAGTTCCGTGACGTAGAGGGTGTCCGGGTATGCCTGGTCCTTCACGCCGGTGGAGGCCCACAGCGGGCGCTGGGGGAGCGCGCCGGCGCCGGCCAGTACGGCCCAGCGCTCGGTGGAGAAGAGTTCCTCGTGCACCTGGTAAGCCAGGCGGGCGTTGGCCACTCCGGCCTTGCCCTTGAGGGCGCGTGCCTCGTCGGTGCCGATGGCGTCGAGGCGCTTGTCGATTTCGGAGTCCACGCGGGAGACGAAGAAGGACGCGACCGAATGGATCTTTGCGAGGTCGTGGCCGTTGTCCTTGGCCTGCTCCAGGCCGGACTGGAAGGCGTTGATGACGGCACGGTAGCGTTCGAGCGAGAAGATCAGGGTCACGTTGACGCTGATGCCCTCGGCCAGGGTGGCCGTGATGGCCTCGAGGCCCTCGAGGGTTGCCGGGATCTTGATGTGGACGTTGTCCTTGTTGACCTTCTTGTAGAGGTGCTTGGCTTCGGCGATGGTGCCGGCGGTGTCCCAGGCGAGGCGGGGATCCACTTCGATGGACACGCGGCCGTCTACACCCTTGGTGGCGGCGGCGACCGGTGCGAACAGCTCGCAGGCGTCGGCCACGTCGGTGGTGGTGATTTCGAAGACGGTCTCTTCAACGGTGGCGCCGGCTGCGGCCTGGGCGGCAATCACGGCGTCGTAGTCGTGGCCGGCGGTGATCGCGGCGTGGAAGATGCTGGGGTTCGTGGTGACACCAACAACGTTCTTCTCTTCGATCAGCTTGCGCAGCGTGCCGGTGGTGAGGCGGCCGCGGGACAGGTCATCGAGCCAGATGGAGACGCCGGCGTCGGACAGCTGTTGGGTGGGGGTGGTGCTCATGTGTGACTCCTGAAGTCTGGGGCCGCCGCCGTGTTGGGCGGCGGCCCGGAAAGCGTGAGGTTTGGATCAGGCCGTGAGGCTGGCGAGGGATTCTTTGGCGGCGGCGGCAACGGCTTCCGCGGTGATGCCGAATTCCTGGAACAGGCGCTTGTAGTCCGCGGAGGCGCCGTAGTGCTCTAGGGAGACGGAACGGCCGGCGTCGCCGACGAATTCCTTCCAGCCCAGGGCGAGTCCGGCTTCGACGGATACCCGTGCCTTGACGGCGGCCGGGAGGACCGCTTCGCGGTAGGCGGCGTCCTGCTTGTTGAACCACTCCACGCAGGGCATGGAGATGACGCGGGTCGGGATGCCTTCGGCCTGCAGTGCGGTCCGGGCCGCGACGGCGAGCTGGACCTCGGAGCCGGTGCCGATCAGGATGACCCGGGCGTCGGCGGTCCGGCCGTTGGCGGAGGCTTCGGCCAGGACGTAGCCGCCCTTCGCGACGCCGGCGGCGGACCCGAAGGTGTCAGCTTCGGCCTCGCCGGTGCCGCGGGCGTAGGTGGGGATGTTCTGGCGGGTCAGCACGATCCCGGCGGGGTTCTCGTGGTTCTCGAGCATCACCTTCCAGGCCGCGGCGACCTCGTTCGCATCTCCGGGGCGGACGACGTCCAGGCCCGGGATGGCGCGGAGGGAGGCGAGCTGCTCGACCGGCTGGTGCGTCGGTCCGTCCTCGCCGAGGCCGATCGAGTCGTGCGTCCAGACGTACAGCGACGGGACTCCCATGAGGGCGCCGAGCCGGATCGCGGGGCGCTGGTAGTCGCTGAAGATCAGGAACGTGCCCGAGAACGCCCGGGTGTTCCCGTGCAGGGAGATCCCGTTCACGATCGACGCGGCAGCGTGTTCGCGGATGCCGAAGTGCAGCACCCGGCCGTAGGGGTTGCCCTTCCAGGCGGCCGTGGAGCGGGAGGCCGGGATGAACGAGGGCGACCCCTCGATCGTGGTGTTGTTCGACTCGGCCAGGTCCGCGGAGCCGCCCCAGAGTTCGGGCATGACCGGGCCGATCGCGTTCAGGACCTTCCCGGAGGCGGCGCGGGTCGAGACGTCCTTGCCGGCCTCGAAGACCGGCAGGGCGGAATCGAGGTCGGCCGGGAGCTTGCGGGCCTCGACGCGCTCGAGCAGGGCAGCGGCCTCGACGTTCCCGGACTGCCAGGCCTCGAAGGCCTCCTGCCAGGTGGTGCGGGCGGCCGCGCCGCGGTCCACGGCTTCACGGGCGTGGGCCAGGACGTCCTCGTCGACCTGGAAGGAACGCTCCGGGTCGAAGCCGAGGACCTTCTTCAGCGCCGCGACTTCCTCGGAGCCCAGGGCGGAGCCGTGGATCTTGCCGGTGTTCTGCTTCTTCGGCGCCGGGTAGCCGATGATGGTCCGCAGCGACACGATGGACGGCTTGCCGGTTTCGGCCTTCGCGGCGAGCAGCGCGGCATGCAGTTCCGCCACGTCCTCCTTGTATTCCCCGGTCCGGGTCCAGTCGACGCGCTGGGTGTGCCAGCCGTAGGCCTCGTAGCGGGCCAGGACATCCTCGGTGAAGGAGATGTCGGTGTCGTCCTCGATCGAGATGTGGTTCTCGTCGTAGATCACCACGAGGTTCCCGAGTTCCTGGTGCCCGGCGAGCGAGGACGCCTCGGACGTTACGCCTTCCTGCAGGTCCCCGTCGGAGGCGATCACCCAGATGGTGTGGTCGAACGGGGAGGTCCCCGCGGCGGCGTCGGCGTCGAAGAGCCCGCGCATCCGGCGCTGGGAGTACGCGAAGCCGACCGCGGAGGCCAGGCCCTGGCCCAGCGGGCCGGTGGTGATCTCCACACCCTTGGTGTGCTTGTACTCCGGGTGCCCCGGCGTCAGCGAACCCCAGGTCCGCAGCGCCTCAAGGTCCTTCAGTTCCAGGCCGTAGCCGGAGAGGAACAGCTGGATGTACAGCGTCAGGGAGGTGTGGCCCGGGGAGAGCACGAAACGGTCCCGGCCCAGCCAGTCCGGGTTCTTCGGGTCGTGCCGCATCAGCTTCTGGAAGAGAAGGTAAGCGGCCGGCGCCAGGCTCATCGCGGTCCCCGGGTGGCCGTTACCGACCTTCTCCACGGCATCCGCAGCGAGAACACGGATGGTGTCCACCGCACGCTGATCCAAGCTGGTCCATGACAGTTCTTGCTCTTCCAAATGTGGCACGAAAACCGGGCCCCTCTCTGTGCTGACGGTGGATGGAGCGGTCAGTCCCGCCGGGCACAGTTCGGTGCCCGCTGCGGTACGTACCAGCCGTTCACCATCGAAACGTTGATCTATCACTCAGTCGCGTGTGCAAGTGCACGTGCGCAGAGGCACTGTGCAGATCCGGGGTCGGCATTTCCGGCCGCCGACCGTACGCGCTGATCTGCAGATAGCTTAGCCCTATTCCATCTGCCGGGCAGCGTATATCTCACTAATTGGACGGGATTAGCGCTTATATGAATCACCGTCCGCCGGCGCGGCGGTGAGCCGGGGTTAACATGCCGGACTTGTGGAGCCATGGGGCGGACCTCGGCGCAGGTGGGGCCACGGTATGATGGTTCGTGGCTACCAACGGGGGCGAGGACACGCCCGAGCGCTGCGCGTGGACCCCTTCGATACGCAACGCGCGTTGCGACAACCAGCCGGACTGAACAGCCAGACAGAACAGAGTGACTGCCATCGTGAGCACAACCGATACGCCGCTGAACGCCTCTTCGATCCCCGGAAAGATCGGCTTCGCCCGCAAAGCCAAGGCCTACCTGGCGCTCACGAAGCCCCGCGTCATTGAGCTTTTGCTGGTCAGCACGCTGCCGACCATGATCTACGCGGAGCGCGGGTTCCCGTCGATCGGCCTGATCCTGGCGACCCTGGTGGGCGGCGCCTTCGCCGCAGGCAGCGCCGGTGCCTTCAACTGCTACATCGACCGCGACATCGACAAGCTCATGCACCGCACGGAAAAGCGGCCGCTGGTCACGGGCGAGGTCACGCCCCGCGAGGCGCTCGTCTTCTCCTGGCTCCTGGGCGCCGCGGCAATCGCGATTCTCTGGTTCGGGGCCAACCCCCTCTCGGCCTGGCTCGGTCTGGGCGCCATCGTCTTCTACGTCGTCATCTACACGATGATTCTCAAGCGCCGCACCGCGCAGAACATTGTCTGGGGCGGGGCCGCCGGCTGCTTCCCGGTGCTGATTGCCTGGGCGGCCGTAACCAACACGGTGGAGTGGCCCGCCGTTATTCTCTTTATGGTCATCTTCCTCTGGACCCCGCCGCACTACTGGCCGCTGTCCATGCGTTACGGCGAGGACTACCGCAACGCGAACGTGCCGATGCTCGGCGCCATCGCCGGCGCCAAGGTGGTCTCGGTGCAGGTGGTCCTGTACGCGTGGGCCATGGTCGTGTGTTCGCTGCTGATGGTTCCCGCCGGCGGCGCCGGCTGGGTCTACACGGTCACCGCCGTCGTCGCGGGCGCCTGGTTCCTGTCCGAATCGCACGCGCTGTACAAGCGCGCCCAGGGCGGCGACGTGTCCGACAAGGGCGCCATGAAGGTCTTCCATGGCTCCATCAGCTACCTGACCCTGCTCTTCATCGCCCTGGCCGTGGACCCGTTCGTCGGTTCCGCCATCGTGGGCGGCTAGGACGTTCCAGGGTCCTACGGCCCGATTCATACGACGCTCCCTCACCTCATGGTGGGGGAGCGTCTGTCGTTGGGTGGAGGAGCGGCGGGGGCCCCGGGTTGAGCTAACTGCCGGCACCCGGGCGAGCCGTAGGGTCGGTGAATGAAAGCCTTGGCACAGCCCACTATCGACGCCGTCCCGTGGAATGCAGAAGCACCCCGGTCCGTTGGGACCGGAGTGCTCCTTCAGTGGCAATGCGGGCAGCTGCTCTCCTGCTTCGGACGCCTACTTGACCGGGCTGTAGCGGGCCAGGTCTGCGGCGTTGGCGGCGGCGCTCATTAGCAGGGCGGCTCCCAGCATGTGGGCTCCGACGAGCAGCGCCGGGATGCCGTTGTAGTACTGCGTGAATCCGATGACGGCCTGCAGCACGGTGACGCCCAGGAGCATCAGCACGGCGGTGCGGAACGGCCCGCTGATCCGGTCGCGGAGTACCAGGAACAGCCCGAACAGGGCACCGGCGGTCACCAGGTAGGCCGGAACGGCGTGGATGTGCGAGAACAAGTCCCAGTCCAGTCCGTTGCGCGGAGCATCGGCGTCGCCCGCGTGCGGACCCGCCCCGGTCACCACGACGCCCAGGCAGACGGCGACGCCGGAGATGAGCGCGACGGCCGTCATCACCGGGCGTGCGGCGCCCGGCAGGGCGGTCAGCTCACTCACCCGGGTGTTGCCGGTGCGGCCGTAGGCGCGGTTCACCAGAAGCGTCGCGAGGACCACCAGGGCCATGGACACGAGGAAGTGCAGGCCCACCACCCACGGGTTCAGCCGAGTCAGCACCGTGATGCCGCCGATCACGGCCTGCGCCGGGATGCTGGCGAGCAGCCCCAGGGCCAGCAGGAAGAGGTCACGGCGCTCCTTGCGGAGGTTCCACAGGTACACAAGCATCATGACGGCGACGGCGGCCAGCGCGAAGGTCAGGAGCCGGTTCCCGAACTCAATGATGCCGTGGATCCCCATTTCCGGGGTGTTCACGAGCGAGACATCCGTGCAGCGCGGCCAGGTGGGGCAGCCAAGCCCCGAGGCGGTCAGCCGGACAGCGCCGCCGGTCACCACCAGCACCGTCTGGCCGATCAGGGACAACACGGCCAGCCGCTTGACTGTCTTATCGACGGTGACGGGCAGCCGGGAGGTGATCCGGGAAGCAACCCGGGGTGGGCGTGACGCCGTACTCACAGTTTTCTCAATTCCACTTGAACCAACGGGTTGCTGCGCCGCCGGCAATTGCCGTCCAGAACAGCAGGACAAACACGGCAGGCGCGTTGACGCTGCCATGCAGGAAAGCGTCCCTCAGCGCCTGACCCAGCGCGCCGGAGGGGAGGAAATGCACCACGGCCTGCGCCAGTGCGGGGAGCCGCTCGGCCGGGATGACGATCCCGCCGAGTGCCCCGAGCAGGATCCAGAGCAGGTTGGTGATGGCCAGCGTGGCTTCCGGCCGCACCGTCCCGGCGACCAGGAGGCCCAGCGCCGTAAAGGACGCGGCGCCCAGGACGAGCAGGGCGAGGCCGGGCAGCCAGCCTGCCGGCTCGGGCTGCCAGCCCAGGGTTAGCGCCACCGCCGCTACGACGAGGACCTGCAGGAACAGCACGACCAGTACGGCCAGGACCTTGCCGGCGATCAGCCCCGTGCGGCCCAGCGGAGTGGTGGAGAGGAAGCGCAGGACGCCGTAGCGGCGGTCGAAGCCGGTGGCGATGCCCTGGCCCGTGAAGGCGGTGGACATGGCGCACAGTGCCAGGATGCCGGGGACGGCGACGTTGATCCGGCTGGAACCCAGGCCGTCCAGCAGCGGCGTGACGGTCAGCCCGACCAAGGCCAGCAATGGCAGCACAATCGCGAGGATCAGCTGTTCGCCGTTCCGGAGCATGGTGACGGTCTCGTACTTGCCCTGCAGCACGATCCGCCGCAACAGCGTGGCGGGCGCACTGCCAAGCGGCGCGCCAGCGGAAACACGGGTCATCGGATCTCCCTTCCGGAGATGTCCAGGAAGACGTCCTCGAGGCTGCGTGCTTCAAGGCTCATCGAACTCGGCATGATCCCGCGCGAGGCCCACCACGCGGTGATCGAAGCGAGGTGGGCCGGGGTCAGGGCGCCGGTGGCGGCGTAGCTGCCGGCCCGCGCCTCGGTGACGTCGACGCCGTCGGGCAGCACTCCGGTGAAATCCAGCCCGGGATCCGTCTCGAACAGGAGGGTCCGGATGTGCTGTTCGCCGGCGCCGGCCGGGAGCCGGTGCTGCAGCAGCTGCGCCACGGTGCCTTCGGCGACATTGCGCCCGGCGTCGATGATGTAAACGTAGTCGGCCAGGCGTTGGGCGTCGTCCATCAGGTGCGTGGTCAGGACAATGCCCATCCCGCGGTTGCGGAGTTCGGAGATGAGCTCGAAGACAAGCTGGCGGGATTGCGGGTCCAGGCCGGCGCTCGGCTCGTCCAGGAAGAGCACTTCCGGATTCCCGACCAGGGCGGCGGCCAGGGCGAGGCGCTGCTTCTGTCCGCCGGACAGCCGCCGCACCGACGTCCGGCTGAACGTGTCGATGCCGAGGCGTGCGATGAGTTCCTCGACCGGCCAGGGGTCCCGGTACATGCCGGCGATGTGCTTGAGCAGCGGGATGGGCCGGGCCGACGGCGGCAACCCGCCGTCCTGCAGCATCACCCCGACGCGGGCGCGCAGCCCGGCGCCGGCGGTAGCCGGATCCTGGCCGAGCAGGCTGATGCTTCCCGCGGTGCGCTTCTGCAGGCCCTGGGCGCATTCGATGGTGGTGGTCTTGCCGGCCCCGTTGGCCCCCAGCAGGGCCGTGACCTGTCCCCGTTCGGCGACGAGGGAAAGCCCGCTGACCACCCTCAGCATCTTGCCGTCTAAGGTGGGCAGTGGACCAACATCCTTGACTAGCCCGCTGATTGACAGGACGGGGGATTCGGGAGATCGCACCAGAGCATTCTACGCGATGTAGTACGGCACGGCAGGGCGTGGATGCCGCACTGCGACGTGGCCGGGCGGGGCCCGGAGGGAAGCCATGCCTTACTGGAACCGGGGACTAAATTACGACATGATTGTGTTGTGTATTCTATGAGCCACTCCTCTTCTGCTGCCCTTGCCGGGCACGGCGCTAAACACGCGCCGCAGGCGTCCCACGGGCCCGCCGCAGGGCTGCAGGCTGCCGACGCGGATGAGCGCACCCGGGACCGCGTGCTCAACGCGGTGCTGGAGCATGGGCCGATCAGTGCCGCCGAACTCGGCGAGCTGCTCGGATTCACCCCGGCCGCGGTCCGCCGCCACCTGGACCACCTTGCGCGCAGCGGCGTGATCGAGGTCAAGCGTGTTGCCCGCGCCGGCGCCGGAGCGGGACGCCCCGCGCGCCGCTACGTGCTCAGCTCGCAGGGCCAGTCCACCCTCGGCGACGACTACCTCGACATCGCCTCTCTGGCGCTGCAGCGGCTCGGCGAGACGGCCGGCCCCGACGCGGTGCGCCAGTTCGCCGTCGAGCGCTTCGGCGAGATGGAACGCCGGTACGCCCCGGAAATAGATGCGGCCGGACCAGACATCACGGCCCGCGCGCAGGCGCTCTCCGCGGCGCTCAGCCGCGACGGATTCGTGGCCTCCACGGCGTCCATTGAAGCCAGGGCACCCCTGCCGGCGGCGCTCTCCAGCGTCCAGCTGTGCCAGGGACACTGCCCCATCCAGCAGCTGGCCGCGCAGTTCCCCGTGTTCTGCGATGTGGAGACCGAACTGTTCGCCCGCCTGGTGGGCGTCGACGTCCGCCGGCTCTCCACGCTGGCACGCGGCGGCCACGTCTGCACCACCCATATACCTACAGGCCGTCCGGCGGCCACGGGGCATCACCGCCCTGCAACCACCCCGGGCAACCTGGACGAAGTATCCAACCATCTGCAAGAAAGGCCGTGATGACGGACCAACTATCAGAGAAGAAGGTTGCTGAATCTACTGTGATTTCGGAGATTCTGGAAAAGAATCCCGAGCTCCACGGAATCGGCACCTATGAGTACGGCTGGTCCGACAAGAACGACGTCGGGGCCAACGCCCGCCGCGGTATCAATGAGGACGTCGTCCGCGACATTTCGGCTAAAAAGAACGAGCCGGAGTGGATGCTGGACCTTCGACTCAAGGGCCTGAAGTACTTCGACCGCAAGCCCATGCCCACCTGGGGTGCAGACCTCTCCGGCATCGACTTCGACAACATCAAATACTTCGTGCGGTCCACCGAGAAGCAGGCCGCAACCTGGGAAGACCTCCCCGAGGACATCCGGAACACCTACGAGAAGCTGGGCATCCCGGAAGCCGAGCGCAGCCGCCTCGTCTCCGGCGTCGCAGCCCAGTACGAGTCCGAGGTCGTCTACCACCAGATCCGCGAGGACCTGGAACAGCAGGGCGTCATCTTCCTGGACACCGACACCGCGCTGCGCGAACACCCGGAGATCTTCCAGGAGTACTTCGGCACCATCATCCCGGTGGGCGACAACAAGTTCGCGTCGCTGAACACGGCCGTCTGGTCCGGCGGATCCTTCGTGTACGTCCCCAAGGGCGTCCACGTGGACATCCCGCTGCAGGCTTACTTCCGCATCAACACGGAAAACATGGGCCAGTTCGAGCGCACGCTGATCATCGCCGACGAGGACTCCTACGTCCACTACATCGAAGGCTGCACCGCGCCGATCTACACCTCGGACTCGCTGCACTCCGCCGTCGTCGAGATCGTCGTGAAGAAGGGCGCCCGCGTCCGCTACACGACCATCCAGAACTGGTCCACCAACGTGTACAACCTGGTCACCAAGCGCGCCATCTGCGAAGAGAACGCCACCATGGAGTGGATCGATGGCAACATCGGCTCCAAGGTCACCATGAAGTACCCGGCCGTCTACCTTGTGGGCGAGGGCGCCAAGGGCGAGACCCTGTCCATCGCGTTCGCCGGTGAAGGCCAACACCAGGACACCGGCTCCAAGATGGTCCACATTGCGCCCAACACCAAGAGCTCGATCATCTCCAAGTCCGTGGCTCGTGGCGGCGGCCGTGCTGCCTACCGCGGCCTGGTCCAGGTCCGCGAAGGTGCCAAGCACTCGGCCAACACGGTCCGCTGCGACGCCCTCCTGGTGGACACCATCAGCCGGTCGGACACGTACCCGTACATTGACATCCGCGAGGACGACGTCACGATGGGCCACGAGGCCACGGTCTCGCGGGTCAGCGAAGAGCAGCTGTTCTACCTGATGTCCCGCGGCATGCGCGAAGACGAGGCCATGGCGATGATCGTCCGCGGCTTCATCGAGCCGATCGCCCGCGAACTGCCGATGGAATACGCCCTTGAGCTGAACCGCCTGATTGAACTGCAGATGGAAGGATCGGTCGGTTAATGACTGACATCACTACTGAAAAGGCCCGCATCGGCGCGCCCTCAGCCAAGCCGTTCATCAACGGTTTTACCGAGGAAGGCGAAAGCCTTTCACCGCTGAACGCCGCGGAGTCCAAGTCGCCGCTCGCCGGCGAAGCCGTCAAGCGCCACTCGCACGGCGGCGGCGTCGGCGTTCCGGACAGCTCACGCGCCGGACGCCTGACCTCCTACAAGCTGGCGGACTTCAAGCCGCTGACCGGCATGGAGGAGGACTGGCGGTTCACCCCGCTCAAGCGCCTCCGTGGCCTGCACACCGAGGTCCTCAACGGTGCCGCGCCGTCCGTGAGCGTGACCGCCCCGGACAGTGTCACGGTCGAGACCGTTGGGCGTGACGACCGCCGGATAGGCTCCGCCGCCATCCCCGAGGACCGCGTCTCCGCGAACGCCTGGGAGAACTTCTCCGAGGCCACCGTCATCACGGTGCCGACCGGAGTCCAGGTCGACGGCGAGGTCAGCGTCCTGCTGACCGGCCAGGGCACCGGGGCTTCCGCGCAGCACGTTGTGATCGTTGCCGAAAAGTTCTCCAAGTCCGTTGTGGTCCTGGACCACCAGGGCACCGCCGTCGTTGCGGAAAACGTCGAGATCCTCGTCGAGGACGGCGCGCAGCTGACCGTCATCTCGCTCCAGGAATGGAAAGACGACGCCGTGCACGCCTCCTCCCAGCAGGCGAAGCTCGGC
Organism: Arthrobacter sp. UYCu712; assembly: GCF_040547005.1. NCBI lineage: Bacteria > Bacillati > Actinomycetota > Actinomycetes > Micrococcales > Micrococcaceae > Arthrobacter > Arthrobacter sp. UYCu712. Next base: position 192,140 of record NZ_JBEPOZ010000004.1, read on the forward strand.
CGCGACGCCAAACTCAAGCACATCGTCGTCAGCCTCGGCGGCGACCTCGTGCGCGTCACGCCCTCGGCACGCTTCACCGCCCCGGGCGCCGAAGTGGAACTGTTCGGCCTGTACTTCGCCGACGCCGGCCAGCACCTCGAGCAGCGCCTGTTCGTGGACCACGCCGTCGCCAACTGCAAGTCCAACGTCCTGTACAAGGGCGCCCTGCAGGGCCGCAACGCGCACACCGTGTGGGTGGGTGACGTTCTGATCCGCAAGGAAGCAGAAGGCACCGACACCTACGAGGCCAACCGCAACCTGGTCCTGACCGACGGTGCCCGCGCGGATTCCGTGCCGAACCTTGAGATCGAGACCGGTTTGATCGCCGGTGCCGGGCACGCCAGCGCCACCGGACGTTTCGACGACCAGCACCTGTTCTACCTGATGGCCCGTGGCATCCCGGAAGAGGTGGCCCGCCGTCTGGTGGTCCGCGGCTTCCTGAACGAGATCATCCAGCAGATCAAGGTTCCGGCCATCGAAGAGCGCCTCACGGCCGCTGTCGAGCGCGAACTCGCGGCAACGAATCATTAGCCAGCACAGAAGCACAGGAATACATCAATGACTGAACAGCCAAAGGGCGAGCTAGTCTGCAACGCCAGCGAGATCCAACTCAAGCAGGCGCTGCGGATCCTGATCGATGACTACCCCGTAGCGATCGTGAAGGACTCGATGGGGGAGATCCACGCCATCGGCGACACCTGCTCGCACGCGGACATTTCCCTCTCCGAAGGAGAGGTTGAAGGCTGCAAGATCGAATGCTGGGGCCACGGTTCCCAGTTCGACCTCCGCAGCGGCGAGCCGCTCCAGCTGCCGGCCTATGATCCCGTTCCTGTGTTCGCCGTGACCGTCCTGGATGACGAGGTCTATGTGGACTTCACCAACGTCCTGAACGGCGCCGAGGCACCAAACTTCAGCTAGCTGCCCGCAGCCGGCTACCCGCACAAAAGAACTTATCGCCAAGAAACCGCACACTGCCAGAGGGCACGGTGCAGAGGAGAACAAGACATATGTCGACTCTTGAGATCAAGGACCTGCACGTCAGCATTGACACCGAGCAGGGCACCAAGGAAATCCTGAAGGGCGTCAGCCTGATTATCCGGACCGGCGAAACGCACGCCATCATGGGCCCGAACGGCTCCGGCAAGTCCACCCTGGCGTCCACGATCGCCGGGCACCCGCGCTACAACGTCACCTCCGGCACCATCACGCTGGACGGCGAGAACGTCCTCGCGATGAGCGTGGACCAGCGCGCACGCGCCGGTGTGTTTTTGGCCATGCAGTACCCGGTCGAGGTCCCCGGCGTCAGCATGACGAACTTCCTGCGCACCGCCAAGACGGCCATCGACGGCGAAGCACCCAAACTGCGCACCTGGACCAAGGACGTCAAGGCTGCCATGGCGCAGCTGCGCATCGACGCCGACTTCACCCAGCGCAACGTCAACGAAGGCTTCTCCGGCGGCGAAAAGAAGCGCGTGGAGATCCTCCAGCTGGAACTCTTCAAGCCGAAGTTCGCCATCCTCGACGAGACCGACTCCGGCCTCGACGTCGACGCGCTCAAGGTTGTCTCCGAGGGCGTCAACCGCGCCCACGGCGAAGGCAACATGGGCACCCTGCTCATCACGCACTACACCCGGATCCTGCGCTACATCAAGCCGGACTTCGTGCACGTGTTCGTTGACGGCCAGGTTGTGGAAGAGGGCGGCCCGGAGCTCGCCGACCGCCTCGAAGACGAAGGCTACGACCGCTACGCCACCGGCGCAGGTGCGGCCACCATCGCTGCTGCTGACGCTGCAGCCCAGGCGTAGTTAGGACTCCCCGATGACCGAACTCAATGTGGCCCGCACGGGCCTCGATGATGTCGAAGAAGCGCTCAAGGATGTGATCGACCCGGAACTCGGTGTCAACATCGTTGATCTGGGCCTGCTGTACGGTCTGAAGTACTCCGACGACGACGGCGCGCTGCTGATCGACATGACGTTGACCACGGCCGCCTGCCCGCTCACCGACGTGATCGAGGAGCAGGTCGGCAAGGCCCTTGACGGGGTCGTCGACGAATGGCGCCTCAACTGGGTCTGGATGCCGCCGTGGGGTCCGGAACGGATCACCGAAGACGGCCGCGACCAGATGCGGGCCCTCGGCTTCAACATCTAAATCCCTGGCGCCTTCCCGCGCCAAACGAACGGCGGGCCCACCTCCCAGAGGCGGGCCCGCCGTCGTCGTTTCATCGATTGCCCCGCAAGGGCCCTTCCGGGGCGTCAAAACGGCTGTTACGGAGCAGCCGATGGGCTGTCAGGGGCTGGCTACGCCGAAGGTGTCGCACTGGTTGATGTCGCCGGTGCTGTAGCCCTGGTAGAACCACTTCTGCCGCTGCGCGCTGGACCCGTGGGTCCACGCCTCCGGGGATACCCGGCCGGTGGCTGCCTTCTGGATCCGGTCATCGCCGACGGCCGAGGCCGCGGAGAGGGCATCCTGCAGGTCCTTTTCCGTCAGGGGATCCAGGTACGGTTGCCCGGTGGCGGGGTCTTTCGTGGTGGTGGCGTACTTCGCCCAGAGCCCGGCGTAGCAGTCGGCCTGCAGTTCCACCCGGACACCGCCGGACTCGGGTCCCTGCGGATCCTGCTGGGCGCGGTCAAGGTTGCCCAGCAGGTTCTGGACGTGGTGGCCGAACTCGTGGGCCACCACATACTCCTGCGCAAGCGGTCCGCCGGAAGACCCGAAGCGGTCCACAAGTTCCTGGAAGAAGCCGGGGTCGAAATAGGCCGTCGTGTCGGCGGGGCAGTAGAACGGGCCGACGTCCGACGTCGCGGCGCCGCAGCCGGTATTGGTCGCCTGCTCGAAAATCACCGTCGTGGGCTGCGGATATTCCCTCTTGTACTCGGCCAGGTAGGCCGGCCAGAAGGCATTGAGACTGTTCACTGTGCCGGTGATCCGGCAATCGAGACGGGCGTCGGCGTCGGCGCCGGTCTTGCAGGCAGGGGCAGTGCCCTGGCTCTGCGCCCCGGGGTCCTGGGCTGTGCCGGCCAGTTCCTCCAGCATGCTCGGATTGATGCCGAGCAGAACGGCGATGAGCAGGACGATGCCGCCGCCGATCCCGCCCCCGACTTTGACGCCGCGGCCCATGCCGCGCCGGTCCTGCACCTGTGAAGGGTCCAGCTGGACGTTGTCATTGAAACTCATGCTGTCACAATATCCTCCGCAGGCTTCGGCGGAGCCACCCGCCGGTAAAGTTGGGGTGATGCCATTTCTCGACAGACTCCAGCGCTGGGCCGACGAGCGCCCCGACAGTACCGCCGTCGTCGTTGCCGGCCAGGGACTCAGCTGGGAGCAGTTGCGTGATGCTGCCGCTATGCAGGTGCCCGCGGCGCCCGCCGTCACTCTGCTCTCCGAAGCGAACTCGGTGCAATTCGCCGTGTCCCTCGCCGCGTCGGTCGCGGGGGCGCGGCAGTGCGCCGTGCTGGACCCGACGTGGCCCCGGCCGCTGCAGGAGGCGATTGCCGGGCGCATCACCGAATCTGTCCGGCCCGGCCCGCTCAAGCCGGAGCCCGGCGACGGCCTGTCCGACGGGCTCTTTGACGGACGTCCGGATTCTCCCTTCCTGATCGGGCTGACGTCGGGCACAACGTCCGTGCCGAAAGCCTTCACCCGCACCCGGCGGTCCTGGCAGCAGTCCTTCGACGCCTCGATCGAGTTCTTCGGCCTCACGGCGGACGACAAAACGCTGGCGCCCGGGCCGCTGGCCGCCAGCCTGAACCTCTACGCCCTGGCCGAATGCCTCTACGCGGGGTCGGAATTCCACACCCTGGAGGATTTCGACGTCGGCGACGCGCACGCCGCCGTGGTGCACGACGGGATCAGCCGACTGGTCCTCGTCCCCACCATGCTCCGGCTGCTCAGCGAGCGGGGCCTGGCCGGCGGCGTCGACGCCGCCGGGATCCGCAGCATCGTCTGCGCCGGGTCCAAACTGGATGCCCGGACACTGGAAGCGGCACGCCGCTGGGCACCCAACGCCACCATTTTTGAGTACTACGGCGCCTCGGAACTGAGTTTCGTTGCCGGTGCCGGCTTGCTGCCCGGGGAGCAGCCCCGGCTCGGCGGCACGGGGATCGGCAAGCCGTTCCCCGGCGTCGAGATCCGGATCCTCGACGGCGCCGGTGCCCAGGTTCCGGAAGGAAGCGACGGCAACGTCTGCGTCCGCAGCGGCATGGTCAGCGACGGATACCTCTGGGGCGACGACGGCGAGGCGCTGCAGTGCTTCGACGGCTGGTACACCGTGGGGGACCAGGGCTACCTGGCGGACGGGACCCTGCACCTTCTGGGCCGCCGCTCGGACATGATCATTACAGCGGGTACCAACGTGTACCCGCACGAAGTTGAACTCGCCCTCGCGTCCGTTCCCGGCGTCGCCTCAGCGGTGGCCGCCGGGCTGGCCGATGACCTCCGCGGACAGCGTGTGGTGGCCGCCGTCCTGCCGTCCCACGGCGGAATCACCGCAACCCTGCTGAAGGCGGGTGTGGAGGACGTGCTCGCCCGCAGCAAACGGCCGCTGGAGTACTTCGCCGTGACTGAGCTTCCGCTGACGGACCGCGGCAAACTCAGCCGGCAGCTTCTGCTCGACTGGATCGCCGGCAGTGATCCGAGAATCCGCCGTCTTGGCTGAGCAGCAGCCTGCCCCGCGCGCTCCGCTTCCGGAGGACCGGCAGCCCGTCATCATCGCCGCCCGCCGGACGCCGATCTGCCGCGCGAACGGGGTCCTGAAGCCGCTCCGCGCGCACGAACTGCTGGCCCCGGTGCTGCGCAGCCTGCTCGCGGGCGCCGGAGTGGCGCCGGAGTCGGTGGCCGATGTGGTGATCGGCAACGCCGTGGGCGGCGGCGGGAACGTGGCCAGGCTCGCGGCGCTCGAAGCAGGCCTGCCGGTCAGCGTTCCCGGCCTCACCGTGGACCGGCAGTGCGGCTCCGGGCTCGACGCGATCGCCCTCGCCTCCCGCCTCGTGGCGGCCGGCGGCGACGGCGTGTACCTGGCCGGCGGTGTGGAAAGCATCAGCACGGCACCGCTGCGCGCCCACCGCAATTGCGACGGTGAGCCCGAATTCTTCGCGCGGGCACAGTTCGCACCGGTTAGCCACGGCGACCCGGACATGGGGGTGGCCGCCGAAAACGTGGCTGCCCGGTTCGGGATCAGCCGCGCCCGGCAGGACGCCGTGGCGTTGCGCAGCCACCAGCGCGCGCTGGCATCCGCCGCTGCCGGAGCATTCGACGCCGAAATTGTCCCGGTTGCCGTTTCGTCCGGGCCGGCGGGTGCCGTTCCGGCCGTTGGTGCCGGCACGGTCCGTGCCGACGACGGGCCCCGCCGCGGGCTGACCGCGGCGGTGCTGGCCCGGTTCCCGCCCGCATTCGTGGCCGGCGGCAGCGTCACGGCCGGGAACTCCTGCTTCGACGCGGACGGCGCGGCCGCCGTCGTAATCACGTCGCTCCGGCGCGCCCGCGAACTCGGAGCCAGCGACGGCTTGCTGCTTCTGGGCACGGACACCGCCGGGGTGGACCCGCAGCTGCTGGGGATTGGCGCGGGCGCCGCGGGCGAACGGCTGCTCGCGGCCCACGGCCTGACGGCGGCGGACCTTGGCCTGGTCGAATTCAACGAGGCGTTCGCGTCGCAGACTATTGCCTGCCTCGAGCAGCTCGGCATCGACCCGGAACGCGCCAACCTCGACGGCGGCGCCCTGGCCTTGGGCCATGCCTACGGTGCGTCCGGTGCGGTGCTCGTGACCCGGCTGCTGGCCCAGGCCCGCCGCACTTCGACGCCCGGGCAGCTGGCGCTGGCACTGATCAGCAGCGCCGGAGGCATGGGCACGGCCGCGCTGCTGGAATACCGCAGCTTGTCCTGACTCCCGGGGGGACATGTCCAGTCCTGGGCTTGAGGAATGGGCATCGTGGGCATATGTCCTGTGGCTGCGGGCGGGGGAGGGCATGTCCCGTGGTTACGGCTGCGGGGAGGCGTTCCGGGTGTGTCAGCCGGGGGGACATGTCCAGTCCTGGGCTTGAGGAATGGGCATGGTGGGCATATGTCCTGTGGCTGCGGGCGGGGGAGGGCATGTCCCGTGGTTACAGCTGCGGGGAGGGCTGTCAGCCGTCCCTGTCCTCGGCTTCGCCCAGCCCGCGGGCCGCCAGGGCCTCACCGGTCTGCCGTGCGAAGGCCACGGTGGTGATGAAAACCGGGAGCACGAGGGCCCTGGGGTTGTGCTCCAGCCCGCGGGCCCGGGCGGAATCCCTGACATCGGAGTACGCGCCGGCGATGAACGGGATGCTGCGCAACATGATGGCAATCGTCAGGGCGAACCGTTCGGGATCCGCCCCGAAGCGCCGGAACGGCCTCGCCAGGGACGCCACCCCGTCGAGCAGCGCCTGGACCGGCGTCGTCGCCGTGAGGATCGACGCCGCCACGACGCAGACCAGCACGTTCAGCACGATCCGCGCCGCCGTGGGCCCGCCCAGCTGCCACCACTGGAAGAGCCCGATCGCCGCCAGGACCGGCAGCACGGGCCGGACCGCGCGCCACAGGCGTGCCGCCCCCGCCGCGCTGAGCAGGAACACCCCGCACATCAGCACCAGCACTCCGGCCGCAACCGCCCAGTCCAGAATCAGGAAGGAGGCCATGCCGCAGCCAAGGACCAGCAGGAATTTCAGCCACAACGGCGCGCGGTGGACCACGGAACTGCCGGGCGCGTAGTTGGCCAGCAGGAAGCCGTGCCCGCTCACGGCTGCTCCACAGCCGGCGACTCCAGAGGCGCCTCCTGCGGCGACTCCGGGGACGCCGCGCTCAGCGCCCGGTAATGGTCGACGGCGGCCGCCGGCCCGCCGTCGAACACAACCCGGCCGGCATGCACCACGAGCACCCGGTCCATGTCGAGGGCGAGGTCCAAGTCGTGGGTGGACAGGATGACCTGCTGGCCGAGCCCGGCGAGGGTCCGGCGGAGCAGTTCCCGGTTGCGCAGGTCCAGCAGCGTGGAAGGCTCGTCCAGGACGAGCACTTCCGGGCACACGGCGAGGACTGCGGCGAGGGCCAGCAGCTGGCGTTCCCCGCCGGAGAGTTCGTAGATGCTCTGGTCCGCCAGCGGCAGCAGCCCGAAGCGGTCCAGGGTCGCCTCGGCCTGCCTGCGCCGCTCCGCAGAATTCCGGACCGAGCGCCGGAGCGACAGTTCGACGTCCTCGCGCCCGGTCGGCATCACCAGTTGGGACAGCGGGTCCGTGAAGACAAATCCCACGCGGCGGCGGACTTCCCGGACCGCGCGGACGGTCTCCGCGCCGCCCACCAGCACGGAGCCGCTGCTCGGTGCCACGAGTCCGTTCAGGAGCCGCAGCAGGGTGGACTTGCCGGAGCCGTTGGCGCCGATGACGCCGATCCGCTGCTCCGCGAGGTCCAGCGACACATCTTCGAGCAGGGTCTTGGGTCCGGCGCGGCCGTCAACCTGGACCCGCACCGCCACCCGGTCCAGGACGATGCTCACGGGCGGACTTCCGCTTTCACCGGGTCGGCGGCCCGGGCGCGGCGGATGAGCAGGTCCGGGAAAGCCTTGTGCAGGGACAGCGCAATGGTTACGGCCAGTGCGTTCTTGATCACATCTCCGGGGTAAAAGACAAGGTCGGCCAGGAACGCCTTGGAGAAGTCAAGCTTCGCGTTGACCATCATGCCAAGGATGCCCAGGCCGTGGACAAAGATGATGCTGCTCACCATCGCGGCCGCGAAAAGCAACGCCGCGCGGAGCTTGCCGGGACGCCCCGCAGTGCGGCGCAGTACGACGACGGCCAGCCAGCCCACCGCCGTGGCCGCAAACACGAAACCGACGATGTAGCCCGCCGAGGGGCCGGCCAGGATGCCGAGTCCGCTGCGCCCGCCGCTGAAGATCGGCAGCCCCGCGAGGCCCAGAAGAACGTACAGTCCGACGGCGGCGAAGGCCCGCCCGGGGCCCAGGGCCAGCCCTGTCAGCATGACGGCGAGGGTCTGCAGCGTGATGGGGACGCCGAGTCCGCCCACGGGAATGGCGGCGATCAGTGCCGATGCGGCCACGAGGGCGGCGAACACGGCGATCAGGCCGAGGTCGGTGGCATTCCAGCGGTGGCGTCGCACGGGCCTCGGGGTGGTGGCGGTGGCGGTGCGGGGTGTCTCGGTCATCGGATTTCCTGTCGCATCATATGGAGAGCAGTTCTTACTTCCGACATTACGACGGCGGCGCGGTCACTATTTTGTAGGTGCTCCACTAACCGGCGGCCCGGATGCTGGAGAGCGCCGCCAAAGACCGCCGACGGCCGGAATCCCGGGCCCCTTGTCATCCGCCGGATGCGGGGCCGGTAGACTTGGAGAGGCCGTTCTCTCGGCCACACTGCCCCGGCCCCTTCCAGGCACCACCTGTTGTGCCGCGGCGTTCCCTGTTGTGAAAGGCTTTAGCTGCATTGATTACCGTCCAGGATCTCGAATTGCGCGCCGGCGCCCGCCTCCTCATGGACCAGGTGAGCTTCCGGATCGACAAGGGAGACAAGATCGGCCTCGTCGGCCGTAACGGTGCAGGCAAGACCACACTGACCCGGGTGCTCGCGGGCGAAGGCCTGCCCGCCGGCGGCAAGGTTACCCGCAGCGGCGAGATCGGCTACCTGCCGCAGGATCCCCGGACCCCGGACATGGAACAGCTGGCCCGCGACCGCATCCTCTCCGCCCGCGGCCTGGACATCGCCGTCAACAAGCTCAAGCAGACCCATGAGGACATGGCCAGCGAGGACGCCGAGGTCCAGCGCAAAGCGATGAACCGCTACGACCGGCTGGAATCCGAGTTCCTGGCCGCCGGCGGATACGCGGCCGAGGCCGAGGCCGCCGCGATCTGCTCCAACCTTGCGCTCCCGGACCGGCTGCTGAACCAGCCGCTCAAGACCCTGTCCGGCGGCCAGCGCCGTCGTGTGGAACTCGCCCGGATCCTTTACTCGGACGCCGAAACGATGCTCCTCGATGAGCCCACCAACCACCTCGACGCGGACTCCATCACCTGGCTGCGCGAATTCCTGAAGAACCACCAGGGCGGCCTGATCGTGATCAGCCACGACACCGAGCTGCTCGAAGCCACCGTCAACAAAGTGTTCCTGCTGGATCCCAACCGCGCCAAGGTCGACTTCTACAACATGAACTGGAAGCGCTACCTCCAGCAGCGCGAAACGGACGAGCGCGCCCGCAAGCGTGAGCGCGCCAACGCGGAGAAGAAGGCCCAGGTCCTCATCGACCAGGCCAACAAAATGCGCGCCAAGGCCACCAAGGCCGTCGCAGCGCAGAACATGGCCAAGCGTGCCGAACGTCTGCTCGGGGGCCTCGAAGCCGTCCGCGCGACCGACCGCGTGGCTGCCCTGCGCTTCCCGGATCCGTCACCCTGCGGCAAGACCCCGCTCACCGCGGACGGCCTCAGCAAGTCCTACGGCTCCCTGGAGATCTTCACCGACGTGGACCTGGCCATCGACCGCGGCTCCAAGGTGGTCATCCTGGGCCTCAACGGCGCCGGCAAGACCACCCTCCTGCGGATGCTCGCCGGCGTCGACAAGCCGGACACCGGCGAGGTCGTGGCGGGCCACGGCCTGAAGGTGGGCTACTACGCCCAGGAGCACGAGACGCTCGACGTCGACCGCACCGTCCTGCAGAACATGCGCTCCTCCGCCCCGGACATGAACGACGCGGAAGTCCGCAACATCCTGGGCTCGTTCCTGTTCTCCGGAGACGACGTCGACAAGCCTGCCGGTGTGCTCTCCGGCGGCGAGAAGACCCGGCTGGCCCTGGCCACGATCGTGGCCTCGAGCGCCAACGTGCTGCTCCTTGACGAGCCCACCAACAACCTCGACCCGGCCAGCCGCGCCGAAATTCTCGGGGCCCTGAGCAACTACACCGGCGCCGTCGTCCTCGTGAGCCACGATGAAGGTGCCGTCGAAGCGCTGAATCCCGAGCGTGTCGTGCTGCTGCCCGACGGCATCGAGGACCACTGGAACGAAGACTACCTGGACCTCATCACCCTCGCGTAGCCCCACCCGGCACGGGCCTTAACGGACGTCCATCTCTTCGGCGCCGGTGATCCTGCGGAGCTCCTCGTAGCTGATCGAGAACATCGAGTTATGGTCGCCCGCGCCCGCCCACAGCACGGGGTGGGCGGCCAGTGAGACGTCCAGCAACGTCCTGATCCGTTCCGGGTGGCCCAGCGGGGCCACTCCGCCCACTTCCTGGCCGGTGTGCTCCAGCACGAAGTCGGGACTGGCGCGGCGGATTTTTCCCGCGCCGAGTTGCGCTGCGACCTTGCGGACGTCCACCTTCGCGGCGCCGCTGGCCAGGATCAGCAGGGGAGCGCCCCCGAGGTCGAACACCAGGCTGTTGGTGATCGCGGCGACGTCGCAGCCCAGGGCGGCCGCCGCAGCGGCTGCGGTGGGGACTGTCAACTCGAAAACCGTCACAGTGTCCTCGGCGCCCGCGACTGTCAGCGCATGTTTGAGATGTGCCACTGGTTCCGCATACATGCAGAGGTCCCCTTAGTAGCCCTGGGCGTCCAGGATGGCGTCTTCTTCTTCCTCGGCGGTCGCGTTCCTGCGCTTCCGGGGCGCAGGACGACGCCGGGCCACCGGCCCGCTCGAGTGCATGAACCCGCCGCCTGTTTCTGTGTCCTGGGCTTCCGCGTCCTCGGCGTCGATGGCCGCGTTGCGGGCCTGCTGCCGGGCCGCATAGCCGAAGCCGATGAACATCAGGACACCGAAGGCAAACCACTGCAGCGAGTAAGACAGGTGCGTGCCCTCCGCGGTCGAGGGCATGGGGAAAGCGATGGGCATGTCCGCAACCGGCGGGGTTTCCGACGCCAACTGTCCATAGGCGCCCGTGAGCAGCGGGTAACCCAGTTGCGTGGAGTAGGCGACCAGGTCGATGGATGCGAGCTGCCCGTCCGGGGCGCCGCGCTGCAGTTCGGGCTCGGCGTGCTTGAGCCGGGCGACCACTGTCACATTGCCCGCCGGCGGCGCGGGAACCGAATCCGGCCGGCCGGGACTGTTGTTGCCGATCGGCAGCCAGCCGCGGTCGATCACCACTGTCTCGCCGGTCTCCAGCCTGAAGGGGACCACCACTTCGTAGCCGGGCTGGCCGTTGAGCGGGCGGTTGCGGACGACGCGCTGGCCGCCGACGTCGTAGGTGCCCTTCAGTTCCACCTGGGTCCACTCGCGGTCCGCGTCCAGGCTGCTGAACTGGTCCTTGACGTCGGCAAACGGGACAGGCGTGGCGGAGTAGTTGGAGGTGACGCGGTTGATTTCGGCCAGCGTTTCGGCGCGGCGGTCCATCTGCCAGCGGCCGAGGAAGACGCAGGCGGTCGCGAAGATGGCAGCCAGCAGGAGGTAGCCCAGCCACTTGCTGGAGAAGAGGAAGCGGTACATTCAGCCGACCCCGCCGGCCGGGACCAAGGCCACGGTTTCTTTCCACAGGCCACGGGTCTGGAGGTAGTCCTCCAGCCAGGGCCGGTGCTCGGAACAGGCAAGCCAGATCTTCCGCCGTTCGGGCGTGTGGATCTTCGGGTTGTTCCAGAGCAACTGCCACTCGGCTCCGGCGCGGCAGGCCTTACGCGAGCACACCGCCTCGGCGGGGCCCGGCGTCGGATTCCCGTTGCCGGCAAGGTCAAACAGGTTCATGAAGCAGCCCGCCCGGTGTCGCCTTCATCGTCAGCAATTCCATCCTCTTCTTCGATCAGTTCGCCCTGCAACAGAGTCGTGGAAGCATCGTCGTCCGCGTCGGCCGGTGGCCCTGCGGGTGCCCCGGGCGCGTCCAGTTCGGCCATCGGGGCGTAATCCAGCAATGAGTCACTGTGGATCTCCGCCTTGTCGCTGCCGTTCGCGATGACCACGGCAATCCAGGGCAGGAATACGGCGCCGATGATGGGAATGACCTTGAACCAGCCGTCCACCACAAAAATCAGGATCAGGCACACCATGCGGATGCCCATGGCCACGGCGTACTTGATCATCCGCTGGCGCATCTCTTCCGAGTGCGCCGTCGCGGCGTCAGTGATGCTGTGGACCTCGCTGTCAGCGGAAAGCGCATCCCGGTCCCCGGGCATCGCTTCACCGTGTCGGTTTTTGTGTGTCAAGGCTGTCAGATCACGCTCCCAAGGCTTACTTCAATTCTCGCACCATCGGGAGAGCCGCCCAAACGCGGGCCGCCCGGGCGCTAAGATCGGAGGCAGGAAAATCCAGCCCCCAGCGCGGCGCCGTCTGCCGCAGAATCCGGAGCACCACTATGTCTGAAGCAGCAACCACCGGACGCAGCGTCCTGATTACCGGCGGAAACCGCGGGATCGGCCTCGCTATCGCTGAATCCTTCCTCGCCAACGGCGACAAAGTGGCGGTCACGTACCGCAGCGAGTCGACGCTGCCGGCCGGGATCCTCGGTGTCAAGGCCGACGTCACCGACGAAGCCTCCGTGGACGCTGCCTTCGCCGAAGTTGAGGCCGCGCACGGGCCCGTCGAGGTGCTCGTGGCCAATGCCGGCATCACGAAGGACACGCTGCTGATGCGCATGAGCGAGGACGACTTCACTTCCGTCATCGACACCAACCTGACCGGCGCTTTCCGTGTCATCAAGCGGGCCTCAAAGGGCATGATCCGGGCGCGCAAGGGCCGCGTGGTCCTCATCTCCTCCGTCTCCGGCCTTTACGGCGCCCCGGGCCAGATCAACTACTCCGCGTCCAAAGCGGGCCTCGTGGGCATCGCCCGTTCGCTGACCCGTGAACTCGGCGGCCGCGGCATCACCGCCAACGTCGTCGCGCCCGGCTTCATCAACACCGACATGACGGCGGAACTGCCCGAGGCCACCCAGAAGGACTACCTCTCCAAGGTTCCCGCAGGCCGTTTCGCCGAGGCGCGCGAGGTCGCCGACGTCGTCCGCTGGATCGCCAGCGAAGAGGCGGCCTACATCTCCGGCGCGGTCATTCCGGTCGACGGCGGCCTCGGCATGGGCCACTAAGGCAGCCGCGACAACGGGGACGACGGCCGTCCGGCGCCCCCGCGGAGCAGCCACGATAGGACTTTTTGCCCTTACCAGCGCCCCGCAAGGGGTGTGTAATGGGGCTACAGCCCCTGACTACGCATGGGCAGGGGCATGGAACCAGGAGGAACATCATGGCTGAACTCAGCAAATGGGCGCCCTCGGACATGCTGGAGCCGATCAAGCGGTTCCTCGACGGCGAGCTGGCGATGACGTCGTCCATGAAGATCGAGCAGTTCCAGGACGGCGACACGCTCGTGGTCCGGGCGGAGGTGCCCGGGATCGATCCCGACCAGGACGTCGACGTCTCCGTCAGCGAAGGCATGCTCCACATCAAGGCGGAGCGCGTGGAGAGGTCCGAACACAAGAGCAAAATGGGGTACCGCTCGGAGTTCCGCTACGGCTCTTCCCAGCGCAGCATCGCCCTGCCCCGCGGCGCGAAGGAAGAAGACATCACAGCCACCTACAAGGATGGCGTCCTGGAAGTCCGCGCCCCGGCGACCGCGACACCGCCGGAGTCGACCGCGAAGAAGATCAGGATCGAACACAGCTGAGAGGACCGGCACCAGGACCGACGGTGTCAGGTGCCGCCCGGGCCGGCAGGTCCTCGACGGCGTGGAAAACTTCCAGGCCCGGCGGCGAGCCGCTGAACATTTCCTCGGGCGTCGATTCCCCGCTCACGCCCCCGCACCCCGCGCCCCGGGCGGCGCCGAAACTAGCCTGGTGGCGCTTCTTTGTGGATCCTGGACAACGGAAATGCCCCCCGACGCTGGCATGATGGACTGCAGACTCACCGTTTTTTGGACGTTTGGAACAAAGGAGCACGTATGGGACTGCTGGACAACAAGACCGCAATTGTGACCGGTTCATCGCGGGGAATCGGCGCCGAAGTCGCCAAGTACCTGGCTGGCGAGGGTGCCGCCGTCGTCGTGAACTACCGCCAGAAGGCACCGCGCGCCAACAAGGTGGTCACGGAGATCGAGGCAGCCGGCGGCCGCGCGGCGGCCGTGGGCGCGGATCTCACCACGCAGGAAGGCGTGCAGGCCCTGGCCAGCGCCGCCATGGAAAACTTCGGCTCGCTCGACGTCCTGGTGCTGAATGCCTCCGGCGGGATGGAGTCCGGCATGGAAGAGGGCTACGCGCTCAAGCTCAACCGTGACGCCCAGGTCAACATGCTCAACGCTGCCGTGCCGCTTATGCGCGAAGGCTCCCGCGTTGTGTTTGTGACGAGCCACCAGGCCCACTTCATCAACACCGTGACCACCATGCCGGAGTATGAGCCGGTGGCCCGCAGCAAGCGCGCCGGCGAGGACGCCCTCCGCGAACTCGTCCCGGCCCTCGCCGAAAAGGGCATCTCGCTCGTCGTCGTCTCCGGCGACATGATCGAGGGAACCGTCACGGCAACCCTGCTGGACCGCTCCAACCCGGGCGCCATCGAGGCCCGCCGCGCCGAGGCCGGCAAGCTGTACTCGGTTTCCGAGTTCGCCGCCGAGGTGGCCAAGATGGTCACGGCCGACGTCAAGACCGGCCACACCGAATACGTCGGCGGCGCCGACTACTTCGATAAGAGCAACAACTAACGCTCTTCACCCGCGAGATGACAGTTCGTGGCAGTGTTCCCGGGGCGAACATTGCCGCGAACTGTCATCTCGCTCTGTATCCGGGGCCGTCCGGGGACTTTGAGCGGCCTCAGACGCCGGCGATGTACCGCACGGCGTCGAGGTACGGCATGTTGATGGCGGCGTCGGCCACCGCGCGGACCGCCGGCTTCGCGTTGAATGCGACGCCGATCCCGGCCGCACCGAGCATGTCCAGGTCATTGGCGCCGTCACCCACCGCGATGGTGTGCTCCATGGGGACGCCTTCTGCGGCGGCCCATTCGCGCAGGTACTTTTCCTTGGCCGCCCGGTCGATCACATCGCCGAGCACCTTGCCCGTCAGGGCCCCGTCCACGATTTCGAGTTCATTGGCAATCCAGTAATCGAGACCGAGGTCTTCGGCGATGGGCTGGAGGATCTGGTTGAACCCGCCGGACACCACCGCAACGACGTGGCCGGCGGCCTTGAAGGCGGCCACCAGGTCCGCCGCGCCGTCGCTGAGCTTCACCTCGGCCCGGACGGAATCCACGACGCCGGCCGGCAGTCCGGCGAGCACCGCCACACGGGCGTGCAGGCTCTGGGCAAAATCAAGCTCGCCTCGCATGGCAGCTTCGGTCACGGCCGCGACTTCCTCGCGCTTGCCGGCGTGGGCGGCGAGTAATTCAATGACCTCCTGCTGGATCAGGGTGGAGTCCACATCCATGATCAGGAACTTCCGCCCGGCGTTCCGGAGTCCGGCCGGCACGATCGCCGTGTCGACACCCTCGATGGCGCCGGCTGCCGCCCGGCGGAGTTCCGCGAGGTCCGCCGTGGTCCCGGGCTCCCAACCGCAGTCCGCCGTGTACACCTCGAACCGGCCGTCCCCGGCCCGGGTTTCCGCGTCGATGCTTGCGCCGGCGCCGGTGAGCGAGGCGCGGAGGCGCTGCACGTCGGGGAGGGACAATTTCGGGGCATAGCTGACCGCAGTCACGTTCGAACTCATGGCTGCAATCCTAGCCAGCGCGCGGGCGGCGCCCGAATCCGTTTCCTTCCATTGACGTTCCGTCGACGTCCCCGGGCAGGTCCGGTGTGCGCACCCGCGCGGGGATGCGCGTCCGGTTATCAATAGTCCGCTTTTTTGTCCTAGTGTCTACTCCTATGAGTGATGTTCTTGAAATGGCCGCCGTCAGCGTTGTACGTGGGGCAAAAACGCTCCTGGACAAGGTGGACTGGCAGGTCAAGGAAGGCGAGCGTTGGGTGATCCTGGGCCCCAACGGCGCCGGCAAGACCACACTGCTGCAGATCGCCGCCGCCCGGATCCACCCCACCAGCGGCATGGCCGGCATCCTGGAGGAAATCCTCGGCGCCGTCGACGTGTTCGAACTCCGGCCCAGGATCGGCCTGTCCTCGGCGGCCCTGGCCAACCAGATCCCCGAGCACGAGAAGGTGCTCAACGTCGTCGTCACGGCCGCCTACGGCGTCACCGGCCGCTGGCGTGAGGGCTACGAGAAGGACGATGAGCGCCGCGCCTTCGGCCTCCTGAACGAATGGGGCATGGGCCCGCTGCTCAACCGGCCTTTCGCCTCGCTGTCCGAGGGTGAGCGCAAGCGCGTCCAGATCGCCCGTGCGCTCATGACGGACCCGGAACTGCTGCTGCTTGACGAACCTGCTGCCGGGCTCGACCTCGGCGGCCGCGAGGACCTCGTCTACCGCCTCAGCGAACTCGCCCGCGACGAGTCCGCCCCGGCGATCATCCTCGTCACGCACCACCTCGAAGAGGTCCCGCCGGGCTTCACCCATGCCATGCTGATGCGCGACGGCGGCGTGGTGGCCCAGGGGCCGCTGGCCGACGTCCTCACCGGGGAAAACCTGAGCGCGACCTTCGGCCTGCCGCTGGATGTCAGCGTCACGGCGGGACGCTACACCGCCACGGCCCGCCGCTGACGGCGGCCCGGCCAGCGCGTGGAGTTCCTCAATAGTGTCTTCATTTTCTTTGCCGGACTCTGGGCAGGCACCATCAACAGCGTGGTCGGTTCCGGAACCCTCGTCACCTTCCCGGTGCTGATCGCCCTCGGCTACGCGCCGGTCACGGCGTCCATCAGCAACGCCATGGGGCTCGTGGCAGGCAACGCCGCCGGAGCCTGGGGGTACCGCAAGGAACTCACCGGCCGCGGCAGGCAACTGCTCCGGCTCCTGCCGGCCTCACTCCTGGGCGGCATCAGCGGGGCCTACCTGCTGCTGCACCTGCCGGAGAAGGTCTTCCACTACGCGGCCCCCGTGCTGATCGTGCTCGCCCTGCTCATGGTGGTCTTCCAGCCCAAGCTCCAACAGTGGGTCCGTAACCGCGAGGAGAACCCCGAACACGCGATCCGCGACCGGAGCCACAGCGTCCTGCTGGTGGTCCTGGTGTATCTGGCCGGGGTCTATGGCGGCTACTTCGTCGCGGCCCAGGGGATCCTCCTGGTCGGGATCCTCGGCATCTTTATGTCCGGGACCATCCAGAACGCCAACGCCATGAAGAACATCCTGGTCCTGGGCGTGAACATCGTCGCGGCGGCCTCCTACCTGCTTTTCGCCTTCGGCCGGATCGACTGGACCGTCGTCGGGCTCATCGCCGTCAGCTCGTTGATCGGCGGCCTGATCGGCTCCAAGGTGGGCCGCCGGCTCTCCCCGGCCGTCCTGCGCGGAGTCATCTTCACCCTGGGCCTCGTCGCCCTGGGCTTTATGATCGCCAACCTCCTGAAATGACCTGCCCGTGACTTTCCACCACCTCGAGTCCGCGGACGATCCCCGCGTCGCGGACTACACCCAGCTGACGGACGTGCACCTGCGCAAGCTCCGCGAACCTGCCGAGGGCATGTACATCGCGGAGTCCTCGCGCGTGTTGCGGCGGGCGCTGGCGGCCGGGCACCGGCCGCGCTCCTTCTTCCTCGCCGAGAAATGGGTGAAGGACCTCGCGGACGTCTTCGAGGAATACCCAGACGTGCCCGCCTACATCGGTTCTGCCGGGCTCCTTGAGGACATCACCGGCTTCCACCTGCACCGCGGAGCCATGGCGGCCATGCACCGGCCGGCGCCGGTCCCGCTGCCCGAACTGCTCGCCGCCGCCCGCCGGGTCGCCGTGCTCGAAGACATCGTGGACCACACCAACGTCGGGGCGATCTTCCGTTCCGCGGCCGCCCTGGGAGTGGACGCAGTCCTGGTCTCGCCGCGCTGCGGGGACCCGCTGTACCGCCGCAGTGTCCGGGTCAGCATGGGGACGGTTTTCCAGGTGCCGTGGGCGCGGCTGGAGGACTGGCCCGGGGATCTCGCCATGCTCCGGGACCTGGGGTTCACCGTGGCGGCGATGGAACTCACGGAGGACGCCGTCTCCCTCGAGGAACTGGCAGCCCGGAACCCGGAACGGCTGGCGCTGGTGCTCGGAACCGAGGGCGCCGGCATGAGCGAAGGCACACTCGCCGCCGTCGACCTCGCCGTGAAGATCCCGATGCGCGCCGGCGTCGATTCGCTCAACGTCGCGGCGGCGTCCGCCGTCGCGTTCTGGGAGCTGCGGTCCCGGGACTGAGGCGTTCCGGGACCCGCGCCGGAGTGTTCGTCGGCCGCACCGTTATCCGCTATTATTGGTAGCTGGCTGTGCTGCGCCGACAGGTGCCGGCATGCCATCCCATTCATACCTGGCAGCTGGCAAAATCCAGTTGTGCGAACAAAGGTCCAATTATGAAGTCTAATACCCACCCGAAGTACGAAGCTGTTGTTTTCAACGACCTGGCTTCCGGCGCCAAATTCCTGACCAAGTCCACCGTGTCTTCCAAGAAGACCATCGAGTGGGAAGACGGAAACACCTACCCGGTCATCGACGTCGAAATCTCCTCGGAGTCCCACCCGTTCTACACGGGCAAGCAGCGCATCATGGACTCTGCTGGCCGCGTCGAGCGCTTCAACGCTCGCTTCAAGGGCTTCGGCGGCAAGAAGTAACAACTTCGCCCCAAGGTCTGTTGGAAAAGCCCGCACCGTTTACGGTGCGGGCTTTTTGCGTTCCGGCCCCGGCGAGGGTGCCGGACTTTTGTGCCCAATCCTGTGCCTTCGGCGCAATGCGCCGTGGCAGGATTAACGGCATGACAACCCTCCCCATGGCTCCCGGTTCCGGCAACGCTGACGACGGCGGCGCCCGTCACCACGGGGAGTACAAGGTACCCGGCGGCAAGCTCGTGGTGGCCGACTTCGACGTCGTGGACGGCGTGCTCGCCAACGTCTCGCTGAGCGGGGACTTCTTCCTGGAACCGGACGAGGCGCTGCTGGAGATCAACCGGGCGCTGACCGGCCTCCCGGCGGACGCAGGAGCCCCGGACATCGCCGGGGCCGTGGAAGCCGCCCTGCCGCCCGACGCCGTCCTGTTCGGCTTCTCCGCCGGCGCCGTGGCGGTCACCGTCCGCCGCGCCCTCGCGAAAGCCACCGGCTGGGCGGACCACCACTGGGATATCATCGCCCCGTCGGTGCTGCCCACCCACGTCAATGTCGCCCTCGACGAGGTCCTCACCGAGGAGGTCGGCGCCGGCCGCCGCAATCCCACGCTGCGCTTCTGGGACTGGGAGGAACCGTCCGTTGTGATCGGCAGCTTCCAGTCCGTCCGGAACGAGCTCCACCCCGAGGGCGTGGCCCGGCACAGCATCAGTGTGGTCCGCAGGATCAGCGGCGGGGGAGCGATGTTTATGGAAGCCGGCAACTGCATCACCTACTCGCTGTACCTCCCGCAGACCCTCGTGGACGGCATCAGCTTCGCCGATTCCTACGGCTTCCTGGACGCGTGGGTGATGGCGGCGCTTGAGAAGATGGGCATCAGCGCGTTCTACGTCCCACTGAACGACATCGCCACGGACCAGGGCAAAATCGGCGGAGCAGCGCAGAAACGGCTCGCCAACGGCGGGATGCTGCACCACGTCACCATGAGCTACGACATCGACGCCGACAAGATGGTTGAGGTCCTGCGGATCGGCAAGGAGAAACTCTCCGACAAGGGCACCGCCAGCGCCAAGAAGCGGGTGGACCCGCTCCGGCGCCAGACCGGCCTGGCCCGCAGCGAGATCGTGGCCGCGATGATGGACGTCTTCACCGAACGCTACGGGGCCACGCCCTCGGAACTCACCGACGCCGAACTCGACGCCGCCCGACGCCGCGTCGATGAAAAGTTCGGCACCGCGGAGTGGCTGCACCGGGTCCCGTAATATCCCATCGGTTGCTCCGTAACGGCCGTTCTGACCCGCCTAAAGGGCAGTTAGGGAGCAGACGCTCGGGATTCCGGGGCGTTCACGGCCTGGGCCGTAAAAGCGCGGTGCAGCTGGCTGCGCTGTTCAATGATGATGCGGCGCAGCGCACGCGGCGCGTCCGGGTGTTCGGCCAGCCAGTTGTCGGTCCGGACCATCACGGGGTGGGTTTCCGGGGTGCCGCCGTGGCCGTCGAGGTCCTGTGCGGCCGGGTAGAGGCCGCGGACGATCCGGCTGGCGATCTCGATGCTCCGGTCCGCCCACACCTGTCCCAGACACTCGAAGTAGCGGTCCGTGAAGTCCCCGAGCAGGGCCGCTGGCCCGGTGTTGAAGCCCGCGATGGTGGCGCTGAGTAGCTGGTTGGACAGCGCCGTGCCGTGGACCGCCTCATGCCAGGCAGCCTCCTTGACCTCGGCCTCGGGGCGGGCCGCCATGGCCGTGGCGTGGCCGGATTTGCCCGCGGCGGTGTTGTCCCGGACCAGTTCCTCATCGAGCTGCGCGGGGGACGCCTGGCCGTGGGCAGCCAGGGCGTGCCAGAAGGTCCAGCGCAGTTCCGCGTCCACCGCGAGGCCTTCGATCACCGTGGTGCCGGCCAGGGTGCCGCGGAGCAGGTCCAGCCGGCCGGCGTCGTAGCGGCTGGTCGCGGCCAGCGTGCGGGCCCAGGCCAGCTGCTGGTCGGAGCCCGGTCCGGCCGCGAGCAGCTCGTCGGCTGCCAGCGAGAGGAATCCGTGGCGCACCGCGTCCCGCTGCGGCCGCGGCACGTAGCGTTCAATCGCGGTGGAGGCGTTGCCCAGCACGTTGAGCAGGACGCCGATCCCGGTCTCGGCCGGGCCGAAGCGCTGCACTGCGTCGACATACAGGGACGACGGCGTGACGGCGTCGCGGGCGGAATCCCACAGCGCGGTCCAGCACAGGGCCCGGGCCATCGGGTCGCTGAGGCGGTCCAGGGAGCTCCGGACGGTGGCCTCGGAGTGCGCATCGAGCCGCACCTTGGCGTACGTGAGGTCGTCGTCGTTGACCAGCAGCAGGGCCGGCCGCCGTTTTCCGGCGAGCTCAGCGAGTTCCGTCCGCGGGCCGCTGACATCGGTCTCCACGCTGTCACTGCGGACCAGGGCGCCGGCGTCGTCCAGGTCATAGAAGCCGATCCGCAAGCGGTGCGGCCGCGGTTCCTGCCTGCCGGTGATCGGGTCCTCGGCGTCCTGGACGACGGTCACGGTGCCCAGCACGCCGTCGTGCCCGTCGATCTCGCTGGACAGGGTGGAGATGCCCGAGGTCTGGAGCCACTGGCGGGCCCATTCTCCGAGGTCGCGGCCGGAGGCAGCGCTGAGCGCGGCCAGGAGCTCGGCCAAGGTGGTGTTGCCGTAGGCATGGTCCCTGAAGTACTGGCGCGAGCCGGCGATGAAGGCATCGAAGCCCACATACGCGACCAGCTGCTTGAGCACCGAGGCGCCCTTGGCGTAGGTGATCCCGTCGAAGTTCTGCTTCGCGGCCTCAAGGTCCGGGATGTCGGCGACGATCGGGTGCGTCGTGGGCAGCTGGTCCTGGACGTACGCCCAGGCCTTGCGGTTGTTGGCGAAGTTCACCCAGGCCGTGTCCCAGCCCGTGGTCCGGTCCACGCCGAGGGTGCCCATGTAGTCCGCGAAGGACTCCTTGAGCCACAGGTCGTCCCACCACTGCATCGTGACGAGGTCGCCGAACCACATGTGCGCCATCTCGTGCAGGAGCGTATTGGCGCGGGCCTGGTACTGGGAATCGGCGGCGCGGGAGGTGAACACGTAGCTCTCGGTGAAGGTCACGAGGCCCGGGTTTTCCATAGCGCCCAGGTTGTACTCGGGGACAAAGGCCTGGTCGTACTTCCCCCACGGGTAGGGGAAGTCGAAGAGCGCGTTGAAGAAGTCGAGGCCGTTCCTGGTGAGCGTGAAGAGCGCCGCGGTGTCGAAGGAGGGGGCCATGGACGCCCGGCAGTACAGGGCGAGCGGCACCTCAAGGGCCGTCCCGTCGGCAAGGGTTCCGGTCCAGTGGTCTTCGGCCTTGAAGTACGGGCCGGCCAGCAAAGTGGTGATGTAGGTGGACATCGGCCTGGTGGCGGCGAAGTCCCAGCGGCTCGCGGCGGGATCGCTGGTCAGGAGCGTGCGCTGTGTCTCGACGCCGTTGGAGGCCACGTGCCATTCCGAGGGGGCCATGGCGTGGAAGGTGAATTCGGCCTTGAGGTCGGGCTGCTCGAAGTTCGCGAAAACCCGGCGCGCCTCGGCGGGCTCGTACTGCGTGTACAGGTAGCACTGCCCGTCGGCCGGGTCGAAGAAACGGTGCATCCCCTCGCCGGAGGTGCTGAACAGCGCGGTGCCGGTGACAGTGACCTGGTTTTCCGCCTGCAGGTTATCGAGCCGGATCCGGGCGCCGTCCGCGATCTCGGCGACCGCCAGTTCCTTGCCGTTCAGGAAGACGCTGTGCACCTCGCTGCTGATGAAGTCGAGGAAGGTCGAGGTGCCGGGCTCGCTCGCTGAGAAGTTGATGACGCTGCGGCTGACGTAGCCGGCAACGCTCGGATCCACCGCCTGCCGCACGTCCAGGGAGACGTCATAGCTGTGCGTGGTGATCAGGGCTGAGCGCGTTGCCGCCTCATCGCGGAGCAGGTTCTGGTTCGACACCCAGCTATCTAATCATGATGACGGCGGCGCCCAGCCCCAGCACTCCAATCAAAAGCCAGGAAGCGAGGGCGGCCAGGAGCGGCCGGGCCCCGGTATGAAGCAGCTGGGCGACCCGGACGGCCGAGCCGAGACCGTAGAGGGCCATGCCCAGCAGCAGGTCCTGGAGGACGGCGGCCGCCTCCAGCACGGCCGGGGGCAGCCAGCCGGTGGAGCGCAGGGCGGCCAGGGCCAGGAAGCCGACGACGAACAGCGGGACGATCGGGGGCCTTCCGTCGTCGCCGCCTGCCCCGGCGCCGTTGCGGTGGTGCAGTCCCGCGGCGGCCACCATCGGCGCCAGCAGGACCACCCGGGTGAGCTTGACGACGACGGCGACCGCAAGCGCCGAGGCCCCGGCCGTCTGCGCAGTCGCGACCACTTGGCCGACGTCGTGCACCGACGCCCCCGCCCACGCCCCGAACACTTCCGGACCCAGTCCCAGCGGCTGCGTCAGCAGCGGCAGAACGCCGATGGCCAGGGTGCCGCACAACGTCACGAGCGCGATCGGCAGCACGGTGTCCTGCTGGCGGATCCGGCGTACCGCCGCCATGGCGCCGATGGCCGAGGCACCGCAGATGGAAAAGCCGGTGGCGATCAGCAGCGACACCGGGGGCGGCAGCCGGAAGAGCCGGCTGATGCCGTAGGTTCCCGCGAAGGCGGCCAGCACCACACCGGTGATCAGGAGCAGGGCGGGGCCGCCCAGGCCGAGGACGTCCACGAGGCTGACCTTCAGGCCCAGGACCACGATCCCGCTGCGCATGAGGTGTTTGCCCGCGAAGTCCAGCCCCGGCCGCGCCCGTCCGCCGATCCAGCCGGACACCCCGGGCAGGTTTGCGGACAGGAGTCCCAGCACCACGGCCAGGGTCATCGCGGGCAGCACCGGGACCAGGGTGTGGATCGCAAGGGCAAGCCCGACGGCGGCCGCGGCTGCCAGCAGGCCGGGCGCCACGGCCTGAAGCGTGGTTCGGGGCTGCCCCGACGGGGGCTGCGCTGGCGGGGGCTGCGCTGGCGGGGACGTGGGGCTGAACTCTGGCACGCCCCCAACATTGCCGTACACAGCCCGGATTTGCGCAACCGCCACGGCCGGGCCCGGCAACCGTGGGGCAGGCGCCCCGTCTGTCCCCGGGCCGGGCAGCCGAACACGTCGCGGCGCCGCGGCGCAGCCGAAATGATTTCGTAACGAAAAGGTGGTTGGCTAGTGACCATGTCTGACCTTTTCCAGGATTACTCCGAGGCCGCCGCCCGCACCGGCGCTTACGACGAGATGTTTACCCCCGGCCAACTGGCCAGGGAGTCCTACGGGCAGGTTGCCGGGGCCCTTCGGGAGCTCTCGCTGGCCGACGTGACTGCCCGCGCCGACTCCATGGCCCGCACCTTCCTCGACAGGGGCGTCACGTTCGACTTCGCGGGCGAGGAGCGGCCCTTCCCGCTGGACATCGTGCCCCGGGTGATCCCGGCCGATGAGTGGACCATACTGGAGAAGGGCGTGGCCCAGCGGGTCCGGGCCCTCGAAGCCTTCCTCAACGACGTCTACGACAAGATGACCGTGGTCACGGACGGCGTCATCCCGCGCCAGCTCGTCACCACGAGCGCCCACTTCCACCGCCAGGTGCACGGCTTCGAACCGGCCGGCGGCGTCCGCGTCCACATTTCCGGCATCGACGTCGTCCGCGATGCCGCGGGCACGTTCCGCGTCCTGGAGGACAACGTGCGGGTGCCCTCCGGCGTCAGCTACGTCCTGGAGAACCGCCGTGCGATGGCCAAGGGCCTTCCCGAAGCGTTCGGCCAGCAACTGATCAGGCCGGTGGAGGAGTACCCCCGCCGGCTGCTGTCAGCCCTGCGGAAAACCGCGCCGTCC
This sequence comes from Arthrobacter sp. UYCu712, assembly GCF_040547005.1. Lineage (NCBI taxonomy): Bacteria > Bacillati > Actinomycetota > Actinomycetes > Micrococcales > Micrococcaceae > Arthrobacter > Arthrobacter sp. UYCu712. The sequence continues at coordinate 216,589 of NZ_JBEPOZ010000004.1, forward strand.
GGCGTCGACGATCCCACCGTGGTGGTCCTGACCCCCGGCGTGTTCAACAGCGCCTACTTCGAGCACACCCTGCTCGCGGGGCTGATGGGCGTCGAACTGGTCGAGGGCCGGGACCTCATCTGCCGCGGCAACCGGGTTTACATGCGGACCACGGCGGGCGAGCAGCGCGTCGATGTCATCTACAAACGAATCGACGATGAGTACCTGGACCCGTTGCAGTTCCGCGCCGACTCCATGCTGGGCTGCCCGGGGCTGGTGAACGCGGCCCGCGCCGGCGGCGTCACGATCGCCAATGCCGTGGGCAACGGTGTTGCCGACGACAAGCTCGTTTACAGCTACGTGCCGGACCTGATCCGTTACTACCTGAACGAAGAGCCCGTGATCGCCAACGTGGACACCTTCCGGCTGGAAGAAAAGGACGCCCGCGAGGAAGTCCTGGACCGCCTGGCCGAGCTCGTGGTCAAGCCCGTCGACGGTTCCGGCGGCAAGGGCCTCGTGATCGGGCCGGACGCGTCCAAGGACGAGCTGGAGGCCCTGCGGAAACGCGTCATCGCCGACCCCCGCGGCTGGATCGCCCAACCCGTGCTGCAGCTCTCCACCGTCCCCACGCTCAGCGGCGACAAGTTCGGCCCCCGCCATGTGGACCTGCGTCCCTTCGCCGTGAACGACGGCGACGACGTCTGGGTCCTGCCCGGCGGGCTGACCCGCGTGGCGCTGAAAGAAGGCTCCCTGATCGTGAACTCGAGCCAGGGCGGCGGCTCCAAGGACACCTGGGTGCTCGCTGATTCCCCGGAGGTGCCGGTGGAGACCCTGCCGCGCCCGCCCATCGCGGTCCGCGAACGGGTTTCGGTCTGGCCCGTCGAGAGCAACTGGCGCGACAGCCAGAAAGAGCAGCAACAACAGCAGATCTCTGACGCGCAGGAGGTAACCGCGAATGCTTAGCCGTATTGCCGAGTCACTTTTTTGGATCGGCCGCTATGTGGAGCGGGCCGACGGCACCGCCCGAATCCTCGATGTCCACCTCGAGCGGCTGAATCATCTGCCGATGGAGGAACAGCGCAGCGTGGCGCAGGAACTCCTCGCCGTCATGGGCGCCCGGGCGCAGAGCGAGGACTTCGGCCTCCCCGAACTGCTCAATGCCCTGGCCTACGACAAGCAGAGTGCCACGTCCATCGCCGGCTCCCTCGGCGCGGCGCGGGAGAACGCCCGCCGCGCCCGGGAAACCGTGTCGTCCGGGCTCTGGGAGAGCCTGAACACCACGTACTACGGGCTCAACCAGCACCGCAAGGACGTGGTGGGCACCTACCGCTTCTGCAACTGGGTGCTCGAGCGCACGGCCATGGTCAGCGGCCTCGCGGACACCACCGTCAGCCACGACGAAAGCTGGCAGTTCCTGGTCCTGGGTCGCTCCCTCGAACGCGCCGACATGACGGCGCGGATGCTCTCCACCCGCGATGTCCTCTCGGCCGGGATGTCGTGGGTGAACATGCTCCGCTGCGCCGGGGCCTACGAGTCCTTCCTGCGGACCCGGCGCGCTGCCTTCGGCGACCAGCACGCAGCCGAGTTCCTGCTCCTGGACCGGCTGTTCCCGCGCTCCATCGTCTACGCCCTGAGCGACGCGGACGAGTGCCTGGCCAAGCTCGACCCCTCGGCCCAGCGCGTTGGCTTCATCAACGACGCCCGGCGGATTGTGGGCCAGGCCCGCACCTTCCTCGAGTTCCACCGCACGGATGACCTGATGTCGGAACTGCCGGAGCACATGGAACGGGTGCAGAAGGCCGTTTCGCAGGCCTCCGACGCCATTTCCCGTAAGTACTTCAATCAGGCAGACGAACTGGCCTGGGTGGGAGAAGTTTCATGACCCGGCTGAGCATCATCCACAAGACCGCGTACAAGTACAACAAGCGCGTCACGCTCTCCTACAACGAGGCCCGCATGACCCCGCTGACGGACCCCCAGCAGGTGGTGTTGGAGTCCTCGATGAAGGTCTCGCCGTCGCAGGCCGCACTGAGCAGCTACCGCGACTTCTGGGGCACCCGCGTGACGGCCTTTGACATGCAGATGCCGCACGAGCACCTCGAAGTGCTGTCCACCACCACCGTCGAGGTGCACCGGGTGGAAAAAATCCCGTCCGAGGCGGACATCGTCGGCTGGGACACGCTGGCCACGCCGGAAACGCAGAACCAGTTCAGCGACTGGATCCCGCAGTCCCAGCTCACCGGCCCGGGCACCGAGGTGCTCGGCATCATTCCGGGCGTCGTCGAGGGACGCAATCCGCATGAGGCTGCCCTCGCCGTCTTCGAGTGGATGCGCGGTGAGATGACCTACATGTTGGGCTCCACCGGCGTCACCACCAACGCCGAGGAAGCCTGGACGCAGCGGCAGGGCGTCTGCCAGGACCTCGCCCACCTCGCGATCGGTTCGTTGCGCAGCTGCGGGATCCCGGCCCGGTACGTCTCCGGCTACCTGCACCCGCGGTCCACGGCGGCACTCGGCGAAACCGTGGCCGGGCAGTCGCACGCGTGGCTTGAATGGTGGGACGGCGAATGGCGGAGCTGGGACCCCACCAACCACAAGCCGGCCGGTGACTTCCACGTCACCGTGGCACGCGGGCGGGACTACCGCGACGTGCCGCCCCTCAAGGGAATCCTCTCCGGCGGCGGCGGCTCAGCCCTGAGCGTCACTGTCGAGATCACCCGCCTCGCCTAGCCCGCCGCTCCATGTTGCGCTATCAGTTGGGGCTGCTCTGAAGGCCTCAGAGCAGCCCCAACTGATAGCGCAACCGGTGTTTAAGGGCCTATTCGGGCGCGGACGGGGTAGTGCCGTCCAGCGGCGTCCACCAGGTCAGCGGCGGGGCCACCTTGAAGCGCCGGCCGGTGACGGTGTCCGGGGTGATCCGCACAAAGTGCTCCTTCCGGCCGGGCTGCCAGGGGAACAGCTGCAAGCCGACCGTTTCCAGCACCTCCTGCTGGTTGCGGACCGGGGCAGCCTGGCCCTTGATGACAACGCTCCACGCGATGCCGGTGTCCGCGTCCACGCCGTCCGCTTCGACAGCCACCGGGGTGTCTCCGGTGGCCGCCTGAAGCTTGGTGCCGTCACCCGTCCGGAACACGAGCGTTCCGTGGTCCACCGTGTAGTTGATCGGAAAGATGTCCGGATGGTCGTCCACCCAGACCGCCAGCCTGCCCACGGACACGCCGCGCAACAGCCGCCAGCATTCGTGATGATCGAGGTCTTCAACGGCCGGTGGTTGCCCGGCGCCCGGCTTAGGATCGGTGCTCATGGCGCCGAGGCTATGCCGGAACAGCGACGGAAGCTAGGGCACAAGGTCACACAGGCGCCGTTGCGGGCCGACTTCTAAGGACTTTAGGTATCCGGACGGGTATTCTGACATCAAACGTCGTCAGCGTTGACGTGCGTTGTAGTGAATTGGGGCCAACAATATGCATTCCATGGGTATAAGTCCGGACCAAGCCGCCGTCGAGCCTCAGCCCAGGACCGATGACGCGCTGAAAGGGTTCGTCTCCCGGGCGGAGGAGTTGCTGCAGTCCCAGGAGCGTATGGCCGGCCTCCTGGAAGCCGTCGTGGCTGTGGCCGAAGACCTGAGTTTGGATGCCGTCCTGGAACGAGTCGTTGAATCAGCTTGCCGGCTGCTGCGCGCACGCTACGGCGCCCTGGGCGTCATTGGCGATGACCAGGCGCTGAGCCATTTCATCACCGTCGGCATCGACGGTGAACTGGCTCACAGGATCGGCCCGCTGCCCACCGGCCATGGTGTCCTGGGGCTGCTCATCACGGACCCCCGGCCGCTGCGGCTCAAGGACCTGCGCAAGCACCCGGAGTCCTTCGGCTTCCCCGCGCACCACCCGCCGATGCAATCATTCCTCGGCGTCCCGGTGCGGGTCCGGGAAGTCGTCTTCGGCAACCTCTACCTGACCGAGAAGGAAGACGGCAGCGACTTCACCGACGAAGACGAAGGCCTCGCCGTTGCCCTTGCCGCCGCGGCCGGCGTGGCGATCGAGAACGCGCGCCTGTATGACGACGCGCGGCGCCGTGCCCGCTGGCTGGAGGCCTGTATGGACGTCTCCGGGCTGATGCTCAGCAGCGACCGCGACTACACCTCCGGCGGGCTGGATCCCATCGCCGGCCGGGCCCTGCAGGAGTCCCAGTCGCAGCTTGCCCTGCTGGTGGCTCCGGCGGCGAACGGTCCCGGCTACATCGTTGCCGGTGCCGCCGGGGACCTCGGTCCCGTGTTCTCGGGCCGGTCCCTGGCGTTGGAATCGCCTGTGCTTCAGGGAGTCCTCGAGGGCGGCGACCCGGTGCTGCTGGACGACGCGTCCGTCCTCTTCGCGGAGGTCGACGGCGGGATCTCCGGTCCGCTGCTCGCGGTGGCGCTGAGCACTCAGGGCGCGCACCACGGCCTCCTGCTGCTGGTCCGCGACCCCGGCTCGCTGCACTTCACCCGCACGGACATTGAAATGGGCGCCGTCTTCGGCTCGCACGTGGCCCTCGCGCTGGAACTGGCCCGCGTGCACCGGCTCCGCGAGGAATTGCTGGTGTTCACGGACCGGGACCGGATCGCCCGCGACCTGCATGACCTCGTCATCCAGCGGATGTTCGCGGCCGGGTTGAGTGTACAGAGCCTGACCCGCTTCACCAAGGACGACCAGGCGACGGAACGGATCCGCGCCATCACCGGCGAGCTCGACGAGGCAATCCGCAGCCTGCGCGACACCATCTACTCGCTCAAGAGCAACAGCGCCGAAACCGAACTCCTCAGTGGAAGGATCCGCCGGGTGGCGCGGAGCTCGGCCAAGTCCATGGCCTTTACGCCGCGGCTGACCATCACCGGCCCGATCGACGCCGTCACGCCCGACAGGGCGGACAACGTGGTCGCCGTTGTGTCCGAAGGACTCAGCAACGCCATCCGGCACTCCGGCGCCGACGCGATATCCGTGTCCGTTGCCGTGATCAAAGGCCGCGTGACTGTGGTCATCACGGATAACGGCTCGGGCTTTACCGATCCTTCCAAGCGCAACGGACTGGCCAACCTCGAGGACCGTGCGCGGATGCTCGACGGCGAGTGCATCATCAGCAGCGCCCTCGACGCCGGCACCAGCCTCGAGTGGTCGGTGCCGCTCTAGCTCCCTGTGGTCCCAGCGGGTCGCGGCACTAGTGGACGCTGTGCGGACGGCTCCCGTCGACGGCGGCATGGCCCGCGGCCGGTGCGGCAGGGGCCGGACTCGCGATGAAAACGGCGGCCTGGGTGCGCCGCTCAAAGCCAAGCTTGGCCAGCAGCGAGGAGACATAGTTCTTGACCGTCTTCTCCGCGAGGAACATTTCGGCTGCTATCTGCCGGTTGGTGAGTCCGCCGCCGACAAGTTCAAGCACGCGGCGCTCCTGCGGTGTCAGGGACGAGGTCCGGGGGTCCACCTCTTCGGCTTCGACCAGGCTGTCGACGATGCCAGACGCGACGCCGTCTTCGAACAGTGACTCTCCGCGGGCCGCCCGCCTCAGCGCACCGATCAGGTCCACGCCGCCGATTTCCTTGAGCACGTAGCCGCTGGCACCGGCCAGCACCGCGCCCCGCAGGGCCTGTTCGTCGTCGTAGCTCGTGAGGATGATGCAGTTGAGCGAGGGGTCCACGGAACGGACGTCGCGGCAGACTTCAATGCCCGTCCCGTCCGGCAGGCGGGCGTCCAAAACACAGACGTCCGGATGCAGGGCCGGGATGCGGCGGGTCGCCTCCACAGCGGACCCGGAACTGCCCACGACGACGAAGCCCTCGCCCTCCAGGAGTTCCTGCAGCCCTCGTCTGACGAGTTCGTGGTCATCGAGGATGAAGACGCGGTTGACGGCCGGGTGGCCCTCGTGCGCAGTGAGACCTGCATCTGCCCAGGCAATCATGATTCTCCCGTCCGGCCGCTGGCGCTGCCTCGTGTGATGCGTTGGTCCCCAACCTGGGGTGCCGATCGTGTCTGCGGACTGTGCATGCTGTTGCCCTTAGCCTGTCGAGGGCGTTGGCGCCGTCCTAAGTGTCACTGACTTCATTGTCACAGCCCGGGGACGCTTTCGGTCGGCGGACTCTGCAATTGTTGTCCAGCCCACCGGTCCCGGGCAAGGGCCGTTTGACCCACCGGGAGGCCGGTCCGCGGATCCGGGCCGCCCGACGCCGAAAATTTGCCCGTGACTTTTGGCACTGGGCGCCTCGGGGCATCGGCGGGATGCTGGGGCCAGGAGATGCCACCGCAACGAAGGGATCCGCCGTGGGCGACACCTGGGACGTCAAGACCATCGTGGTCGGAGTCGACGGCTCTGACGCATCCATAGAGGCGCTCCGCCACGCACAGGGCCTTGCTGGCCCGCTGTCGGCCAAGGTGGTGGCGCTGGCCTGCTGGGACATCCCGGCGGTCTACGACGGATACGTCGCGATGGGGATCAACGACTTCGACGTCCGCGCCAAGGAGATCCTGCAGGAGGCCGTCGAAAAGGCCTTTGGCCCCGAGACTCCGGCCAATGTGGAAACACGTCTGGTGCAGGGGCATCCGCGGCGCACCCTGATTGACCTCAGCGGTTCCGCCGACTTGCTGGTGCTTGGCCGCCGCGGGCATGGGGGATTCGGCGGTCTGCTGCTGGGCTCGGTGAGTTCTGCCCTGGTGGCGCACGCCCATTGCCCGGTGCTCGTGGTCCACTCGCGCAACACCAAATAAGGAAAGTCAGCCCCGGGCCGCTACTCGAAGGAGGCCCGGCGCGGATCGGCGGGACGCGTGGTCCAAAGGTCGGGCTGGCTGACCTTGAAACGCCGGCCGGTCAATGCCTTTGGTGCGAGCCGGACGTAGTGGTTTTTGTCGCCCGGTTGCCACGGCTCAAGCAGCAGGGCATCGACGGTGCGTTGGTGTTCCTCGCTTTCGATCAGTTCGATCTCGCCGCGCGCCATGACGCTCCAGGCAGTTTCCTCGTGAACGTCGTAGCCGTCGATTTCGAAGGCTGCGGGTTTGGCGGTCATGGCACCCCAGAGCTTGGTGCCGCCACCGGTGCGGAACACAATTGCCCGGCGGTCCAGGACAAAGTTGACCGGAAAGATCTCCGGATGGCCATCCACGATCAAGGCGATCCGTCCCAGGACCTCGGTGCCCAGCAGGGCCCAGCATTGGTCGATGGACAGCTGGCCCTCAGGCGGCGTTTGGCTCATGTTCATAGCCGCCCACGCTACGGACTGGGCGGCCGGCCCGGCAGGGCCATAAGGCCCGCGGAGCGCGTGCGGCATCGGGGTCCGGCCCGGCAGCCCCCCGGGGGAGCGGTTACCAGGGGCTGGGCTTGTAATCCTTGAGGAAAACCCCGAACTGGTCCTCGCCGGACTCGCCCATGACGATCGGATCGTACACCCGGGCGGCGCCGTCGACGAGGTCCAGGGGGGCGTGGAAACCTTCCTCCATCAGCCGGACCTTGGTGAAGTGCGGGCGTTCGTCGGTGATCCAGCCGGTGTCGACGGCGGTCATCAGGATGCCGTCCGCGTCCAGCATTTCCTGGGCGCTGGTCCGCGTCATCATGTTCAGCGCGGCCTTGGCCATGTTGGTGTGCGGGTGTCCGGGGCCTTTGTAGGCACGGGAGAACTGGCCCTCCATCGCGCTGACGTTCACGATGTACTTGCGCTTCGCGGTGGACCGTTTCATGGCCCCGCGCAACCGGCTGACCAGCAGGAACGGCGCCGTGACGTTGCAGAGCTGCACTTCAAGCATTTCGAGCGGGTCCACCTCGTCCACCACCTGGGTCCAGCTGTTCATGGCGGCCAGGTCCGGAACCAGCCCGCCCGCGTCGATCGCGGTGCCCGCCGAGATGCGCTCCAGCGAGGCCGAACCGGTCGACAAAGCCAGCGAGGTGATGGCGTCACCGGCGAGCACAGGGTGCTCCAGCACGGTGCTCGCCAGCGCCAGCGGGTGCTTGTCGTGTGCGTGGCCGAAGGTGACGAGCTCGGGTCCGCCGTTGGCGGCCTGCAGGGCAGCGGGCAGCGGCTCGTCCTCGGCGTCGACCAGGGGCTTGTAGGCGTTGCCGGAGCGGCGCACGGTCTGGGCCGCGTTGTTGATGATGATGTCGAGCGGCCCGGCAGCATCCAGCGAATCCGTCAAAGCCATCACCTGGGACGGATCGCGGAGGTCGATCCCGACGATCCGGAGCCGGTGCAGCCAGTCGCCGCTGTCCTCCATGGCGGCGAAACGGCGGGCAGCGTCCTTGGGGAAACGGGTGGTAATGGTGGTGTGTGCGCCGTCGCGCAGCAGCCGGAGCGCGATGTACATGCCGATCTTCGCCCGGCCGCCGGTGAGGAGCGCACGGCGTCCGGTGAGGTCCGTGCGGGCATCCCGCTTGCTGTGGCTGAACTCGGCGCACTCGGGACAAAGCTGATGGTAGAAGGCATCGACCTGGGTGAAATGCTGCTTGCAGATGTAGCAGGGACGTGACTTGATCAGGTGCCCGGCGATCTCTCCCGTCGCGGACGGCGCGAGCTTGTTGCCTCGCGTTTCGTCGTCGATCCGGTCCGGGGCCGCCGTCGCGGTCTGGGCGATGACCGCGCGGTCGGCGTCGGCGATCAGGTCCCGTTTGGCGACCCGGCGGTGCCGCTTGACGGCCTTGAACATCTTGCCGGTGGCGCGGCGCACGGACACGTAGTCCGGGTGCTCCTCGTCGTAGATATGGATGCTGTTCAAGACCTTGAGGCAGGCCTGGATTTCCTCAGGAGTCAGATCGATGGAGCTCATTGCCCCAATTTTACAGCCTGCGGGGAGCCCGGCCCGCCGCCACCGGCGGTACCGGCCTCCCGGGGCGTTACGGCTCGGCTGACCCCGAGCCGGGCGTGTTGACGCCGACGGCGGCGGCCTGGACGGCGACGACCTTGTCCACCGATTCCCGCAGCTCGGTCCACTTCTCCGTGGCGGCCTTGACCGCATCCGGTACGAGGATCAGGTTGGCGGCCGACAAGGCGCGCTCCGCGTCGCCGGGCTCAGGGACTTGCGCTCCCTTGGACAGCACCGTGATGCCTGAGTCCGTGACCTTGAAGCCGCGGGCCCGGTCAAGGTCAGCATCGAGGCCGATCGCGGCGCCTGCCGGCACCTTGACGTTTTTGTCGATGATTGCGCGCTTGACGACGGCACCGGCACCGATTTCAACCTTGTCCATCAGCACGGAATCGAGCACGCGGCTGGATGTACCGATATAGACGTCATTGGAGAGTACCGAGCCCTCCACGATGCCGCCGGAGATCACTGTCCCGCTCGCGACGATCGAATCCAGCGCCGAGCCGACTGTGTTGCCCTGGCCGCGGACGAACTTTGCGGGAGGTGAAATGCTCTGCCGCGTGTAGATCGGCCATTCCGAGTTGTAAAGATTGAACACCGGTACAGGCGAGATGAGGTCCATGTGGGCGTCGTAGAACGAATCGATGGTCCCGACGTCGCGCCAGTAGGTGCGGTCGCGTTCGGTGGATCCCGGAATGTCGTTGAGGGTGAAATCGTAGACCCCGGCCTCACCCTTGTTGACGAAGTAGGGGATGATGTCCCCGCCCATATCGTGCTTGGTGTCGAGGCGTTCGGCGTCGACGTGCAGTGCCTCGACGAGGGCGTCGGCGTCGAAGACGTAGTTTCCCATGGAGGCCAGGAACTGGGTGGGGTCGGCAGCCAGGCCGGGCGTGGAGGACGGCTTCTCGACGAACGCGGCGATCTTTGTTGGATCGTCCCGGTCGACTTCGATGACGCCGAACTGGTCGGCCATGCTCAGCGGCTGGCGGACGGCGGCGACGCTGGCCTTGGCGCCGCTGGCGACATGCTGGGCCACCATCTGGGCGAAGTCCATGCGGTAAACGTGGTCCGCGCCGACCACCACCACGATGTCCGGGTTGGCGTCATGGATCAGGTTGAGCGACTGGTAGATGGCGTTGGCGCTGCCGAGGAACCAGCTCTTGCCCACGCGCTGCTGTGCCGGGACGGAGGCGACGTAGTTGCCCAGCTGGGTGGACATCCGCCAGGTTTCGGAGATGTGCCGGTCGAGGCTGTGGGACTTGTATTGCGTCAGGACGACGATCTGCAGGTATCGGGAATTGACCAGGTTCGATAAAGCAAAGTCGATGAGCCGGTAGCTGCCCGCAAACGGGACAGCGGGCTTGGCCCGGTCCGCCGTCAACGGCATGAGCCGGTTCCCCTCGCCACCTGCGAGGACAATTGCCAAGACCTTCTTTTGATGCGGCATAGTGATCGCTCCTGAACGCCCTTGTTTCTCCCCAAAAATATCCGGCACGCCCGGACGTCTTCACACTAGATCAGTTCCACCGTAACGACTACCTTGGATTTTGTGCGAATAGACATTGTGACTAAAGAATTCCCGCCCGAAATCTATGGCGGCGCCGGAGTCCATGTGGCCGAGCTCAGCCGGGTGCTGGCCAAACACGTGGAGCTGCAGGTTCGGGCCTTCGGTGCGCCGCGTGAACCCGACTACCACGGAGCGACCGTCACGTCCTACGCGGTGCCCGAGGACCTGGGCGGGGTGAACGCCGCCATGCAGACCCTGGGCGTGGATGTCCGGATCGTCCCGGACATCGCCGGGGCGGACCTTGTGCACTCGCATACCTGGTACGCCAACATGGCCGGGCATATCGCCTCGCTGCTGCACGGGATCCCCCATGTGCTCAGCGCGCACAGCCTGGAGCCGCTGCGACCATGGAAGGCCGAACAGCTCGGTGGCGGCTACGCCGTGTCCTCCTGGGTGGAAAAAACCGCCTACGAGTCCGCCGCCGCGATCATCGCCGTGTCGGAGGGCATGCGTCAGGACATCCTGCGCAGCTACCCTGACGTCGACCCGGGCAAGGTCAAGGTGGTCCACAACGGCATCGACGTGAGCCAGTGGAACCGGGACGAGGGTGACGACATCATCCGCGGCCTTGGCATCGATCCGGAGCGCCCGAGCGTGGTCTTCGTGGGCCGGAACACCCGGCAGAAGGGCGTCCCGTACCTGCTGCGGGCCGCCGCGAAGCTGCCGGCCGACGTCCAGCTGGTCCTTTGCCTGGGTGCGGCGGACACCCCCGAGCTTGCTGCCGAAACGGCCCGCCTGATCGAGGAACTGCAGAGCCAGCGCAGCGGCGTCATCCTCATTGAGCGGATGCTGCCGCGCAACGAGGTGATCCAGGTGCTCAGCCACGCGACCGCGTTCGCGTGCCCGTCCATTTACGAGCCGCTGGGCATCGTGAACCTGGAGGCAATGGCCTGTGGCGCCGCCGTCGTGGCCAGCGCCACCGGCGGCATCCCCGAAGTGGTCCAGCACGGCGAGACCGGGCTGCTGGTCCCCATCGAGCAGGTCACGGACGGCACGGGCATCCCGCTGGACCCGGAGAAATTCGTCACCGAATTTGCCGCCGCGCTCACCGAGGTCGTGACCGATCCCGAGCGGGCGCGTGCCATGGGCGTGGCCGGCCGGCGCCGCGCGGAGGAGCATTTCTCCTGGGAATCCATTACCGAGACCACCCTCGAGGTGTACCGCTCGGTGCTCCCGCAGGGTTCCTGACGTCCCCTTCTACAGCAGACGACGACGGCGCCGCCCCGGCTCAGGGGCGGCGCCGTCGTCGTTCGGGCGGTTGTTGGGCGGCAGGCCCGTCAGCCCCGGGACGCCTTATTGTCGCGGGCAGTGCGGGCCAGCAGGATCTTCTCGTCCACGGGTGCCTGGCCGCTGGCGCGCTGCCGGCGGAAGTAGGCCCGGGCCTCATCCTGGCGGAGCTTCTCCGCGCCGGTGGCGATTTCGGCCCGGAGGTGCTCGGGGCCGAAGCCGAAGGCGTCGACCAGATCCAGGGCGTGCGGGCGGATTTTCACCAGGAGCCGGTTGATGTATTCACCCACGGTGCGCCCGCGCTGCATGGAGAGCCGGCCGTTCATGAGGTACCAGGACAGGTTCTTCTCGATCAGGGACAGGCCGAAGAGGTCCCTTAGCCACGTGAGGACCACTTTGGTGCCCGGGTCCGTGACCTTGCCAAGGGCTTCGGTGAAGGCCTCCCACTGCAGCAGTTCGGCATGCGCCTGCGCTGCTTCGATGAGTTCGTTCTGGTGGCTGTTGAACAGCGCGGCACCCTGGTGCTGGGGCAGCTTGTTGGCACCCTTCAGGGCGGCGGCGACCTCGGCGACCATGGTCTGGACGCGGTCCGTCAGCAGGGTCCGCTGGCTGGATTCGTCCTTGATCGCCAGGGCCGCTTTCTGCACTGACCCGGAGTCGGCAACGAACTGGGCGACGCCGCGCAGGCCGGTGCGGTGGATCGCGACACCGGTGGCCTGGCCCACGACATAGCGGGCCAGCACACCGAAGTTCACGGAACGGAATTCCTTGGCGTAGTCGGCCAGCAGGCGCTTGGCGACCAGCTGCAGCAGGACCGTATTGTCGCCTTCGAAGGTGGCGTAGACGTCGAGGTCGGCGCGCAGCGAGGCAAACCGGTTCTCGATCAGGAAGCCGGCGCCGCCGCAGGCTTCGCGGCATTCCTGCAGAGTGTCCAGGGCGTGCCAGGTGCTGAGCGGTTTGAGGGCCGCGGCGAGGGTCTCGAGGTCCTGGCGGTCCTCGTCGGTGTCGCTGCGGCCGGAGAAGACGTCGTCGAACTTCTGCAGCAGCTGCTCGCTGGCGAAGCTCGCGGCGTACGTCGTGGCGAGCCGGGTGAACAGCCTGCGCTGGTGCCGCTGGTAGTCCAGCAGCACTTCCTCATCGGTCTGCGAGGAGGCGTTGAACTGCCGGCGTTCCGTGGCGTACTGGATGGCCGTTTTCAGGGCCAGTTTCGAGGCCGTCACGGCGGCGCCGTCGAGGGAGACCCGGCCCTGGACCAGGGTTCCGAGCATGGTGAAGAAGCGGCGGCCCGGGCTGGGGATGGGGGAGCTGTAGCTGCCGTCAGCAGCCACGTTCCCGTAGCGGTTCAGCAGGTTGGTGCGCGGGATCCGGACCCGGGTGAAGTGCAGCCGGCCGTTGTCGATGCCGTTCAGGCCGCCCTTGACGCCGTCATCCTCGCCGCCGATGCCCGGCAGGAACTCCTTGGTCCCGGGATCCCGGAGGTCCATATAGAACGCATGGACGCCGTGGTTGACGCCCTTGGTCACCAGCTGGGCGAACACGACGGCGGCCAGGCCGTCGGCGGCGGCGTTGCCGATGTAGTCCTTCCAGGCGGCCCGGAAGGGTGTGTGCACCACAAATTCCCCGCTTGCGGGGTCGTAGGTGGCCGTGGTGGCAATGCTGGCCACGTCCGAGCCGTGCCCCGTTTCGGTCATGGCGAAGCAGCCCGGGATGTCCAGGCTCATAATGCCGGGCAGCCACTTCTCGTGGTGTTCCGCGGTGCCCAGGTGGTTCACGGCGGAGCCGAACAGTCCCCACTGGACGCCGGCCTTGATCTGCAGCGAGGGGTCGGCGATAACGAGTTCCTGGAAACCGGCCACGTTGCCGCCGTGATCATCCGCGCCGCCCACGGACGTCGGGAAGGCGCGGTGCACGGCGCCGTTGTCTACCAGGATCCGGAGCTGGCCGAAGGCGCGCTTGCGGTGTTCGGTGTGGGTCAGGCCCTCGGTCTTGTACAGTTCCGGACGGCCGGCCAGGGCCCTGGACTTCAGCCGGGTGTCGGCCCACTTTCCCAGCAGCAGCTCGCCAAGGGCCGCAACGTCGACGGCCGCGGTTCCTGCCGCCGCGGCCGGTGTGGCTGCCTGCGGGGACGGGGCCGGGCTGGTCCGGCTGGCGTTGCCGGCGGGGATTCCGGTGGTGCGGTCCGCTAGTTCAGTCATGTCGATTCCTTCTTTGGTTCTGACAGTGGTGGCTCCGACGAGGTCGGGTCTGAAGTCTTGGGTTCGATGTTCCGGAGCTCGGGTGCGAGCCCGAGGCACAACCAGTCGGTAATCTGGCGAGCCATCGCCTCTTGATCGGGTTTGCCGGGGGACGCCGGGCTGGCCAGCCATTGTTCGCCGGCGTTCCGGACCAGCCCGATCGCGGCATTGGGCCAGTAGCCGATCACGGCTTCCCGTCCGGCGGAGGGGGCCAGGTGGCTGCGCATGGGCCGGGCGATCATGTCGCTGATGGCGGCGAAAAAGTGCCCCAGTGCCCCGGCCGTTGCGATCGACCCGTTCGCGGTGCCCGCTTCGCCGGGCGCGTAGCGGGTCACGAAGGCATAGACGTTGGGGCTGGTTTCGGCCATCTGCAGGTACGCGGAGACCATGGCGAACAGTCCTTGGCGGGGCGTCGGGGCGCTCTGGGCTGCCTCCTGGATGCGCCGCTGCATCTGGCTCAGCACCACTTCGCCCACCGCCTGCTGGAGCCCGGCCTTGTCCCCGAAATAGCGGTAGAACACCGACTTCGAGGTGCCGGCCGCGGCGGCAATCTCCTCCATGGAGGCATCGCTGCCGAGCGCATGGACGGCCCTGCGGGCGGACTTGATCAGTTCCCGACGCCGCTCCTCGCGGTGCGACTGCCAGCGGGAGGCGCGGCCGTCCACGGCTGACGGGCTGCTATCGGCAGCGCCGGAGTTGGGAAGCTCAGCGTGGTTATTCACGATACCCAGCGTATCAGGTACGCTGGGTATCGGTAACCCGCTTTGATCTGAAGGAGACAGCCATGTCCGTCCACGGAGAGTCCGCACCCGGGCTCAAGGATTCGACCCCGTCCGCCGCTCCGGCAGCAGCCCCGCGCCTCCGCAAAGCAGTGGTGGTCGGTGGCAACCGGATTCCCTTCGCCCGGACCGGAGGCGCCTACACCAAGTCCTCCAACCAGGACATGCTCACTGCGGCCCTGGACGGCCTGATCGCCCGGTTCGGCCTGCAGGACGAACGCATCGGCGAAGTGGCAGCGGGCGCCGTGCTGAAGCACTCCCGCGATTTCAACCTCACGCGTGAGGCCGTGCTTGGCTCGGCGCTCTCCGCCGAGACCCCGGCCTATGACCTGCAGCAGGCCTGCGCGACCGGGCTGGAAACGGTTCTTGGCCTCGCCAACAAGATTAAACTCGGCCAGATCGACTCCGCAATCGCCGGCGGCGTCGACTCGGCCTCGGATGCACCGATCGCCGTGAGCGAGGGACTCCGTGAAGTCCTGCTGGACCTCAACCGCGCCAAGACGCTGCCGCAGCGGCTCCAGGTCCTCAGCCGCCTCCGGCCCAGGGACCTCGCCCCGGATGCCCCGAACACCGGCGAACCGCGCACCGGGTTGTCGATGGGCGAGCACCAGGCGCTCACCACCGCCCAGTGGAAGATCACCCGGGAGGCGCAGGACGAACTGGCGTACAACAGCCACCGGAACCTTGCCGCCGCTTACGACGCGGGCTTCTTCGACGACCTGCTCACTCCCTACCGCGGCCTCACGAAGGACTCCAACCTGCGCGCCGACACCAGCCTTGCGAAGCTGGCCACGCTCAAACCGGTGTTCGGCAAAAACCTGGGCGCCGCGGCCACCATGACCGCCGGGAACTCCACCCCCCTCACCGACGGCGCCTCCACCGTGCTGCTCGCCTCCGAGGAATGGGCTGACGCCCACGATCTGCCCAAGCTGGCCACCGTCGTTGACGGCGAAGCGGCGGCCGTGGACTTTGTGCACGGCAAGGACGGGCTCCTGATGGCTCCCGCCTTCGCCGTGCCGCGTCTGCTCGCCCGCAACGGACTCACGCTCGATGACATCGACTTCTTCGAGATCCACGAGGCTTTTGCCGGCACCGTACTCAGCACCCTGGCCGCCTGGGAGGACGAGGAATTCGGCCGCACCCGTCTCGGACTCGAGGGTGCCTTCGGCAGCATCGACCGGACCCGGCTCAACGTCAACGGCTCCTCGCTCGCCGCCGGCCACCCCTTCGCGGCCACGGGCGGACGGATCGTCGCCTCCCTCGCGAAGCTGCTGCACGCCACGGGCCCCGTTGACGGCCGTCCGGCCCGCGGACTGATTTCGATCTGCGCCGCAGGCGGCCAGGGCGTCGTTGCTCTTCTTGAAGCGAACTAGGGGGATCCGATGACCGACAAATACACCCAGCTGGTGAGCCGTGGCCTGGGCAAGGACATCGCGCGGAAACTCGGCCTGCCGCAGCCCGTGGAACTCCGGCGCCATAAGCCGGGCCAGCCGCTCATTGACGGTCCGGTACTGGTCCAGGGCACCGGAACCGGCGCCGAGGACCTGGCCTCCACCCTCCTGTCCTGGAACCTGGATGTCCGGCGGCATGCGGTGCCGAAGGAAAGGCTCGGCGCCATCATCCTGGTCCTGGACGGGCTCACCGGCCCCGAGGACCTGGAGAAGCCAGTCCTCACGGCCGCCACGTCGCTGCGGGACCTGGCGCCCAACTCCCGCGTCATCACCGTCTCCCGTGCCGCCTCGGACACCACCGATCCCGCGGTGGCCGCGGCCCGCCAGGGCGTCGACGGCCTGCTGCGATCGCTCGCCAAGGAACTCCGCGCCGGTGCCACCGGCAACGGCATCATCCTCGGGAACGGCGCGGGCACCACGAGCCCCAGCAGCCTGGGCGCGCTGCGGTTCTTCCTCTCCGGCCGCTCCGCGTTCGTGGACGGGCAGTTCCTCACCGTAGGTTCCGGCGCCGGTCAGCTGCCCGCCGACGTCGAGAAGCCGCTGGCCGGCAAGGTCGCCGTCGTGACCGGAGCCGCACGCGGAATCGGCGCGGCGATTGCGCGGACCCTGCACCGGGATGGCGCCACCCTGGTGGTGGTGGACATCCCGGCAGCCGGGGACCACCTCGCCAAGGTCGCCAACGACGTGCGCGGCACGGCGCTGCAGCTCGACATCAGCCGTGCGGATGCGGGCCAGCGGATCATCGAGCATGCAGTCCAGCGGCACGGCCGGCTCGACATCGTGATCCACAACGCCGGCATCACCCGGGACAAGCTGCTCGCGAACATGGACCAGGGCCGCTGGAACTCGGTCATCAACGTCAACATTGCGGCCCAGCTGCGCATCAACGACGCGCTGCTGGCGTCCGAGCATTTCCGGAATTCGCCCCGGATCGTGTCGGTGGCCTCCACCAGCGGGATCGCCGGCAACCGCGGCCAGACCAACTATGCGGCGTCCAAGGGCGGCGTCATGGGCATGGTCCGTTCCACGGCTCCGCTGATCGCCGTGCACGGGGGCTCCATCAACGCCGTGGCCCCGGGTTTCATCGAGACCGAGATGACGGCCCGGATCCCGTTCGCCACCCGCGAGGTGGCCCGGCGGCTGAACTCGCTGCAGCAGGGCGGCCAGCCCGGAGACGTGGCCGAGGCCATCGCGTTCCTGGCCAGCGACGCGGCCGGAGGGATCTCCGGCGACGTGCTGCGCGTGTGCGGGCAGAACCTGGTGGGGGCATGACCGGCTCCCAACCACTCATCCTCGGCGAGATGCCATCGTTGTCGAAGCTGTACGTGAATGCGGCAGCAACGGCGGCCCGGCGGCGGGTAATGGGCACCCATACGGGCACGGCCCTTCCGGACGGCAGCCATGAGGTGCGGGGCGTGAGGGCAGGGGTGGAAAACCTCACGGCGTACCAGCACCTCGTCGGCGAGACCGCGAGCGACACCCTCCCGGCCGGCTTCATCCATACGCTGGCGTTCCCGCTGGCCATGAGCGTGATGAACCGCGATGACTTCCCGCTGCCCCTGCTTGGCATGATCCACCTTGGCAACCACGTGGTGCAGACCGCTCCCGTGCTCTTCACCGAGGCCGTGGACGTCAGCGCCTGGGCGGAAAACCTCCGCTGCCACCGCGCCGGCACGCAGCTGGATCTCGTGGCCGAGGTGCGTGGGGCAGGCGACAATGCCCTCCGCTGGCGTGGTGTCTCGACGTACCTGGCGAAGGGGGTGTTCCTGCCCGGAATCGACAAATCCTCGGCGCCCTCTGCGCCGGTGCACTTCTCGACGCCGGACCCGACGGCGATCTGGCAACTGGGCGTGGATACAGGACGGGCCTACGCCGCAGTGTCTGGGGATTTCAACCCGATCCACTTGAGCGTCCTCTCGGCCAAGGCGCTGGGACTGCGGAGGTCGATCGCGCATGGAATGTACCTCGCTTCGAGGGCGCTGGCGGATGTGGGTGCCGCCAAGGGGGAAGCATTCCGCTGGGACGTCGCCTTCGAGGCTCCCGTCTTCCTGCCCGCCCGCGTGGCCCTGGATATCAGTACCGGCCAGGACCACCGCGGCTGGCGACGCTCGGACTACGTCGCCTGGAACGCGCGTTCCGGCCGCAAGCACTTCAGCGGGTCAGTGGCGGCCCTGTAGCGCGTCGCACTGACCCGTCGACGACGGCGGTGACGGCGGTGGCGGCCCCAGAGAGTAGGGGCGGCCGCCGCCGTCGTACGTTAATCCTGGCCCCTGTCCTTTTCCATCGACGTCTTCACGACACGGAGCATCCGGTGCAGGCTCAACAGAATTGACTCGACCGCGCTGGGCGCGTCAGTGGCGGCCTCCTCAGCACCGATGCGCCGGGTCAGTTCCTTGACGGCGGTGTCGGCCGCCTCGACCAGCTCCAGCTGCCGTTCCATGCTTTCCTCTTCGACGGAGGTCAGCACGTCACTAACCGCCGACATCGCCTCGGCCAGCTGTGCCAAGTATTCGTCCGGCACAACGAACGGGGTGTCCTCGGCCCAGATGACGTCAGAGAGCACCTGGGTCACGTCCTGCACGTGGAACGTCACCCGTTCCAGGTCCCGCAGGTTGCGGTAGTCCTGCTGGATGTCCCGCGGATGGAGCCGCCGCCTGGGGTTCGCCCGCCGGCTGGCGTCCGCCTTCTCCACCGCCAGGCGCACGGAGCGGGCCGAGGCTTCGAGGGTCTCGGACCGGCGCGACCAGTCCTCGTGTTCCGGCGGCCAGTTCTCGCCCAGGGCCTTGCTCATCTCCCGCAACTGCCGGGCAAGCGCCAGGCGCAACTCCGCGATGCTCAGTGCCGCGGCTTTGAAGTGCAGCGGCGGGAAGAGTAAGAGGTTGACGATGATGCCCACGGTGACGCCGGCTCCCATCTGGACCAGGTAACCGAACGAGAACTTGTCCGGGTCGTGGCCGCCCACCAGCAGGACCAGCAGCGCCGCGGTCGGGATCCAGTCGCTGCCGGAGCCGATCCGGGGAAGCCCGCCAAGGATGACCCCCAGGCCCATCACGACTGCGACTGTCAGCGGGCTCGGTTCGCCGAAGCTGAAGAGCATGAAGGCCAGGCCGATCCCCAACGCCAGACCCACCAGCGTCTGCACCCCCTGGCGCACAGAGCCGGAAACGTTCTCGTACATGGCGACCAACGCGCCAAGCGGGGCGTAGTAGGGGTACTCGGCCGCGGAGCCGGGCATAAAGGGGGCAATGTAGAAGGCCAGGCCCGCGGCGAACGCCGCCTTCATGGCAAGCTGCAGCCGGGGCCACAGGAGAGCCGACCCCACACTGCCCTTTACCATCCCCCAAAGCCGGAGGAACGGCGGGGGATGTCCGGCGTCGGTCGCTTCTTTTGTAGTACTCATCCCGGCTCACCCTAGGCGCGGGACATTGGTGCTACAAGTGGACGAATGTTCAGGCCGCGCCGTGTCCCGGTGCGACTTCTTCGCCCGCGCGGACCGGGCCCGGCGGCGTGCCGTCGCCGAAGGGCCGGCCGCCGAGCGCCTCGCGGCCGTGTTCGCTGAGCCAGTTGCCCAGCCCCGGCCCCTTCGGGACAATCCCGGTGGGGTTGATGTCCTCATGGACCAGGTAATAGTGCTGCTTGATCTGCACGAAATCTGTGGTGTCGCCAAAACCCGGCGTCTGGAACAGGTCCCTCGCGTAGGCCCAGAGCACCGGCATTTCGGTCAGTTTCTGCCGGTTGCACTTGAAATGGCCGTGGTAGACCGCGTCGAAGCGGGCCAGTGTGGTGAAGAGGCGGACATCGGCCTCGGTGATGGTGTCGCCCACAAGGTACCGCTGCCCGGAGAGCCGCTCTTCCAGCCAGTCAAGGGCGGCCCAGAGTCGATCGTAGGCAGCGTCGTACGCTTCCTGGGAGCCGGCGAAACCGCACCGGTACACACCGTTGTTGACCTCGGTGAAGACGCGCTTGTTGACCGCGTCGATCTCCTCCCGCAGATGTTCGGGGTACAGCTCCGGGGCGCCGGGCCGGTGGTAAGCGGTCCACTCGGTGGAGAAGTCCAGGGTGATCTGCGGGAAGTTGTTGGTGACCACCTGGCCGGTGGGGACATCAACCACCGCCGGCACCGTGATGCCGCGCGGATAGTCCGGGAACCGGCGGAAGTAGGCGTCCTGGATTCTCTCGATGCCCAGGACGGGGTCCTTGCCGCCGGGATCGAGGTCGAAGGTCCAGGAGCGTGCGTCGTGGGTGGGGCCGGGCTGCCCGAGCGAGATCACGTCCTCCAGGCCCAGCAGCCGTCGCACGATCACCGTCCGGTTGGCCCAGGGGCAGGCGCGGGCAGCGACCAGCCGGTAGCGCCCCGGTTCCACGGGCCAGCCGGGTTCGCCGTGGCTGCCCGGCGTGCCGTCCCGCGTGATGCGGTCCTCGATGTAGTTGGTGTCCCTCGTGAACTCCGCTCCGCCGGTGACGTAGGCGCCCAGGGTGCTGAACCCGGCGTCATCGGTATGGGCGGCGCCGCTGCCCGCGCCGGAGGGACTCGTGCTCGTGGATGTCTGGCTCATGCACCCAGCCTATGCCGGGGGAACGCCGTGACCCAGAAGGGCGGCCAGCACATGCGCCATCGGCTGCCAGGCGAACCACCAGGCGCCCGCCACGACGGCGGCGAACAGCAGGATCCACACGACGGCCGGTACGGAGGTGGCGCGGAACAGCAAGTACGCGTCCGACGTCGACAACCTGTCCCGGCGCCGCAGATGGACGTTCGCCAGTTTCCCGAGGTCCCGGACGGCGGCAACCAGGAGGGCCAGTCCGAGCACGATCATGACGTGGCCGTTGAATTCCGGCGGTACGAACACCACGAGGAGCGCGGCGGCCAGCACCGCGGCCACCGTGATCAGCAGTCCCATCCCGTTGCGGATGAACACCAACGAGGCCAGCAGCAGCAGGGTCCCGACCGACATTGCCGCGGGACCCCAGCCGTTGAAACCGCACCAGACCATGGCGGCCCCGACGACGGCCGGCACCGGGTAGCCCCAAAACGTGGACCAGACAGCCGGCAGCCGGCCCCGGCTGTACGTCGTGGTGGTCCCGGAGTGGTCAAGGCGCAACCGGATCCCGCCGAGCCGCTGGCCGGTCATGAGAGCCGTGAAGGCGTGGCCGAGTTCGTGCGTCACGGTGGCCAGCAGGCCGAAGTAGCGCCAGGTGACACGCGGAAGGGACACCGCGATTGCCAGGAGGATCACGACGGCGAGCTCGGTGCCCGTGACGTGGGGGAGGGGAGCCTGGCTGAAGCCCGCGACGATCCGGTCCCACCAGGCACCGGCAAGGTTGTCCCCTGTCATGCCCTGCCCGAAGTGTGGCGGATGCAGTACGGGGTCCACGGCCGGGCCTCAAGGCGTCCCTCCGCGATCTCTTCGCCGCAGACTTCGCAGGTACCGTACCTGCCGTCATCGATACGGGCCAGCGCGGCATCGATCTGCGCCAGGCCGGCCTCGCTTTGCTCCAGCAGTGCAGAGGCCTGGGAAAGCTCGAACGCGATGGTCGCCCCCTCCGGATCGTGTTCATCGTCCACATTGGAGTCATGCCGGGCGGCATTCACCGAGGTGATGTCCTGCCGGAGCGCGGGGAGGAGGGTTAGTTTCCGGCCGCGTTCCTCCTGGAGGAGCATCCGGAACCGTTCGACGTCGACCATGGGCTGCAAGGCTAGCGCGGAACGCGCCGCCGCGTCGAGAGCGGATCATCGTACACGGGTCAACGCACGGGAGTCAGGCCAAAAGGCCCCTCTGTCACGGACTGCCCGGACGTACAGTGGGAAAACCAGCAGGTGTGCGACGACTGATGCCTGCTGAGTCAGTCCAGGGAGGCAGCCACATGGACGGGTCCAAGCCGCTGAACACGGAGCCGGGGGAGCCGGCAGCCAAAGAGGCTCGCGACGAAGCCGGGGCGCTGGAAGCGGTCGAGAAGCATCATGCCGGCATGCGCAGGCGGCTCGACGCCCTGGTTTCCACGCTCACGCACGCCGTCACGGCGGGAGACACCGTGGCGGAGCACGATGCGCACGGGGTGCTGGTGGAGTGGTGCGAAACCGAACTCGTCCCGCATGCGCTCGCCGAAGAGGCCGTCCTATACCCGGGTGCCCGGGAACTGCCCGAGGGCAGACTGCTCGTTGACGGAATGCTGACGGACCACCAGGCGATCGCGGGCATCGTCGAGGAACTGCGGGGCGCCGCGGGCGTCGCTGGAGCATCGGCTGCCGGGGCCCTCAGGCATGTGTTCGCGTCGCATGTGGCCAAGGAGGACCGCCTCCTTATGCCCCTTATCGGAGCATCCGAGGGGCTGTCGCTGGCGCAGGCTGTTGAAGGCCTCTCCGAACTGGTCGGGGAAACGCATGTGCACAGAGCCCACACCGGGCGCGGGGGCAGCGTCTAGAGTGGCCCCATGGTGGACGCTAAGCACGATGACGACTCCGACCTCGAAACCGGGCTGCTGCGGGAGCTCGCGGCGGCACACGGGGTAGGGACCACATACTGGGGCTGGGACGGCCTTGAACGCTCCGTGCGGGACAGCACCCTCCACGGTATCCTTGCGGCGCTGGGCGTCGCGAGCCACGGGGCGGGGGAAATGCAACAGGCGCTGCTCGAGTCCCGGCTGGCGCCGTGGCGGCGAGTCCTGCCGCCCGTCGTCGTCGCCCGGGAAGGGCAGGAGACCCACGTCAACGTCCATGTGCCGCATGGAAGCGACGTCAGCGTCTGGATAGAGGCCGAGGACGGCAGCAGGCATGCGGCCGCGCAGCGGGAGAACTGGGACGAGCCCGCCGACGTCGACGGCGTCCTGACGGGACGGGCGGTGTTTGCCGTCCCGGCCGGCCTTCCACTGGGGTGGCACACGCTGCTGGCGGACGCGGCCGGCACCGTGACCGACTGCCCGCTGGTGGTCACACCGCTCCGGCTCCGCACCACCGAGGCGCTCGCGGACAGACGTAACTGGGGACTGACCGCACAGCTCTACTCCGTCCGTTCCTCCCGGTCCTGGGGGATCGGTGACTTCGCCGATCTGGCCGAGCTGGCCGCGATCTCGGGGCAGGACGGCGCCGGCTTTGTGCTGGTCAACCCCTTGCACGCCGCCGAACCGCGCCCGCCGGTCGAAGACTCGCCGTACCTGCCCACCACCAGGCGCTTCTTCAACCCGCTCTACCTCCGGGTCGAGGAGATCCCCGAATGCGCGTACCTGGACCCGGCCGGCCGGTCCGAGGTCCGGCGGCTCGCAGACCGGCAACACCCCGCCAACCGCTCCGCGGAGCTGCTGGACCGCAATGCCAGTTACGCGGCGAAACTGGCCGCCCTCGAACTGGTGTTCCGCGTCCGTCGGGGACCGGGCCGTGAACGCGCGTTCACGGACTTTTGTGCCGATGAGGGGCAGGGGCTCGCCGACTTCGCGCTGTGGTGCGCGCTGGCCGAGACGTTGCCCCCGGAGTCGCCGGAATGGGCCGGGAAGGCGTCGGCGCCGGATACCCCGTACTGCGCCGAGCAGCGGACCCTGCTCGCCGATCGGATCGAATTCCACCGCTGGCTGCAGTGGTGCTGCGACCGGCAACTGGAAGCGGCGCAGCGTTCCGCCAGGCAGTCGGGAATGGAAATCGGCGTCATCCACGATCTCGCCGTGGGCGTGAAGCAGGGCGGCGCCGATGCCTGGACGCTAGCGGGAGTGCTCGCCCGGAATGTCACCGTGGGCGCGCCGCCGGACATGTTCAATCAGCAAGGCCAGAACTGGACCCAGCCCCCATGGCACCCGGGGCGTCTCGCGGAATCCGGTTACGCCGCGTACCGCGACATGCTCCGGACGGTACTGCGCCACGCCGGCGGAATCCGAGTGGACCACATCCTGGGCCTGTTCCGCCTGTGGTGGATCCCGGCCGGAGCGGGCCCGGGGCAAGGCACCTACGTCTACTACGACCACGAAGCACTGATCGGCATCCTCGCCCTGGAAGCGCAGCGGGCCGGGGCGGTCGTGATCGGGGAGGACCTTGGGGTGTTCGAGCCCTGGGTCCGGGACTACCTCGCGGAACGGGGAATTTTCGGCACGTCCATTCTCTGGTTCGAACATGACGCGGCCGGACCCATCCCGCCCGAAAAGTACCGCCAGCAGTGCCTGACCAGCGTCAACACCCATGATCTGCCGCCAACGGCGGGCTACCTGGCCGGTGAACACGTCACCCTCCGCGAGTCCCTCGGACTGCTGGAGCGCCCGGTCGAGGAGGAACACGCCGAGGCCGCCGCCGAACAGGAAGCCGTGCTGGCCCTGGTCCGGGAGCGCGGGCTGCTGCCGGCCGGACCCGAGGGCGGCCGCCCGGACGTGCAGGCCACGGTCGAAGCCCTGTACGCGTTTTCAGCGCTGGCGCCGTCGTCGTTGCTGGGCGTGGCCCTCGTGGATGCGGTCGGCGAAACCCGGACACAGAACCAGCCCGGGACCAGCACACAATATCCAAACTGGCGCGTACCGCTGGCCGGCCCCGACGGCCCGGCGCTGCTCGACGGGCTGCCGGACAACCCGCGGTTCCGTTCCCTTATCAATACCGTCCGGACATCATTGCGGCCGGGTACGCAGGATTCGGAAACCTTAGGCCGCTGAACAGCCATTATGTACTCTTGAGCCCGTACGATGAGCTCGTCTTATCAATCCGACGTCCTGGGGGAATTCCTTGAGCTATCCGCAATATCCACAGCAGCACCAGCAGGCGTGGCAGGCCGGTGAGCCCCCGCTGGGGGCCCCGTACTACGGCGCTCCGCTCCCGGCCGCGGTCAAACGCTTCTGGAAGAAGTACACCGCGTTCTCCGGGCGGGCGAGCCGCAGCGAATACTGGTGGTGGACCCTCATTGCGGTCATCATCAGCATCGTCCTGCAGATTGTCCTCACAGTGGCCGGCGCGGCCGGGGCAACCACCACCGCCTCCGGAACCATGCCGGGCCCGGGCGCCATTCCGGTGATCATCATCATGGTGGTGTGGGGCCTTGCCACCATCATCCCCTCGATTGCCCTGACGGTGCGGCGCCTTCACGACGCCAACTTCAGCGGCTGGCTGTACCTCCTCGTCCTGGTGCCGTTCCTTGGCGGCCTCGCGGTGCTGGTCATGACGATCCTGCCGGCGAACCCGGCAGGCCAGCGGTTCGACAAGCCAGTCAGCCACTAACGGCGCCAAGCCCGCCGGGCCGGCACCAATTGCCCTATCAGAAGGCCCCGCCGTCACTGACGGCGGGGCCTTCTGATAGTCCGGGACCATGGATGGACTGGATGGGGGCCTTTTCCTGCATGATGGAGAGGAGACACCGGCAGCCCACCACCGCGTCGCCGCAGGGCGCCGGGAACCGGCCGCCCGGACCCGTTCACCCCATTTTGAAACGAGGAACACCATGTCGCTGAAAGAGCGCCTGAAAGAAGACGTCGTCGCCCATATGAAGGCCGGCAACAAGACCGCCCTGACGACGGTCCGCAATGTCCTGGGCGAGATCAGCACCCGGGAGAAGTCCGGCAAAGCCCCTGTGGAGCTCGACGACGCCCAGGTAACCTCGCTGCTGCAGAAGGAAGCCGCCAAACGCCGCGACACCGCCCGCATCTACACCGAAGCGGGCGAGCCGGACCGGGCCGCGGCAGAGGTTGCCGAAGCGGAGATCATCGAGGCATACCTGCCCAAGGCGCTCACCCGTCAGGAGGTCGAGGCGATCGTCGACGAGGCGATCGCCGCACTGAAGGCGGATGGCCAGGAGCTGTCGATGCGCTCGATCGGGCTCGTGATGAAACCTGTCACCGCCAAAGTTGCCGGCCGGTTCGACGGCAAGACCGTCAGTGAGATTGTCCGGAGCCGGCTGGCATAACCAGCCGCAGCCCCCTCGCAGGACCCGCACAGCTACGGCGTGCGGGTCCTGTTGTCCACGGGCGGCTGGTAGGGTCTGCGCATGGATGAAAATTTGGGGAAGTTCATCGACAATTTTGCCGAGCTGGTGCAGCTTGCACAGTCGGGGCAGCACCGGGGCAAGGCGGGAACGCAGGTGCTGACCGTGCTCACGGAGCATCTGGCGCTGCCGGCAGAAACGCTGTCCGTGGTGGTGGAAGAGATTCCGCCGCACCGGTTCGTCGACGCAGACATTTTGATGGCTGAGCTCGCGGGAGAGGATGCCGGTTTCCGGTTGGTCGGCATCGGCGGGGGAGACCAGCGCCACCACCAGTCGTTGAGCGACATGTTGCAGCAATCCCGCTTCTACCCGCAGTTCCCGCTGTCCCAGCCGGACTACACCAACCTCGCTGTGGGCCCGGACGAGCAGCGGCAGGCGGTCGCCCTGGGGCTGTGGCTGTTCCGCTTCGGCGGCGCCCCGGTCGCGGTACTCCAGCGGGACGCCATCCCCCGGTACGGGCGGCAGTCGGCCTCCCTCGAAGTCCTGGCAGGCGCTACGCCCGACGCTGCGGGCTTCCTGTCCGAGTTCCGCCGGCGGATGCAGCACCGCAGTGTCCTGAAGGGACAGGTCATTTCCCTGGTCATGGGCGAGTATGGTCCCAGCGCGGCCGGGGTGACCTTCCATGCCCGGCCGGCCCTCGCCGCGTCCGATGTCATCCTCCCGGACGGCCTGCTGCAAAAGGTGTCGGATCACGCCCTGGGTATCGCCAGGCACCGGGATACGCTGAACCGCCACGGCCAGCACCTCAAGCGCGGGATCCTGCTCTATGGCAAGCCGGGGACGGGCAAAACCCACACCGTGAAGTATTTGTTGAGCCAGAGCGAAGGCACCACCGCAATCCTGCTGTCCGGGGGATCACTGGCCAGAATCTCGGAGGCTGCAACGATGGCCCGGGCCTTGCAACCCTCCATCGTGGTCCTGGAGGACTGCGACCTCATCGCCGAGGACCGGAGCTTTGGGCACGGACCCCAGCCGCTGCTGTTTGAGGTGCTGGACGCCATGGACGGACTGGATAACGACGCCGACGTTGCGTTCGTCCTCACCACCAACCGTGTGGACATGCTCGAACGCGCCTTGGCGCAGCGGCCCGGGCGGGTCGACCTGGCCGTGGACATTCCCCTCCCGGCCCGGGGCGAACGCATCCGGCTCGTGGACCTGTACGCCCACGGGATTCCGTTCAGCACCGGTGCGGTAGAGGACGCGGCACAGCGCACGGAAGGCACGTCCGCCTCGTTCGCCCGTGAACTCGTCCGACGCGCGGTTGTTGCCGCCGCATTGGAAGGACTACCGGTCGCGGACAGTCACCTGGGCGCGGCGGTGGACGGGCTGATGGCCGACGGCGAGGCGCTCACCCGGAGCCTTCTCGGCAGCGGCGCAGGCATCGAAGGGGGCGGCCCCGCCGGTCCCTTCCCGGGCGGGCCGGGCTTCGGCGGGCCGTTCCCGGGCGGGCCGTTCCCGGGCGGGCCGTTCCCGGGCGGGCCCTTCCCCGGCGGTCCGGACTTCGGCGGCACCATGTCATACTCCGGCGGGAACTAGCGCCACATCCGGGAATACGGGAGCCGGCCCCAACCGGGACACAAAAAAACGCCCTGGAATCCTCGGATTCCAGGGCGTTTCCTGTTGTGCGCGGAGGGGGACTTGAACCCCCACCCCCTTTCGAGGACTAGCACCTCAAGCTAGCGCGTCTGCCATTCCGCCACCCGCGCAGGTGGTATTTCGGAGAAGTTTTCCGCCTTTCAGCGTTTCGCTTTTCTCCGAAGCAGCGAGAAAGACTCTAGCATGAAGTTTCCGGAAACAAATAATCGGGGCTTGTGGGTAGGCTGAAGCCAGTAATCAGCCCCCGCCGCAAGGAGTGCCCCATGACTGAAATCCGGCCCGAGGACGAAGTTGTCAGGATCTGCCAGGAACTGATCCGGATCGACACCTCCAACTACGGCGACAGTTCCGGCCCGGGGGAGCGTGCGGCGGCCGAATACACGGCCGGGCTCATGGCCGAGGTCGGGCTCGACGCCGAAATCTTCGAATCCGCTCCCGGCCGTGCCAGCGTGGTGACCCGGCTCTCGGGGGAGGACCCCTCCGCCAGCGCCCTCGTGGTCCACGGGCACCTGGACGTCGTTCCGGCCCTTCGTGACCAGTGGTCCGTTGATCCCTTCGGCGCGGAATTTAAAGACGGCCTGATCTGGGGCCGCGGCGCCGTCGACATGAAGGACATGGACGCCATGATCCTTTCTGTGCTGCGGAACTTTGCCCGCACCGGCCGGAAACCCAAGCGGGACCTGATCTTCGCGTTCTTCGCCGACGAGGAAGCCGGCGGCAAATACGGTGCCGGGTACGCCGTCGACAAACGCCCGGAACTGTTCGAGGGCGCCACGGAAGCGATCTCCGAAGTGGGCGGCTTCTCCGCCACCATTGGCGGCCAGCGCACCTACCTGCTGCAGACCGCCGAAAAGGGCCTTTCCTGGCTCCGGCTCGTGGCCCACGGCCGGGCGGGCCACGGCTCGCAGATCAACACGGACAACGCCGTGACGCGGCTGGCAAGCGCCGTCTCGCGGATCGGTGAATACAAGTGGCCCGTGGAGCTGACGCCCACCACGCGGCAGTTCCTGGACGGAGTGACGGAACTCACGGGGGTTGAGTTCGATCCCGATGATCCGGACAAGATCCTCAAGGAGCTCGGCACCGTCGCCCGTTTTGTCGGGGCAACGCTGCAGAACACCACCAACCCGACACTCCTGAAGGGCGGCTACAAGCACAACGTCATCCCCGAGTCTGCCGAGGCCCTGGTCGACTGCCGGACGCTGCCCGGCCAGGAGCAGCAGGTCCTGGAGATCGTCCGGGAACTCGCCGGCACCGGCGTGGATGTGAGCTACGTCCATAACGACGTCTCGCTGGAGGTTCCCTTCGCCGGAAACCTCGTGGATTCGATGATCGACGCCCTGCACTCCGAGGATCCCGGCGCCAAGGTCCTGCCCTACACGCTCTCCGGCGGCACGGACAACAAGTCGCTGAGCCGGCTCGGCATCACCGGCTACGGCTTCGCCCCGCTCCAGCTGCCCGACGAACTGGATTTCACCGGCATGTTCCACGGCGTGGACGAACGTGTCCCGGCCGAGTCGTTGAAATTCGGCGCGAGGGTGCTCGACACCCTGCTGACCAACTACTGAGCCAGCCCGGACCTTGAGCACCGACAGCCCGACGGCCACTATGGACCCCGCCGAAATCCTTCCGGAGTCCCTGCTGGACCGGATCCGCGGCCGGGCCGCCGGCTATGACCGGGACAACGCGTTCTTCCACGACGACCTGGACGAGCTCGCCGCGGCAGGGTACCTGAAGATCTTCGTTCCGGCCTCCGAGGGCGGCCTGGGACTCGGACTCGCGGCGGCGGCCCATCTCCAGCGGCGGCTCGCCACGGCGGCCCCGGCCACGGCGCTGGCGATCAACATGCACCTCGTGTGGACCGGCGTCGCGCACGTCCTGGCCGCCCGCGGCGACTCCTCACTCGGATTCGTGCTCGAGGAAGCCGCCCGCGGGGAGATCTTCGCCTTCGGGAACTCTGAAGCGGGCAACGACTCGGTGCTCTTTGACTCCCGCACCGACGCGGTCCCGCAGCCGGACGGGGGCTACTCCTTCACCGGCCGCAAGATCTTCACGAGCCTCTCGCCGGCGTGGACCCGGCTCGGCATCTTCGGAAAGGACCCGGCGGCGCGGGACGGCGAGGGGGAACTGGTGCACGGCTTCATCACTCGGGACACTCCCGGATACCGGATCCTCGACGACTGGGACACCCTGGGCATGCGGGCCAGCCAGTCGAACACCACGGTGCTGGACGGCGCCGTCGTGCCGGCGGACCGGATCTTCCGGAAACTGCCCGTCGGACCCAACGCCGATCCGCTGATTTTCGCGATCTTCGCCTGCTTCGAGACCCTGCTCGCAGCCGTGTACACCGGGATCGGCGAACGCGCGCTGCAGCTGGGAGTCCAGGCGGTCAAACGCCGCACCTCGCTAAAGAACGGCGGACGCAGCTACGCGCAGGACCCGGACATCCGCTGGAAGGTCGCGGAGGCGGCGATGGCCATGGACGCGCTCTACCCCCAGCTCTCCCGCGTGGCGGCCGACGTGGATGAACTGGCCGAACACGGCAGCCAGTGGTTCCCGCAACTGGTGGGGGTCAAGGTCCGGGCGACGGAGACGGCCCGCACCGTGGTGGATTTGGCCATCCGGGTGTCCGGCGGCTCAAGCTACTTCCGCGGTTCAGAGCTGGAACGGCTGTACCGCGACGTGCTGGCGGGGATGTTCCACCCGTCCGACGACGAATCGGCGCACAACACCGTGGCGAACGCCTGGCTGGGTCCGCTGGAAACGACCTGAAAGCGAAGCTGGACGGCCGGCTGTGCCGCTCTTTGCCGGAGCGGTGGCGCTAGACGGTCCGCTGGACCTGGATGACCTTCCGGCGGAGCCAGAAACGCCGACCGCCGCCCAGGTAGAGCACGCTGCGCTCCAGTTCCCACTTGCCGTACTCGGAATGTTCCACGAGGCGGCGGCGTGCTTCGGACAGGGAATCGTCAGGACTGACAGTCAGTACGAGGTACTCGTACTGCTTCAGGTAGTCCCGCTCCCGCCGGACTGAACTGCTCAGAAAATGTTCCTTCATTGCTCTCCATTTTCGTCCTTTTCCGACTAACGTGAAGTCATGAGCATCGATCCGCGTGTCGCGCTGCAGTCCCTGACCGCCGCCCTGGAGGAACATCTGACCGCCGCCGCGTCGCGCCGGGGCGATGGGGACCCCGCGGTCGAGGCGGCGTTTTTTGCCGTTGCTGACGCCTTTGAAGTCTACGACGACTCCCTCTACGAAGCGTATGGCGAAGTTACCCCGCTTGAGGTGATCGACGACGACAGCGACGAGGACGATGAAGAAGACGTCGACGACGAGGAAGACCTTGAAATCCTCCAGGACTGAACCCGGCAGGACTGAACCCGGCAGGACTTAACCCGGCAGGCCGGGTGGTGAGGATCCGGTCAGGTGGGGTTGGACACGTCTTCCAGCGCCTTCGCAATCTCCGGCGGCAGCGGCGCCAGGGTGGCATCCAGCACTTCCTTGAGCTGCACCGGGTTCCGGGCGCCCACAATCGCGGTGGCGACGCCGTGCTGTGACAGCAACCAGCTCAGGGAGACATCGAGCGCTGTCCGGCCCAGTCCCTTGGCCGCCATCGCCACGGCCTCCACCACGCTGGAAGCGGCACCCTCAAGGTACGGCTCCACATAGCTGGCCAGCCGCGAATGCGCCGCCCGGGAGTCCGCAGGGATGTGCCCGCGGTATTTGCCGGTCAGCACGCCGCGGCCCACCGGACCCCACGCCATCAGGCCTAGTCCGGCGTCCTCGACCGCCGGGATCAGCTCCGCCTCCGGGGTCCGGTGCACCAGCGAGTATTCCGACTGGTTCGCGACGAGCGGGAAGCCGGCGACGGCGGCCGCCTTGGCTGTCTGCCAGCCGTTGAAGTTGGAGACGCCCGCGTACCGGGCACGGCCGGAACGGACCGCAAACTCCAGCGCGGACAGTGTTTCCTCCAGCGGGACATTGGGATCCCAGGCCTGGGCGAACCAGATGTCCACGTAGTCGGTGCCGAGCCGGGCGAGGCTCGCGTCCAGCCCGGAGAGCATCCCGTTCCGCGAGGTGTCAACGCTGCGCCGGCTGTCCGGCGTCGAAAGGCCCGCCTTCGTGGAGATGACCACCTCGGACCGTGCCACGACGTCGCCGAGCATCCCGCCGAGCATGGCCTCGGCCTGTCCGCCGGCGTACGAGGCGGCGGTGTCGATCAGGGTGCCGCCCGACTCCACAAAGGTGCGGAGCAGTGCGGAGGCATCCTGCTCATCGGTCTCCCGGGCCCAGGACATGGTGCCAAGGGAAAGGGCGGACACGCGCAACCCACTGTTGCCGACATAACGCTGCTGCATGTCAGCTAGCTTACGGGGATTCGGAATGGTTCATGACGTAGGGTCTATAAACGTGAACTGGTTTGAAGCGGCCCTGCTGGGCCTTGTCCAAGGCCTGACAGAATTCCTTCCGATTTCTTCCAGCGCCCACCTGCGGATTGTCGGCTCGTTCCTGCCGGGTGCGGCCGATCCCGGCGCGGCGTTTACCGCCATCACCCAGCTGGGCACCGAAACCGCCGTGATCATCTACTTCCGGCACGACATCGTGCGGATCGTGAAAGCGTGGTTCGGCTCGCTCCGGGGCAAAGTCTCCCGGCAGGACCCGGACGCGCGGATGGGCTGGCTGGTGATCCTGGGCAGCCTGCCGATCATTGTCCTCGGATTGCTGTTCCAGGACCAGATCGAGTCCGTGCTCCGCAGCCTGTGGATCGCGGCGACCACGCTGATCGTCTTCGGACTGTTCCTGGCCGTCGCCGACGCAATCGGGCGCCAGGACCGCGACCTCACACAGCTGACCTACAAACACGGTCTCCTGTACGGCCTCGCCCAGGCGATGGCACTGATCCCCGGGGTTTCGCGCTCCGGCGGCACCATCACCGCCGGTCTCCTGATGGGCTACACCCGGGAGG
The DNA here is from genome assembly GCF_040547005.1 of Arthrobacter sp. UYCu712. Lineage (NCBI taxonomy): Bacteria > Bacillati > Actinomycetota > Actinomycetes > Micrococcales > Micrococcaceae > Arthrobacter > Arthrobacter sp. UYCu712. The sequence goes on from NZ_JBEPOZ010000004.1 coordinate 249,137, forward strand.
CCGCGGCCCGGTATTCCTTCCTGCTCGCCATCCCTGCGGTGTTCGGCAGCGGCTTGTACCAGCTCTACAAGGTGGTCTCCAAAGAGGGCATCACGGGCCCGTACGGACTGCCGGAAACCGCGCTGGCCACCGTCATCGCCCTCGTGGTGGGCTACGTGATCATCGGTTGGTTCCTAAAGTATGTCTCGACCCGCAGCTACCGCCTGTTCGTCTGGTACCGGATATTCCTGGGCCTGGCGCTGTACCTGCTGCTCGGTTTCAATGTCATCAGCGCCTAGCACTAGGCTTGGTCTGTGAAATCCTGGATCTCCCGCCCTGTTCCCCAGCTCCCGGGCAGCATGCCTGCCCTCCGCCTTTTCGACACCGTCATAGGCGGAATCGTCACCCTGGAGGCCACGGGTGAACAGTCCATGTATGTCTGTGGCATCACCCCCTATGACGCCACCCATATGGGTCACGCGGCCAGCTACGTGGCCTTCGATCTCCTCAACCGTGCCTGGCGCGACGGCGGCCAGCAGGTCTCGTACGTCCAGAACGTGACCGACGTCGACGACCCCCTGCTGGAGCGGGCGACGGCCACCGGCGTCGACTGGCGCGATCTTGCGGCGAGCCAGATCGAACTCTTCCAGACCGATATGGAAGCCCTCAACGTCCTCGCTCCGGACCACTATGTGGGCGCGGTCGAATCGGTGCCCACGATTGTGCCCGCGATCGAGCGGCTCGTGGAACTGGGCCTCGCGTACCGGGTGGCCGGCACCGGCGGCGAGCCGGACGGCGATGTCTACTATGACGTCGAAGCCGCCGGGAAGCACGCCGCCGAGGCCACGGACGCCTGGACCCTCGGTGCCGTATCCCGCCTGACCGACGCCGAGATGCTCGAGCTGTTCGCCGAACGCGGCGGGGATCCCGGCCGCGCCGGCAAGCGCCAGGCTCTGGATCCGCTGCTGTGGCGGGTTGCCCGGGCAGGGGAGCCCAGCTGGCCCGGCGGCGGACTGGGGGAGGGGCGCCCCGGCTGGCACATCGAATGTACCGTCATCGCGCAAAAGTACCTGCCCGCCCCGTTCACCGTGCAGGGCGGCGGCTCGGACCTGATCTTCCCCCACCACGAGATGGGGGCAGGCCACGCGTACTCCCTGGCCGGGAAACCGCTGGCACGCCACTTCACCCATTCCGGCATGGTGGGCCTCAACGGCGAGAAGATGAGCAAGTCCAAGGGCAACCTGGTGCTCGTGTCCCGGCTGCGCGCCGACGGCGAGGATCCGGCCGCGATCCGGCTCGCCATCCTCGCCCACCACTACCGCACGGACTGGTCCTGGACCGGCGAGGGATTCGCCGAGGCCAAAAACCGGCTCCGTACGTGGCGTGAGGCCCTAGCCGTGGCTCCCGCAGGCTCGGCGGCCGCGCTCGTGGCCGGTGTGCGCGGTGCGCTGTCCGACGACCTGGATGCCCCCGGCGCGCTCGTCGCCGTGGACGAATGGGCCCGGACTGCCCTCGACGGCGGCGGTACCGGCGCTGCCGGTGACGCCGCGCTGGTCAGCGACGCCGTCGACGCGCTCCTCGGCGTCGAACTGTAACCGGAAGCTTCGCTAGGGCTTGTCCTTGCCGCGGCGCTTGAGGTAGCGCTCGAACTCCCGGGCGATCGACTCGCCGCTTGCCTCGGGGAGGTCGGCGGTGTCCTTGGCCTCCTCCAGCTGGCGGACGTAGGCCGCGATTTCCGGGTCCTCGGTGGCGAGCTCGTCGACGCCCCGCTCCCAGGCGTCAGACTCCTCGACGAGTTCGGTGGTGTCCAGCGGCACCTGGAGCAGTTCCTCGATCCGGTGCAGCAATGCCAGCTGGGCCTTCGGCGAGGGCGCCTGGGCGACATAGTGCGGCACGGCGGCCCACAGCGACACTGTGGGAAGCCCGGCCAGCAGCGCCACCTCGGCAAGCACTCCGACAATACCCACCGGTCCTTCGTACTGCGAGGCCTCGAGGTCCATACGCTCGCGCAGGGCGTTGTCGTCCGTGGACGCGCTGACGGGGATCGGCCGGCTGTGCGGCACATCGGCGAGCAGGGCCCCCACCAGGATCACGTAGTCCACGTGGAGGGCCTCCGCGTGGACCAGCAGTTCTGCCGTGTAGGCACGCCACTTGTAGGACGGCTCCGTGCCCTGGACAAAGATGACGTCCACGTTGGAGTCCGGAACACTGGCTTTGAAAATCCTGGTGGACGGCCACTTGATCTTGCGTTCACCGGATGAGGTCCGCCGGATGGTGGGCCGGGTGAACTGGAAGTCGTAATACTCATCGGCGTCGATCGTGCCGGCTTTCTTCCCGCCCCAGAGTTTGTTCAGGTAGCGCAGGGCATCGCTTGCGGCCTCGCCGGCGTCGTTCCAGCCCTCAAAGGCGGCAAGCATCACGGTGATGCGCTGGCCCGCGGGCACCGGCTGCAGGAGCCGTTCCGGCTCGGGCACGCCGCCCGCTTCCGTGGTGTCTGCCTCGAAGCTATTCATTTCTTCACCCTACGTCCAAGGACCCGGCACACGCATGGAACGAAGCGCCGCAAATCTGGCCCCGCACGCTGAAATCCGCTCCGCTGGGGGCCGTTCAGCGCCGGATATTCGCCGTGGGCGTAGTAACGGGTGCCGAATCAGGGCCGCACCGTAGACTTGGGGGCATGCGATCCTCAGCTGCCCCGTCCCCCCTGAAAGCCGCGTTATGGGACATGGATGGCACCATCGTCGACACCGAGGCGTACTGGATGGAAGCCGAACACAGCCTCGTCGCGGCCCACGGCGGACAGTGGTCGCACGACCAGGCACTGCAGCTCGTCGGCCAGTCCCTGGTGGTCTCGGCAGGGATCCTGCAGGAGGCCGGCGTCAAGCTGGGGCGCCGCGAAATCATCGACACCCTCACCGGGCACGTGATCAGCCGCGTCCGGACGTCCGTGCCCTGGCGGCCGGGCGCCCGCGAACTGCTCGATGAGCTCCACACGGCCGGAATCCGCTGCGTCCTCGTGACCATGTCCGAGGCCCCGCTGGCCCGCGAGATCGTCGCCAGCCTGCCGGAACCGTACTTCGAATTCCTCGTCACGGGAGACATCGTCACCCAGGGCAAGCCGCACCCCGAGGCCTACTTGACGGCCGTGGACCTCCTGCGGGAACTGGATCCCGAACTCGGAACGGAGCACTGCGTGGCGCTCGAGGACTCGGCGCCGGGCGTGGCCTCGGCGTTGGCGTCCGGCGTCACCACCGTGGCCATTCCGCACATCGTGCCGTTACCTGACGATCCCCGCCGCGCCACCTGGGGCACCCTGGCCGGACGCACCGTGGCCGACCTCGAAGAGCTTGTCGCGCTCCGCCAGGAGTTTCCGGACGCCACCTTCGGGCTGGAACCCGCCACCACCGGAACCGCAGCCCGTGCCTGACACCGAGACCCAAGGACCGCCGGTGAAATCTGAGGCATCCCGCAAAGAGGGGATCCAGCTGGGCCGGATCGCCGGCATCCCGGTGGTGCTTTCCTACTCCTGGTTCATCATCGCGGGCTTCACCGTGATCGTCTACGGCCCCGTCCTCGAGCGGAACAACGCCGACCTGGGCGTCGCCGCCTACTTCGTGGCCTTTGCCTACGCCGTGCTGCTGCTGATCTCGGTGCTCGTACACGAACTCGCACACGCGCTGACCGCCAAGATCTACCACTGGCCCACCGAGAAAATCGTCCTCAATCTGTGGGGCGGGCATACCCAGTTCGAGAGTTTCACCGCCTCCCCGGGCCGTTCTGTCCTGGTGGCCCTGGCCGGGCCCGCCGCCAACTTCGTCCTGGCCGGAGGCGGCTGGGTACTGCTCACCACCGGACACCTCAGCGGCGTGGCGGACATCCTGGCCAACATCTTTGTCTGGGCCAACCTGCTGATCGGCATCTTCAACGTCCTTCCCGGGCTGCCACTGGACGGCGGCCGGCTGGTCGAATCAGCCGTCTGGAAGGCAACCGGCAGCCAGGAGAAGGGCACTGTTGCCGCCGGCTGGAGCGGCCGGATCATCGTGGTCGCCCTCGTGGTGTGGTTCGTCGCGCTGCCCTTGCTCAGCGGTGAGCGCCCGGACATTTCGCTGATGCTCATCACGGTCCTCGTCGGCGGTTTCCTCTGGATGGGCGCGACAGCGTCGATCCAGCAGGCACGCCTCCGGGGCAGACTGCATTTCGTGGAGGCCGGCGCCCTCGCCGAGCCCGCGGTCGGCCTTCCCGCAAGCGCCACGGTCGAGGAACTGCTGAACCTGGCACCCGTCTCCACCGTGCGTCCGCGGCCCGCCGTCGTCTTGTGCGGTCCGGACGGCCGCCCTGTGGCCGTCGTCGACAACGGCGCTGTCGCCCTGGTGCCCCCAATGGCCGCTGCCACTACGCCGCTCACGGCCGTTTCCTACGCCCTCGGCGCCGGCGCGTACGTCCCCGAATGGTCCCGCGGGCAGGAACTGCTCGAGTATTTGGCCCAGCTCGACGGCCAGGAGTACGCAGTGGTCAACCGGGATGGAGCCGTCACCGGCCTGCTCCGGCAGTCGACCGTCCTGAAGGCCCTCACGGGCAAGGCTCCCGGCGGCAGCGGGCGTCCGGACGGCCGGAACGGGTAGAGTTACCTGCCGGCCGTGATTTTCCGGCCCCGGGCGCAATGCCTTGGGCACGGGCCAGCCGGGCCGCCGGCAGATCCGCGGCCACACAGCTTTACAGGAGCGAGGAAACTTCATGAGCAGCGACACCGCCGCCAACACCAACCCGACCGGCCCCGGCGCAGCCGGGACGGCTGCCAGCACCGCTGCGCGACCGGCCGCCGCCACGGCGCCCGTCGGCGCCGCCCGCCGCCGCGGCCCGTTCCGCGAGGGCGAGCGTGTGCAGCTCACCGACGAACGCGGCCGGATGAACACGATCAGCCTGGAAGCAGGCGGCGCCTTCCACACCCACCGCGGCTTCCTGAACCACGACGAGATCATCGGCCGGCCGGACGGCTCCGTCGTGGTCAACAACGTCGGCCAGCAGTACCAGACCCTGCGGCCCCTGCTCTCCGACTTCGTGCTGTCGATGCCCCGCGGCGCGGCAGTTGTCTACCCCAAGGACGCCGGCCAGATCGTGACCATGGCGGACATCTTCCCCGGCGCCCGCGTCGTGGAGGCCGGGGTCGGCTCGGGTGCGCTGTCCATCTCGCTGCTGCGCGCCGTGGGGGACAGCGGCTACCTGCACTCCTTTGAACGCCGGGAAGAATTCGCCGACATTGCGCGCGGCAACGTCGAGACGATCTTCGGCGGCCCGCACCCGGCCTGGCAGATCTCGATCGGCGACTTCCAGGAGCAAGTTCTCCGCGCGGAGGCGCCGGGCTCCGTGGACCGTGTGGTCCTGGACATGCTCGCGCCGTGGGAATGCCTTGACGCTGTCGCCACCGTCCTCGCTCCCGGCGGCGTGTGGATCAATTATGTCGCCACTGTGACACAGCTGTCCCGCACGGCCGAAGCCATCCGTGCAGACGGCCGCTTCACCGAGCCCGATGCCTGGGAATCCATGGTCCGCGGCTGGCACCTGGAAGGGCTGGCCGTGCGTCCGGACCACCGGATGGTCGCCCACACCGGCTTCCTCCTTGTCACGCGCAGGCTGGCCGACGGCGTCACCGGCATCTCCGTCAAGCGCCGCCCCTCCAAGACCGACTTCAACGAAGAGGACGTCAACGCCTGGACGCCCGGTGCCGTGGGGGAGCGGGCAGTCTCGGACAAGAAGCTGCGCCGTGCCGCCAGGGACGCCATCGCGGGAACCAATGTCAAGGATGATCCGGAGATTACGAACTAGTCCGTATTTCGGAAGTCTTCAGCAGCACCCGGCTTCTTGGGGCTAATGTCTAAATAGAAGCGCAGGAAGGGGCTGATTCACGATGGTGACTCCGAACACGGACCCGGGCCGCACACCGGCAGACGACGCAGAGGCAGGAGGGGCAGCAGGGTATTCGGCCTCGGCACAGGGTGCCGAGGGCGACCGCTATGCCGCCAACGAACTGTCCGTGGCAGAGCGGCAGGTCAATATCCTCCGGGACAAGCTCCGGCATATTGACCGCCAGCTCGCCGCCGCGACGCAGAACAACTCCAAGCTCGTGGGCATGCTGGAGGCCGCGAAGACGGAAATCCTCCGGCTCAAGAGCGCCCTCGACCAGGAGGGCCAGCCGCCCTACAGCTTCGGCACGGTGCTGCAGCTGAACCCGAAACGCCTGCCCACGGCAGGCAACAGCGGGCAGGCAGCCACCGAGGAATCGGTGGACATCTTCAATGCCGGCCGCAAGATGCGGGTCGGGATCAGCCCGCTGGTGAACATGAACCAGCTCGCGGTGGGCCAGGAAGTGCTGCTCAACGAGGCACTGCTGGTGGTGGCGGGCCTCGGCTACGAGCGGGCCGGTGACCTCGTCACGCTCAAGGAAATGCTCGGGGCGGACCGCGCCCTCGTGGTGGGCCGCGCTGACGAGGAACGCGTCATCCGGCTCTCCGGTGCCTTGCTGTCCCAGAATCTCCGGGTGGGCGATGCCCTCTCCATCGACTCCCGCACGGGCTACGGTCTCGAGAAGATTCCGCGCTCCGAAGTGGAGAACCTGGTCCTCGAAGAGGTCCCGGACATCACCTACCAGGACATCGGCGGCCTCGGGCCCCAGATCGAGCAGATCCGCGACGCCGTCGAACTGCCGTTCCTGCACCCGGACCTGTACCGCGAGCACGGGCTGAAGGCACCCAAGGGCATCCTTCTGTACGGTCCGCCGGGCTGCGGCAAGACGCTGATCGCCAAGGCGGTCGCCAACTCCCTCGCGGCCCGGGCAGCGGAGCGCACCGGCAAAACCGACATGAAGAGCTACTTCCTGAACATCAAGGGACCGGAGCTCCTCGACAAGTACGTCGGCGAAACCGAACGGCACATCCGGCTGATCTTCGCCCGCGCCCGGGAGAAGGCCTCCGAGGGCAGCCCGGTGGTCGTCTTCTTCGACGAAATGGATTCCCTGTTCCGCACCCGCGGCACGGGCATCTCCTCCGACGTTGAAACCACCATCGTCCCGCAGCTCCTGAGCGAGATCGACGGCGTGGAACGTCTCGACAACGTGATCGTCATCGGCGCCTCCAACCGGGAAGACATGATCGATCCGGCCATCCTGCGGCCCGGCCGGCTGGATGTGAAGGTCAAGATCCAGCGGCCCGACGCCGAAGCCGCGGCGGACATCTTCCAGAAGTACATCACCGTGGACCTGCCCTTCCACCAGTCCGACCTCGCCGAACACGACGGCGATGTGCAGGCCACCGTGGACGCGATGGTCCAGCGCACCGTCGAGGCCATGTATTCGACCGACAAGTCCAACGAATACCTGGAAGTGACGTACGCCAACGGCGACACGGAAATGCTGTACTTCAAGGACTTCAACTCCGGGGCCGTGGTGCAGAACGTCGTGGACCGGGCCAAGAAGTACGCGATCAAGGACCTGCTCACCGTCGGGCAGAAGGGGATCCGGATCGACCACCTGCTGCGGGCCGTCGTGGACGAATTCCGCGAACACGAGGACATGCCGAACACCACCAACCCGGATGACTGGGCACGGATCTCGGGCAAGAAGGGCGAGCGCATCACATACATCCGCACCATCGTCCAGGGCAAGGCGGGCCAGGAGCCCGGGAAGGCGATCGAGACGATGCCCAGCACAGGGCAGTACCTGTGACGGGACCAGTGACCGGCCGGCCGGCCGACGCTTCCGGCGGCCTGCCCGCGGGTGGCGCCATGCGGGTGATGGGCTCGGAGACGGAATACGGCATCCACGCGCCCTCCGCGCCGGGGGCGAACGCCACCATGATGTCGGCCCGGGTGATCCAGGCCTACGCCCAGGTGACGCGGCAGCGTGCCGCCGGCGGTGCCGAGACCCGCTGGGACTACACCGACGAGGAACCGCTGCACGACGCCCGGGGCTGGACCCTTGAGCGCGCCGCCGCCGACCCGGAGCAGCTCACCGACCAGCCGCCGGTCCTCGACGCCGAGGCGGTTGCCCTCGCCTACGGCCGGGCGGAACTGGACCACGACGGCGAGGACGAGTCCGGGACGCTGCTGATGAACATGGTGCTGGGGAACGGCGCCAGACTCTACGTCGACCACGCCCATCCCGAGTACTCGAGCCCGGAGGTCACCAACCCGCGGGACGTCGTCGCCTGGGACGCCGCGGGCGACCTCGTGGCCCTGGCCGCGGTGCGCCGGCTGGCAAGCGATCCGGAGCTGCCGCCGATCAACCTCTACAAAAACAACACCGACAACAAATCGGTGTCCTACGGCTCCCATGAGAACTACCTCATGCCCCGCTCCGTCCCCTTCGGGGACATCGTCCGCGGCCTGACGCCGTTCTTTGTCACCCGACAGATCATCTGCGGCTCCGGCCGGGTCGGCCTGGGCCAGGACAGCTCCCGGCACGGTTTCCAGATCAGCCAGCGCGCGGATTTCTTCGAGACGGAAGTGGGCCTTGAGACCACCATCCGCCGCCCCATCATCAACACCCGCGACGAACCGCATGCCACCGCCGACAAGTACCGCCGGCTCCACGTCATCATCGGCGACGCCAACCTCAGCCAGGCGTCCAACTACCTCAAGTTCGGCACCACCGCGATGGTCCTGAGCCTGATCGAGGCCGGACTGGCCCCGCGCCTGGAAGTCCACGAACCGGTCGGGGCGCTCCAGGCCATCAGCCATGACACCTCGCTCACGGCCACGCTGCGCCTGCTGGACGGCCGCCGGATCACCGCCCTGGACCTGCAGTGGATCTACTATGAGGCCGCCGCCAAGCACGCCCAGGACACCGGCGTAGCCGATGCCGTGGACGGTGACGGGCATACTCACGCCGTGCTGGAACGCTGGTCGGCGACGCTGACCGAGCTGGGCAGCGACCGCGCTGCCGCCGCGTCGTCTGTGGAGTGGCTTGCCAAGCTGTCCCTGCTCGAAGGCTACCGGGAACGCGACGGGCTGGACTGGAACAGCGCCCGGCTTGGTCTCGTGGACCTGCAATGGGCCGATATCCGGCCGGAGAAGGGCCTCTACTACCGCCTCCTCGCCCGGGACCGGATGAAGCGGATCGTCGACGACGCCACCATCCAGCGGGCCGTGACCGAACCGCCGCCGGACACCCGCGCCTTCTTCCGGGGACGCTGTGTCAGCCGCTTCGGATCCGACCTGGTCGGTGCCAGCTGGGACTCCGTGATCTTCGATGTGCCCGGCCGCGGGAGGCTGCAGCGGGTCCCCACCCGGGAGCCGCTGCGCGGGACGGAGGCCCTCACCGGCGCCCTGTTTGCGAGGCACCGCGAGGCCGGTCCGTTCCTCTCGGAGCTTCTGGGGCTCGCCCCGGGTTCGTGAGGACAAAGTGCCCCGTCAGGGCCCCGGGCGTGGCAATATTGCTTACAGGATGTCCCTGGCAAAAGGGACGGACAGAAGGAGAAAACAATGGCAGGCCAGGAGCAGCAGAAGCCGCAGTCACGCGATACCGAGGTTGACGAGGACGTCCCCGCCGCCCCGCCCGCACCGGCGGAAGGACAGGCATCAGCCGCCACGCAGGGCGTGGACGATCTGCTCGATGAGATCGACGGCGTGCTTGAATCCAACGCCGAGGAATTCGTCCGTGCCTTCGTCCAAAAGGGCGGCCAGTAGGGCCGCGGTGCGGCCGCCGGTCGGGCGGCACCGGGCTCGAGGAACTCGTTGATCCACACCACGTTGAGGGAGCGCATCAGTGCAGGAAACAACAGCCAACCAGGTAGCAGCCAACGCGACGTCGTCCTTCACCGAGCACCTGCAACGCGAACGGCCCGATCTACTGCCTCTTGGCCATGTGACCCTCGGCCAGCTGACCTTCGGCCGGCTTCCGTCCGGCGATCTGCCGAATGTGTCGCACGCCGCCGCACCGCTCCAGGTGCCGCACGGGACGACGATCGTCGCCCTCAGCTACGCCGGGGGTGTGCTGATGGCGGGGGACCGGCGCGCCACCATGGGCAACGTCATCGCCAGCCGGCACATCGAAAAAGTCTTCCCGGCGGACCAGTACTCCGTGCTGGGCATCGCCGGGACCGCCGGGATCGCGCTCGACATCACCCGGCTGTTCCAGGTGGAACTCGAGCACTACGAAAAGATTGAAGGGACCCTGCTGAGCCTGGAAGGCAAGGCCAACCGGCTCGGCGCGATGATCCGCGGCAACCTCCCGATGGCCATGCAGGGACTCGCCGTGGTGCCGCTGTTCGCCGGGTTCGACCGGCCCGCCGGCATCGGACGGCTCTTCTCCTATGACGTCACCGGCGGGCGCTACGAGGAACAGGAACACCACACTGTGGGATCCGGGTCCATGTTCGCCCGCGGCGCGCTGAAGAAACTCTGGCGCCCCAACCTCGCCGAACAGGACGCCGTGGCCGTCGCCGTCGAAGCGCTCTACGACGCCGCCGACGACGACTCCGCCACCGGCGGCCCGGACCCCGTCCGGCAGCTCTGGCCGGTGGTGTACATCGTGAACCGCTCCGGTGCCTCCCGGATACCGGACCGTGAACTCGCCGAGGTGGCGGGCAGGATCATAGAATCAAGGGCCATAGCCCAGCGGGAGGCCTGAGATGACGCAGCAGTTCTACGTATCGCCCGAACAGCTGATGAAGGACCGTGCGGATTTCGCCCGGAAGGGCATCGCCAGGGGCCGCTCCGTCGTCGTCATCAGCTGCCGGGAAGGGATCGCCCTCGTGGCGGAAAACCCCTCACCGTCGCTGCACAAGATCGGCGAGATCTACGACAAAATCGCCTTCGCCGCCGTCGGCAAATACAACGAGTTCGAAAGCCTCCGGCAGGCGGGCGTGCGGTACGCGGACGTGCGCGGCTACTCGTACGACCGGGAGGACGTCACGGCCCGGGGGCTGGCCAGCGTGTACGCCCAGAGCCTGGGCGCCGTCTTCACGGCCGAGCAGAAGCCGTTCGAAGTCGAGCTCGCCGTGGCCGAGGTCGGCACCGGCCAGGACGAGGACCACCTGTACCGGCTGACGTTCGACGGATCCATCGCCGACGAGAAACGGTTCGTCGTCATGGGAGGCCAGGCGGAGAAAGTCGCCGAGGCCGTCGGGGCCGGCTGGCAGAGCGAACTCGACTTCGCCGGCGCCATCCGGCTCGCCCTGGCGGCGCTCGTGACGGACAAGGAAACCGCCACCCTGCCGGCGTCGGCTGTGGAAGTGGCCGTACTGGACCGCGGTTCGGAAAGCAGGCGCGGCACCCGCCGCGCGTTCCGCCGCCTGGACGACGACGACATCGTGGCATTGCTCGCTGAGGAGGACTGAGATGGACAAGCGAATTTTCGGCATCGAAACCGAGTTCGGGATTTCCTATTCGAGCCCGGAGTCGCGCCCGCTGGCTCCCGAGGAAGTGGCCCGCTACCTGTTCCGGAAAGTGGTCAGCTGGGGACGGTCCTCCAACGTGTTCCTGACCAACGGCTCCCGTCTGTACCTCGACGTCGGCTCGCACCCGGAGTACGCCACGGCCGAATGCGACGATCTCGCCCAGCTGATAGCGCACGACCGCGCCGGTGAACTGATCCTGGACGACCTCGTCGATGAAGCCCAGGAGCGGCTCGCGGCCGAGGGGTTCAACGGCACCGTGTACCTGTTCAAGAACAACACCGACTCGGCCGGCAACTCCTACGGCAGCCACGAGAACTACCTCATTCCGCGGCGCGGGGAGTTCTCCCGGCTCGCGGAAATCCTGATCCCGTTCCTCGTCACGCGCCAGCTCATCGCGGGGGCGGGCAAGATCCTGAAGACCCCGCACGGGGCCACCTTCGCGTTCTCGCAGCGGGCCGATCACATCTGGGAGGGCGTCTCCTCTGCCACCACCAGGTCCCGGCCCATCATCAACACCCGGGACGAGCCGCACGCCGACGCCGAGTTCTACCGCCGGCTGCACGTCATTGTGGGCGACTCCAACATGTCCGAGACCACGGCACTGCTCAAGGTCGGCACCGTGGACCTGATCCTGCGGATGATCGAGGCAGGGGTGATCATGCGCGACATGAGGATGGAGAACCCGATCCGCAGCATCCGCGAAATCTCCCATGACCTGAGCGGCCGGGCGCTGGTCCGGCTGGCCAACGGCCGGCAGCTCACCGCCCTGGAGATCCAGCGCGAATACCTGGGTAAAGTCACGGCCTTCGTGGCCGAACACGGCGCCCACAATCCCCACGTCCCGCTGATCCTGGATCTGTGGGAACGCACGCTCGACGCGATCGAAAGCGGCAACACCAGCACCATCGACACCGAGGTGGACTGGGCGATCAAAAAGAAGCTGATGGACAATTACCGCGAACGGCACGGGCTGGGCCTCGATGCCCCCCGGATCGCGCAACTGGACCTGACCTACCACGACATCTCCCGTACCCGCGGGCTGTACTACCTGCTGCAGTCCCGCGGCGCCGTACGCCGCGTGGTGGACGACACCGCGGTCAAGGACGCGGTGGACGCGCCGCCGCAGACCACGCGGGCCAAACTCCGCGGTGACTTCGTCCGGCGCGCGCAGGAACTCGGCCGTGACTACACCGTGGACTGGGTGCACCTGAAGCTCAACGACCGCGCCCACCAGACCATTCTCTGCAAGGATCCGTTCCGCAGCGTCGACGAGCGGGTGGATGCGCTGCTGGACTCTATGGGCTGATACCCAGCTTTCCGCGTTATTCTGGTAGCGGCCGTCCAACGGCCAGTGCTTTCTTTGCCGCTGGAAACCGCGCGGCATTGCGTCCATCCTGCCTCGACGAAAGTTTTTAAGTGCGCCGACTACTAGCAATTCTTCTCCCCGGGCTGCTGCTGCTGACCGCTTGCGGCGGCGGCGAACCCCCCGCCCCGGAGCCCACCAGCCAATCCGCGGGCGAGACCGCGAAACTGGACTCCGTTGAGCTGACGGAGAACGGCGACAAGAAGGCCCCCGGCGTAAAGTTCACTCAGCCGCTGGACGTCACGGAACCCACCGTCAAGGTGATCAAGGAAGGCAGCGGCGAACGGGTCAAGGCCAACCAGATCGCTGAGATCTCCATCCTCGCCCTCAGCGGCGCCGATGGTTCCACCCTCGAAGACACCTTCGCCGGCGATCCCGAGCCGCTCGAACTGAACGAGGAGCTCAAGACCAGCAGCGCCGTCATCTACAACGCCTTTGTGGGCGCCAAGATCGGCTCCCACCTGGCTCTCGCCGTTCCGGGCAAGGCCGCGGCCGAGGGCGCCGAAGCCCAGCCGACCCAGCTCCTGGTTGTTAAGGTGCTCTCCGCCAAGGAGGCCCCGAAGGTCATGGACAAGCCCGAAGGCGACGCCGTCACCCCGCCGGCAGGTCTGCCCACGGTCAAGGAAAACGACAAGGGCATCCCCGAGATCTCCGTCGCCGGTGTAGCCGCCCCGACCGCCCTCGTGTCCCAGGAGCTCATCAAGGGCACCGGACCCGTGGTCAAGGAAACCGACACCCTCACCGTCAACTACGTTGGCGTGACCCTCACCGAAGGCAAGGTGTTCGATTCCAGCTTCGACCGCGGCGAGAAGGCCACCTTCCCGCTCACCGGCGTCATCAAGGGCTGGACCCAGGGCCTGGCCGGCAAGACTGTCGGCTCCCGCGTCCTGCTGGTCATCCCGAAGGACCTCGCCTACGGTGACGAAGGCCAGGGCGAAGCCAAGGGCGACCTCGTCTTCGTCGTCGACATCCTCGGCGTCAAGTAACAACACCACCCCAAGTCACGTAATAAGGAGCAACCATGTCATTTGGACAGCGCAACATCGACCGCCAGAAGCCGGAAATTGACTTCCCCGCGGGCGACGTTCCCACCGAACTCGTTATCACCGACCTCATCGAGGGCGACGGCGCCGAAGCCACGACCGGCACCACCGTCTCCGCCCACTACGTCGGCGTGGCCTGGTCCACCGGCGAAGAATTCGACGCGTCCTGGGGCCGCGGCGCACCGCTGGACTTCCGGGTCGGCGTCGGCCAGGTCATCCAGGGCTGGGACCAGGGCCTGCTCGGTATGAAGGTCGGCGGCCGCCGCCGCCTGGAAATCCCGTCCGAGCTGGCTTACGGCTCCCGCGGCGCCGGCGGGGCCATCGGCCCGAACGAAGCCCTGATCTTCGTCGTCGACCTCGTCGCCGTCCGCTAAGAATTTCAGCGGGCCTCGTAGCGGCCGTCCTTACAGACAGGCCGTTCCGAATTACAAAGCGCGGTAACAATCGGAAAAGTACTTCCGGCTGTTGCCGCGCTTTGGTCATTTTCCGGCACGGACTTTAGTAGCCTTGCGGGGTGTCAGCCTCACGTACAGAACGCCTCCTGAACCTGCTCATCGCCCTGCTCAACACCAAGTACGGGCTTCGCCGCGGTGAGCTGCGCGACAAGGTCTACCACGACACCACCAGCAGCGGCGTCGCCTTCGGGCGGATGTTCGAACGGGACAAGGGCGAGCTGCGCCACTTCGGCTTCGAAGTCGAGACGGTGACGGACAAGGGCTGGGGCTCCGATGACCCCGCCACCACCCGGTACCGGATCGGCAAGGAATCCAACCGCCTGCCGGACGTCAGCCTCACCCCCGAAGAGTGCACGGTCCTGATCCTGGCCGCGCAGCTCTGGGAACACGCCGCACTCGGCTCCGCCGCCCTGGACGCGGTGCGCAAACTCCAGGCAGCCGGCGGTCTTCCCGACGCCGAACTCCCCGCCGGCGTCCAGCCGCGCATCCGTCCCGCCGGGCAGGCCTTCGAGGACCTCGTCGCCGCCATGCACGCCCAGCACCCGGTCAGCTTCCGCTACCTTGCCGGCAGCACCGGGAAAGAAGAGGACCGGCTCGTGGAGCCCTGGGGCCTGGGCAGCCGCTTCGGCCAGTGGTACCTGGTAGGGCACGACCGGACCCGCTGGGACAAACGCTTCTTCCGGCTCTCCCGGCTGACGTCGGCCGTGACCGTACTGGAGAAGGCGTCCTTCGCCCCGCCGGCCGGTTTCAACGTCCGCGCCGAGCTTGCCGGGCTCGCGGAGCTGCCGGTCCGCACCGCCGTCGTCGATGTCCAGCACGGCAGGCTGCGGGGACTGCGGAAACGGGCCGCGCCCGGCCCGGCGGACGGCCTGGCGGAACCCGGAGCGAAGCAGCCCGACGCCGGCCGCGACCGGTTCGTGGTGCCGTTCCGGGACGCGGAGACGTTCGGCGAGGAGCTCGCCTCCTACGGACCCCGGGTGAAGGTCGTGTCCCCGCCCGAGCTGGTCACCGCAGTGCGCCGCCGGCTGGCAGCCGCGGCGGACTTCGCCGCCGCGCCGGTCCCGCCGATCAGTTTCCCGGAGGCCGGTCCGGCCAAGCGCGGCCGGAAGCGCACCTCCGAGGACCAGCTCAAACGGATGCTCCAGCTGGTCCCGTTCCTCGTGCACAACCAGGGCCTGCACATCAGCGACGTCGCCGCCCGGTTCGGCATCACCCGTAAGGAACTCGAGGAGGACCTGCGGATCCTGATCTGCTCGGGCCTGCCGGAGGGTTACCCGGACGACCTGCTTGACATCCAGTGGGACGATGACCACGTCTTCATCACCCAGGACCTGGACCTCAAGCCCGTGCGCTTCACCGTGGAGGAAGCCTGTGCGCTCCTCACCGGGCTGGAGACCCTCAACGGCCTGCCGGAACTCGCCGAGGGCACCGCCCTGGAGTCCGTGACGGTCAAACTCATGGCAGCGGCCGGAGAGCAGGGCCTTAAGGCAGCCGCCATCAGCGGCCCCGAGGTGGGACCGGGCAACTCCGCCGCACTGGAAGCAGCAGGGGCAGCCATCCGCTCCGGCGCGCAGTTGCGGATCCGCTACTTCTCCCCGCAGAGGGACGCAGTGTCAGAACGCGACGTGGATCCGCTCCGGCTCTATTCGTTGGACAACACCTGGTACCTCGAGGCGTACTGCCACTCCGCGCACGGCCTGCGCAACTTCCGGCTCGACCGGATCGAGGAGCTGCACCCCAACGGCCGCCCGGTCGCCGCGCCGGCCATGCCGGCCGGGAGTTTCCCGGTCAAGCTTTTCACGCCGAACGACGACGATACCGTCGTGGTGGTCCAGTTGACCCGCCAGGGCCTCGGGCTCGCCGAGGACTATTACGCCGAACGGACGGCGGCCCTGCCCGACGGCGGCATGCTAGCCGAGATCCGGTTCGGCAGCCCCGACTGGCTGCCGATGTTCGCCGCCCAGCATGGCGGCACCGCCAGGATCCTGCAGCCGGCTGTTCTTGCGGACAGCGCCCGGGCGTGGGTGGACGCCGCCCGGGCCCAATATGAAGACCCGGCACTGCGCCAGCTAGACTGATCAGCATGCCTTGGTGGTCCTGGATCGTAATCTGGATAGCGCTCGTCGCGCTCTCCCTGCTGTTCTTCGTTGTGCTCGGAGCGCGCTTGTTCCGGCAGTTCATGACCACGGTCAAGGAACTCGGCGAAGCGGGGGACCGGTTCGGCCAGCTGCCGTCCGGCCCCACGGCCTCCGGTCCAGCCGCGGTTCATGACGGCCAGGAAGACCCGGATGGCGCCGACGCGGCGACACCCTCGCCCGCAGCACCCGGCTCCGCCGTTTTTGCCTCGCCCGCCCAAATGCGGCACGATTACCACGCATCCAAACTGTCCCGACAGGAAGCCCGCCGCCGGCGGCGCGTCCAGCGCAAGACGGACCATGACCAGCCCCAGCGGCTGCGCGACATCGGATTCAGTTAGACATAGGATGTATTCAAACGAAAGGACCTCTTGTCATGAGGCTTGAAGGCTGGCATCTCATCATCATCATCGTTCTGGCATTGGTGCTTTTCGCGGCTCCAAAGCTCCCCGGCATGGCACGCAGTCTGGGCCAGTCGATGCGTATTTTCAAGTCGGAAGTCCGCGAAATGAAGAAGGACGGCAACACCGACGCAAAGGATGATTCCGACGCCGTCGAAGGCCGGGTCGTGAACCACCCGCGGACGGCCGGCACGGAAAGCCGTCCGGCAGAAGGAACCGACGTTCCGCCCCCGAACCGCGCCTAAGTACACATGGCAGTAACCATGGGCGGTCGGTCGAACCCCGAGGGGCGGATGGCGCTCCTTGACCATCTGAAAGAGCTGCGGAACCGACTCTTTAAATCGGCGATCGCCGTCGTTCTGGGAACAGTCGTCGGTTTCCTCGTCTATCAGCCGATGCTGGCAGCGCTGATCAAGCCGATCCGCGACCTCAATGAGCACGAAGGCCGGCAGGCCACCCTGAACTTCGACGGAGTGGCGAGCTCCTTCGACCTGATGATCCAGGTGTCCGTGTTCCTCGGCCTCATCGTCGCCAGCCCCGTCTGGCTGTATCAGCTCTGGGCGTTCATCGTCCCCGGCCTGCACAAGAAGGAACGGCGCCTGGCCCTGTCGTTCGTCGCCGCCGCCGTCCCACTGTTTGTCGGCGGCGTGCTGCTGGCCTGGCTGGTGCTCCCGAACGCGGTCCGCGTCCTGACCGATTTCACCCCGTCCGGGGGATCCAACTTCATCAGCGCCCAGGTGTACCTGTCCTTCGTCCTGCGCCTGCTGCTGGCCTTCGGCATCGCCTTCCTGCTGCCGGTGGTCCTGTTCGGCCTCAATCTGGCCGGCCTGGTCAAAGGCAAGCAGCTCGTCAAGAGCTGGCGCATCACGGTGTTCCTGGTCTGCCTCTTCGCAGCCATGGCCGCCCCCGGAGCCGATGCCATGAGCATGTTCTACCTGGCCGGACCCATGCTGGCACTCTTCTTCGCCGCGATCGGCCTCTGCCTCCTCAATGACCGCCGCCGGGAACGGCGCGAGGTCAAGCGCGCAGCGGAGACCGAGGCCACAGCGGACCAGGGAACTCCCAGCAGCGAGCTGGAGAATCTCTAGCCGTTCGCGCACTAGGCTGGAAGCATGTCCTTACTCCCCGGGCCCGAGTCTCCGGCTGAACGCTACCGCGCCAGCGCCGAACGGACCGCAGAAGCCAAAACCTCCCTGGGCGGGTTCATCCGCTCGCTGGACTTCGAACTTGACGACTTCCAGCGCGAGTCGTGCCTGTCGCTGCAGGCCGGCCGCGGGGTCCTCGTGGCGGCCCCCACAGGTGCCGGCAAGACGATCGTAGGGGAGTTCGCCATCTATCTGGCGCTCCAGCGCGGCCTCAAGGCCTTCTACACCACCCCGATCAAGGCGCTCAGCAACCAGAAATACTCCGAGCTGGCCGAGAAGTACGGTGCCGCGCAGGTGGGGCTGCTGACGGGCGACACGAGCATCAACGGAGACGCTCCGGTGGTGGTGATGACCACCGAGGTGCTCCGCAACATGCTCTACGCGGACTCGGACACGCTCGGCGACCTGGGATTCGTTGTAATGGACGAGGTCCACTACCTCGCCGACCGCTTCCGCGGCGCCGTCTGGGAAGAGGTCATCATCCACCTGCCCAGCGAGGTCCAGGTGGCGTCCCTGAGCGCCACGGTATCCAACGCCGAAGAATTCGGCGCCTGGCTGGACACCGTGCGCGGACAGACCGACGTGATCGTCTCCGAACACCGCCCGGTGCCGCTCTGGCAGCACGTCATGGTGGGCCGGAAAATCGTGGACCTCTTCGCCGGCGACACGACCTTTGACGAGATCGCACCGGAAGGGGAAGCCGACGTCTCCGCCACCGCGGAAACCGCCGACCTCAGCGCCCGCCCCGGATTCGAGGTCAACCCGGAGCTGCTGTCCATGGCACGGGCTGAAAGCCAGATGAACTTCCGCGGCCGGTTCGGCCACGGCGGCCGCAACCAGCGGCGGCAGCAGCGCCAGCGGGACGATGCCCCGCAGGGCGGCCCGCGGAGCCCGGTCCGGAAAGCGAGCCGGCCACAGGTCATCGCCAGCCTGGACCGGCAGGACCTGCTGCCCGCCATCACTTTCATCTTCTCCCGCGCCGGCTGCGACGCCGCCGTCGCCCAGTGTGTCGCCGCCGGACTCTGGCTGACCACCGAGCAGGAGCAGCTCATCATCGCCCGCCGCGTCGACGAAGCCGCGCAGGACATCCCCTCCGATGACCTGGACGTCCTTGGGTTCTGGAGCTGGCGCGACGGCCTGCTCCGCGGCCTGGCCGCCCACCACGCCGGGATGCTGCCGACCTTCAAGGAGGTCGTGGAAAAGCTCTTCGTCGACGGGTTCGTCAAAGCCGTGTTCGCCACCGAAACCCTGGCGCTCGGGGTCAACATGCCTGCCCGCTGCGTCGTGCTGGAAAAACTCGACAAGTTCAACGGCGAGGCGCACGTCAACATCACGGCGGGGGAATACACCCAGCTGACGGGACGCGCCGGCCGGCGCGGGATCGACGTCGAGGGCCACGCCGTCGTGCTGTGGCAGCCCGGCACCGACCCCGCGGCCGTCGCCGGTCTCGCCTCGCGGCGGACGTACCCGCTGAACTCAAGCTTCCGGCCCACGTACAACATGTCCATCAACCTGCTGGCCCAGTTCGGCCGGCCGCGCGCCCGGGAAATCCTGGAGTCCTCCTTCGCCCAGTTCCAGGCGGACCGGTCCGTCGTCGGGCTGGCCAAGCAGGTCCGGAGCCGGGAAGAATCGCTCGCCGGGTTCAGCAAGGCGATGACGTGCCACCTCGGCGACTTCACCGAATACTCCCGGCTGCTGCGGGCCCTCTCGGACGCCGAGAAGAACGCCTCCAAGAGCGGCTCCCGGGCCCAGAAATCACTGACCGAGGACTCCCTGAGCCGGCTGCTGCCCGGCGACGTGGTGGACGTTCCCAGCGGCAGGGCGCCGGGCCTCGCAGTCGTCCTCAGCTCGGACCACAGCTCGCGGGAACCCCGCCCTGCCGTGATGACCCTGGACAACCAGCTGCGCCGGATCGGCATCCAAGACGTCGAGGGACCGCTCGCGCCGATCACGCGGATCCGGATCCCGAAGTCGTTCAACGCCAAGGTGCCCAAATCGCGGCGTGACCTCGCGTCCTCGGTGCGCAACGCCATCCGGGAGAACCGGCCGCCGGCGCCGCCCAGCCGGAACGACGACTTCGGCCGCGCCGCGGCCCTGCCGAACCAGGAAAAGCGGATTGCGGAGCTGCGGCGCGAGCTGCGCGCCCACCCGTGCCACGGCTGCAGCGAACGGGAAGACCACGCGCGCTGGTCCGAACGCTGGTGGAAGCTGCGGCAGGAGACCGACGGACTGGTCCGCCAGATCCAGGGCCGCACCAACACCATCGCCAAAACCTTTGACCGGGTCTGCGGACTCCTTTCCAGCTACGGCTACCTGGAAACCTCGGACTCCGGTGTCCTCACCATCAGCCGCGACGGCCAGCGGCTGCGACGGATTTACGGGGAGAAGGACCTGCTGATATCCCAATCTCTGCGGATGGGCGCCTTCAATGACCTCGACGCCGCCGAAGTCGCATCCCTCGCGAGCGTCCTGGTGTACCAGGCCAAGCGCGAGGACCGGGGGTTGCGGCCCAAGATGCCCAGCGTCTCGCTCGAATCCGCCGTCGACATCGTCGTGCACGAATGGTCGGCGCTCGAGGACGTGGAAGAGGCCAGCAAGCTGCCGCTCACCGGCGAGCCCGAGCTCGGCCTCGCCTGGCCGATCTACAAGTGGGCCAGGGGCCGGCACCTGCAGGAGGTCCTCAGCGGCACGGACCTCGCCGCCGGGGACTTTGTCCGCTGGGTGAAGCAGGTCATCGACCTGCTGGACCAGCTCGCCAAGATCCCCGGGCTGGACCCGCGTATCGCCCGGCTGTGCGGGGAAGCGATCAAACTCATCAAGCGCGGCGTGGTCGCGTATTCCTCGGTGGCCTAGTGCTCCGTTGACCACGGCACCCTGGAACAGCCACACCAATACCCAGAAATCCACTCCGGACCCGGCCGCCGCGCGCCGGACACCAGCTACAAGGAGCTCCCGCACCATGACCGATTCACCGGCCACCCCCGCAGCCCGCAAGGTGACGCTGTACCGCAACGGCTCCGTCTACACGGCGGCAGACCCGTTTGCGACTGCGATGCTGGTCGACGGCGACACCGTCGCCTGGGTCGGTTCCGAACAGGCCGCCACATCCATCGCCGACTCCTCGATGGACATCGTGGACCTGAAGGGCGCGCTGCTGGCGCCCGGCTTCGTCGACTCCCACGCCCACCTGACTGAGACCGGGATCGCGCTGGACTCATTGCGGCTCGGCGGCGTCAGCTCGGCACGGGAACTGCTCGACGCCGTCGCCGGCTTCTGCGTCTCCGCTTCCAGCGCGGGCGGCACCGTTCTGGGCCACGGCTGGGACGAAACCCTGTGGGCCGATCCCACCCTGCCCTCCCCGGAAGAGCTCGAACGGGCCGCCGTCGGCCGGAAGGTCTACCTTTCCCGGGTCGATGTCCACTCGGCCCTCGTTTCACCTGCCCTTGCGGCGTCGGCCGGACTGGCGGGGCTCGACGGCGTGTCCGCCGGCAGCCAGGTCAAACGGGCCGCGCACACGGCCGCCAGGCTCGCGGCACGTCACCTGCCCGCCGCTGCGCTCCGCGGCTACCAGCAGCAGGCACTCGCAGAAGCGGCGGCCAACGGCTACGTGGCCCTCGCCGAGATGGCGGCACCGCATATCGGCAGCGTTGAGGACCTGCGGCTCGCCGCGGCCTGGAACGACGGCGCGGATGCTGCCCCCGAGATCCTGCCGTACTGGGGCGAGCTGGCCACATCGCAGGAACACGCCCAGTCCATCCTCGACGGCCTGGGCGTCTCCGTCCTGGGCCTCGCCGGGGACCTGAACATCGATGGCTCCATCGGGTCGCGCACCGCTGCGTTGCGCGCGGACTACAGCGACGCGCCGGGGGAGCGGGGCAGCCTGTACCTCCGGGTCGCGGAGGCCGCCGCGCACCTGGCGGCCTGCTCGCTGCTGGGCATCCAGGCCGGTTTCCACGTGATCGGTGACGCCGGGCTCGATGCGGCGCTGGACGCCCTGGACCTGGCCGCCGCCGAGGTCGGGGAGCAACGGGTCCGCGCCGCCGGGCACCGCTTCGAACACGTCGAGCTCGCCGACGCCGACGCCATCGCCCGGCTGGCCAAGTACTCCGTGACGGTCAGCGCGCAGCCCGGCTTCGACTCCGCGTGGGGCGGGGCCGGGAAGCTCTATGAGCAGCGGCTCGGGTCCCGCCACCTGAGGATGAATCCCTTCGCCTCCTTCTACGCCGCCGGGGTCCCGATCAGCTTCGGCAGCGACAGCCCCGTGACGCCGTTGCGGCCCTGGGCGAGCGTCCGCGCGTGCCTGCAGCACAGCAACCCGGCGGAGCAGATTTCTGCCCGCGCCGCGTTCCTTGGCCACACCCGTGCCGGCTGGCGGGCCGCCCGCTACCGGAACCCGATGGCCGGCCAGCTGGTCCCCGGCGCTCCGGCGAGTTTCGCCGTCTGGGAGGTCGAAGAGCTTATGGTGCAGGTGTCCGACGGCAGGGTGCAGTCATGGAGCACGGACCCCCGGGCCCGTACGCCCCTGCTTCCCGCTCTCGACACGGGCACCGAACCGGGCTGCCTGCTGACCGTCCGCGACGGTCGTGAACTCTTCTCGAGCGGCGCCCTGGACGCCTGACACACTCCGGCGTTCGGGCCGAAACATAGCCCGCCGGCGGACGCCGCTGGCCTGCGGCGATGGACAAAAGGGCAGGTCACGATCCGGTTGACAGATGCCGGGGTGCCCGTAGCATTGACCGTCAACGGGGCGTTGCGCAGGTGGCACGGTCCGGACGTCCCCGGTCAGTTCCAGCCAGCCGACTTCGTGTCGGCTGCCTTGGTTGCGGCCACGGGTACCCCCAAGGGGGCGGGTCCATCTCGCAGCAGAAAACAGTTCCGGAGGCACACTTGGCTTCTTCCCGGAACTGGCCCGAAGCGGATGGACCTGCCCGGAGGATGACGGCGGCCTTTGCGGGCCCGGCGACTCCCTATAATGGAGAGTTGCGCCTGGTGTCCGCTAACGGCAGATTTCCCGGCGTTGACCGCCCCCTTCAAGGAAAGGCCTCGCTGTGCGTGTCCTCACGATCATCCCGACCTACAACGAGCTGGAATCGTTGCCCAAGACCCTCGGGCGGCTGCGCACCGCTGTGCCTGCCTCCGACGTCCTGGTTGTTGACGACAACAGCCCCGACGGCACGGGCCAGTTGGCGGACCGGTTCGCCGCGGAGGACAGCCAGGTCCACGTC
The DNA here is from genome assembly GCF_040547005.1 of Arthrobacter sp. UYCu712. Lineage (NCBI taxonomy): Bacteria > Bacillati > Actinomycetota > Actinomycetes > Micrococcales > Micrococcaceae > Arthrobacter > Arthrobacter sp. UYCu712. The sequence goes on from NZ_JBEPOZ010000004.1 coordinate 272,273, forward strand.
CTGCACCGCGAAGGCAAGGCAGGCCTGGGCGCCGCCTACATCGCCGGGTTCAGGTGGGGACTCGACGCCGGCTATGACGTCCTGGTGGAGATGGACGCAGACGGCTCGCACCAGCCTGAGCAGCTTCCCCAGCTGCTGGACGCCGTGGAGCAGGGTGCGGACCTTGCCATGGGTTCGCGCTGGGTCCCCGGTGGCAGTGTGGTGAACTGGCCGCTGTACCGCCAGGCGATCTCCCGCGTGGGCAGCACCTACTCGCGGATCATGCTCGGCGTCAAGATCAAGGACGTCACCGGCGGCTTCCGCGCGTTCCGCCGCACCACACTGGAGAAACTCAACCTCGACGCCGTCGACTCGGTCGGCTACGGATTCCAGGTGGACCTCGCCTGGCGTGTGGCGAAGCTCGGGCTGACAATCGTGGAACGCCCTATCACCTTTGTGGAACGTGAACTCGGGGCCTCGAAGATGAGCGGCAACATTGTGGTCGAAGCCATGATCAACGTCACGAAGTGGGGCATCAGGGCCCGCTGGAACAAGCTCACGGGCAAGAAGGCTCTCTAGCAGCAGCCCGCACTTGCGGGATAGGCGCCGGACAACAAAGGGCCGGGCCCGCACCGTCAGTGATGACGGTGCGGGCCCGGCCCTTTTGTGCGCTGCCCGGCAGTTAGGCCGTGCGGCGTTCGCCGCGGCGTTCGCGGAGGATTGTGAGGCGGTCTGCCAGGATCTGCTCAAGCTCGGGGAGGGAGCGGCGTTCCAGCAGCATGTCCCAGTGCGTGCGGACTGCCTTTTCGTTGCTGTTGACGGGACGTTCGCCGTCGACCAGCAAGGCTTCCTTGCCCGTCTTCGAAACCCAGACCGGGGGGATCTCCGCTTCGGAGGAGAAGGTTACGAATACCTGCTCGCCGTCCTCGCAGCGGTACTCGACCCGCTGGCGCGGAGCCGGTTCGACGCCGGATTCGGTCTCCATGCTCTGTGCGCCAAGGCGCATTCCCCGCAGGCTGCGATCGCTCATGTTTTCTCCCTCTATTCGGTTGCAGGGTCATGCCCTGCGTGATCCGGGGGCCGTGAGGCCTCGCCGGACTACTGTGTGCATTGCGTTGCTTTGAGTGGACAACCACTGGGCAAATACCGGATAAATCGTCACTGGATTCAACGCTTTGCGAAGCATAATTGTTCCAACGGTCTGAACCAGCCGGACAAATATTCAAGTATACGGGAACGGCGCACTTCAGGTAAAGCCGCTGCCGCCCGCCTTTCGCCCTGCAGCGTCCGCTCGCGACACAAAGAGGGAGGCACCCGCCCTGGCGGATGCCTCCTCCTATGCCTCTTACTATTGCCTGCCGGCTGATGCCTGCGGGCCGTTTGCCTGGCTAGGCCGGCGGCCGGGCCGGGGGAGTCGCCCCGGCGGACGGGGCGACAGCTTCCGTACCAACGGCACCCGATGCTGCACCCGTTGACGGAGCGCTGGCGGCCCTGCCGTCCGCGTCCGGGCCGAACAGCCCGTCCGAGGCCTGGCCGGCGACCGCGCCACCCAGTGCGTTGCCGATTCCCTTGAGCGCTTCGCCCACTTCGCTCGGAATGATCCAGAGCTTGTTCGCCGAACCCTCAGCGATTTTCGGCAGGGTTTGCAGGTACTGGTAGGCGAGCAGCTTCTGGTCCGGGTTGCCCTTGTGGATGGCATCGAACACTTTCTGGATCGCCTGGGCCTCACCGTCGGCCCGAAGGATCGCCGCCTTGGCGTCGCCTTCGGCCTTCAGGATGGAGGACTGCCGCTGGCCTTCGGCCGTGAGGATGGCCGACTGCTTGGTCCCTTCGGCGGTCAGGATGGCGGCGCGGCGGTCACGCTCGGCGCGCATCTGCTTTTCCATCGAGTCCTGGATGGAGTGGGGCGGGTCGATCGCCTTGAGCTCCACCCGGGAGACGCGGATACCCCAGCGGCCGGTCGCCTCATCCAGGACGCCGCGGAGTTGACCGTTGATCTGGTCGCGGGACGTCAGCGCTTCTTCGAGGTTCAGGCCACCGACGACGTTTCGGAGCGTGGTGGTGGTGAGCTGCTCGACAGCCTGGATGTAGTTGGCGATCTCGTAGGTCGCGGCGCGGGCATCCGTGACCTGGAAGTAGACCACGGTGTCGATCGAGACCACCAGGTTGTCCTCGGTGATCACGGGCTGCGGCGGGAATGACACCACCTGTTCGCGCAGGTCCAGCAGCGGAAGCAGCCGGTCCACGAAGGGGATCAGGATGGTGAGGCCGGGGTTGAGCGTGCGCTGGTACTTGCCCAGCCTTTCGACGACGCCGGCCCGCGCCTGCGGGACAATCCGCACCGAACGCACCAGCACGATAATTACGAACGCAACGAGCACCAGCAGCACTATTGCAACTGCGATATCCATACATCACCTATTCCCCAGATTGTGGTCTTCCTATGGCTGCGGCCGAATGCCCGCCGCGTGTCCTATCGCCGGTGACGGCGGCAGGAAGTCTGTTTCCCCGGTGTCGGGGCATGGCTGGAGTGCATCAGAGGTCCGCCCTCACGGACCTGCGGGTTCCGGCTGCGGTGCCACGACGGCCGTTGCGCCGTCAATGGCACTGACCACCGCGTGCTGGCCGGGCGCGAGGACGCCGGTCTCCGAACGGGCGCTCCAGATATCCCCGCCGATCTTGACCAGTCCGCCGCTCTGGCTGACGGACTCCATGACCAGCGCGGATTCGCCGATGAGGCGTTCGATGTTGCTGCGCTGTTCCGCCGGACCCTTGTGGAGGTGCTTGAGGGCGACCGGCCGCACGAAGCCGATCATGAGAAGGGACACCACGCAGAACGCGACGATCTGGAGCCAAAGGTCGGCGCCGGCGAAGTCGGCAAGCAGCCCGGCCAGGGCGCCGCCTCCGAGCATGATGAAGAACAGGTCGAGAGTGATCATCTCCACTACCGCGAACACCAGGAAACCCGTGAGCCACAGCGCCCACCAGTTTTCGGCCAGCCAATCAAACATCTGTTCCCCCTTCGCCACGGGAGCTACCGGCGCAGCCCCTCAGTAACTGTGATTCCATCCTAGGCTGAAGGCCGCTGACAGTGGGCGGCAGTGCAAAACTGGTGGTCAACGTGGCCAAGTCGTTACTTTGACGCACGCCGCCGGGGCGTCCGGGACGCCCCGGCGGGCACCTGCAGCACGGTCCACGAACGGTGTCCGGGGGCCGGCTCTCAGCGGGGTTCGAAGACGCTGATCCTGAAACGGGCGGAGACGTCGGTGACCGGCGGAAGTCCGGCCGCCAGCGCGGACAGCTTCCCGCGGTCCAGGTGGTGCCCGGCCGGTCCCATCAGGGCCAACCTGGCGACGTCTGCGGGGGAGAGGGCCAGCGGCACGTCCAGGTCCCGGCCGCTGAGCACGGTGAAATGCGCCGCCAGGGACGCCGCGAGCCGTTCGTCCTTCGCCGGTTCGATCCCGAGCATGCCCGTGCGTGCGGCGACCTCGGCAAGATGGCCGGGCCGGGGCGTCACCACCACCAGGCGCCCACCGGGCCGGAGCACGCGGGCGAATTCCGATGCGTTCCGGGGCGCGAAGACCACTGTCACGACGTCGACGGCGGCGTCCGCGACAGGGAGCGGCTGCCACACGTCGCTGACCAGGTTCAGGGCCTCGGGGTTCAGTTTGGCCGCGCGGCGGAGCGCGAACTTCGAGATATCCAGCCCGATCGCCACGGCGGGCGTGCTGTCCCGTACGGTCCTGTCTAGCAGGGCCCGCAGGTACTGCCCGGTGCCGGTTCCGGCGTCGAGCACGGTGGCCGTGGACCCGTGTCCGGCTCCCTGCCGGGCGGCCAGGGCAAGGGCGGAGACTTCGGCTACAGCATCGGCGAGGGGCCGGTAGTGTCCGGCGGCGAGGAATTCGAAGCGGGCCGCAACCATGTCGGCCCCGTCGGCTTCGAACACGGTGCCCTTGCCCACCAGGAAATTGAAGTAGCCCTGCTTGGCGGCATCGAAGCTGTGCCCCGCCGGGCACACCAGCGTCCGGGCCTTGCCGCCGCTGAGCCTGCTTCGGCACACCGGACAGAGCAGGGAAGCAGCGGAGACGGGGGGCATACCGTCCATCCTAGGGCGGCCCTTGGACGGCCGGCGCGCGGCTGCCCTCGCCGGCCCGGCCACAGTGAGCTATTTCACAGCTTGGGAAACTAGGGCTAGGCTCGCACACGTGAAATCCGAACATCTGCCGCTGCTCCATTCCGTCTCCGCTCCTGCCGTCCACCCCGACGGCTCGCGCGCCGTTGTGTCCGTGGTCCGCCCCGACTTCGATGCCGACTCCTACGTGGGCCAGCTCTGGAACGTCCCGCTGGATCCGGACAAGCGTCCGCGCCGGCTGACCCGTGGTTTCCGGGACACGGATCCGGACTTTTCCCCGGACGGCCTGGTGCTGGCATTCCTGCGCGCCGCTCCGGGCGGCAAACCCCAGCTCCACGTCGTGGAGGCTGACGGCGGTGAGCCCCAGGCGGTCACTGATGCGCCGCTCGGCGTTTCCGCATTTTCCTGGTCCCCCGATTCCCACAGAATCGTCTTCAGCGCACGGACCCCGGAGGAAGGCCGCTATGGCAGCGTCGACGGCGTCTCCGCGGGAGGCGAGGACGCCCGGCTGATCACCGAGTACAAGTACCGGATGAACGGCGTGGGCTACACCGCCGACAAGCCGCTTCAGCTCTTCCTGGTGGACCTCCCGGACCTCGACGAGGAGCCGAAGGTGGCACTGACCGGGCGGGCACTGAAAGCCCGCCACACCGTAGCGGCAGCCGCGGATCAAACAGCCGCTGAACAAGCAGCCACCGATCAGGCAGGCACCGATCAGGCAGGCAACGCAGAGGCAGCCGCCACGGCGCCACTGCCGGCCGCGAAGCAGCTGACCACCGCGGCCACTGACCACACGGGCGCCGGCTTCAGCGCCGACGGGAACACCATCTACTTCACCGCCGCACTGCACGAGGGCGCCGATGCCGACCTCGCCAGCGGCATCTACGCGATCGCCGTCGCCGGCGGGGAACCCCGGGCCGTGGCGCCGGCCAATACCGGGCGGCAGAGCGTGCAGGCGGTCCGTGAGTCGCGGGACGGCAAGTGGCTCTTCTTCCTCGCCCAGGACCTTGGCGGCTCGGGCCAGGACTTCGTGGCCCGGAACACCGCCCTGTATGTCCTGCCCGCGGGCGGCGGGGACGCCACAGTGCTGAGCGACATCGAGGGCATGGACCTCGGGTCCAGCGGCGGGATCGAACTGCGCGGCCCGGACAGTGCGCTGCTGCTCAATGATGCCCGGGGGACGACGGAACTGCTGCAGTTCGGTGCCACCGGAGACCACGCGTTGCTGGTCCACGGTGACCGTGTGGTCACCGGGGCTGCCGCCCGGGGCGGATCGCTCGTGCTCAGTTACAGCGACGCGGCGACCGCCGGGGACGTTGCGGTGCTCGACAGCGGAGAGCTGCGCCTCCTGACAGATTTCTCCGCCGGGTTGCGCACCGACGCGGGCATCATCGAGCCGCAGGCGCTGACGTTCCCGTCGACGGACGGCTACCCGGTGCACGGCTGGCTCGTGAAACCGGCAGGGAAGGGTCCGCATCCGGTACTGCTGAACATCCACGGCGGACCGTTTGCCCAGTTCACCGGGGCACTGTTCGACGAAGCCCAGGTCTACGCCGGGGCCGGATATGCGGTGCTGATGTGCAATCCGCGCGGATCGGCCGGCTACGGCCAGGCTCACGGGCAGGCCATCAAAGAGAAGATGGGCACGCTGGACATGCAGGACGTCCTGGCGTTCCTCGACGGCGCCCTCGGCAAATTCGACGAGCTCGATGCGGAGGCCCTGGGCATCATGGGCGGGTCCTACGGCGGTTATCTCACGGCGTGGACCATCAGCCACGACCACCGTTTCAAGGCGGCCATTGTGGAGCGCGGCTTCCTGGACCCCGTCAGCTTTACCGGGTCCTCCGACATCGGCTGGTTCTTCGGCGGTGAATACACCGGCGGCTCGGCCGAGCAGATGCAGGCCCAGAGCCCGATGGCACGGGTGGAGCAAGTGCGCACGCCGTCCCTGGTGATCCACAGCGAGGACGATCTGCGCTGCCCGGTGGAGCAGGGACAGCGCTATTTCACGGCGCTCAAACAACTGGGCGTTGAGGCAGCGTTCCTGGTGTTCCCGGGGGAGAACCATGAGCTTTCACGCTCGGGAACGCCGCATCACCGGAAGCAGCGCTTCGACGAGATCCTTCGGTGGTGGTCCCGGCACCTGCCGCCGGCGGCCAACCCGGCGCGGCAGGACTAGGCCGAAGTCCGGCAGCCGGGCCGTCAGGCAGGAACCCCAGTTCCTGCCGGGCGAGGCTGATGTCCGGCTGGGCCCAGCGGGCGGAGTATTCGGCGTTGTCGCTGAGGGAACGCAGCTCGGCCTTGTCCAGGTAGAGGATGCCGTGCACATGGTCCGTCTCGTGCTGGACGATCCTGGCCTGCCAGCCGTTGAAGTCCCGCTGTTGGACGACTTCATCGGGCGTCAGGTAATCGAGCCGGACGGTCTCGGCCCGGGACGCGGCAGCCTGCAGGCCGTGGACGGAGAGGCACCCTTCGTAAAACGCCACCGTTGAGGTGCCGAGCGGACGGTAGGACGGGTTCAGCATGGCGAAGAACGGCAGCGGCTCCCGTCCGCGGGCCGCGGCCACCTCGGGATCAACCTCGAACTGGTCCTCGAGGACGGCCAGCTGCAGCGGAATGCCGAGCTGCGGGGCGGCGAGGCCGACGCCGGGCGCCTTGTGCATGACGCTGTGCATGAGGTCGATCAGCTGCCCGAGCTCTGCCCCGTTCAACTGGCCGTCGAACGGCGACGCCATGTGACGGAGGGCCGGGTGGCCCGCCTGGACAATCGGCGGAAGGACCCCGGCGGTGAGGATTTCCTGGACGGTTTCGTGAATGCGGGCGGCGCTGAAGTCCGTGGCCTTGGCCGATGGTGACATGGAAACAGACTACTGGGGCGCGCAGGCCGCCGTCACAAAGTCGTAGATGCGGCCGCGCAGCACGGCGCCTGCGTCGATTTTCAGGACGCCTTCCCGGGCTCCTGCGGTGACCCGCAGCGGCAGCAGCGTCCCGACCTTGTCCTCCGCCACGGCGTGCGCGTCGCAGCGCGCGGGCCGGATCCCCAGCCGGAGCTCCTGGGCCGGCCCGCCGGCGCGCACCGGAACGGCCCGCGGCCAGGGCACTGCCGGGTCCTCGGCCAGCAGCGTGGTGCCGTCGATCCGGTCGATCGTTAACGTTGCCGGTTCGTCCGCGGGTCCGGCGTCCCGCGGCGTAATGAGGAGACGCACGACGGCGGTGCGGCCGTCCGCGGAAACGTCCAGACCGGGGTCCAGCCGGAACCCGGCGGCCGCGGATGCCGCCTGCGCGAGGCACATTTCGGTGTTGTTCCGGCTGAGGACACCGAACGGATCCGCCGCGGGCAGTGTTGCCGCGGGTGCGGTCGCCAGCGGGGTGGCCGCCGCGGGCGGAGCCGCGGCCAACATGATGGAGACCGTGGCGGCGTCCTCCGCGCTCCCGGCCGCGGGCCCGCAGACCGGCGGGGGCAATTGTGCCGGGAGGCTCTTCGTCTGCCCCGGAGGGAGCTCGATCCCGCCGGGCGGCCCCTGCCAGCTGATCCCCGCTGTGAACAGCGCGCTCCCGAGCCTGGCGCCCAGCACCGTGACCACGCCGCCGGAGGTGTTGGTGAGCTGGATCGAGACGATCTGCTTGCTGTAGTTGTCGCGGAGCTGGTTGATCTCGGCTGCCACCGGGACGGCCGGCGTCGCCGCCGCGGTGCCCGCGGCGCTTCCGTGTTCCGCACTGCACGCCGTGACGGCCAGCACCGCCGCCATGGCCGCTGCTGGGAGTCCGGAGCGCCGGTGCCTAGCGCGGTGGCAGCCCATGCGGTCAGTGTAATCCCCGCACGGGACCCGCCGGGTGCCTGGTCCGCAGCGTTCGGCTGGTCTCGTTTCATGACTGCCCAGCCCCCTGCTCCTGGCGCCGCCGTCGGCGCCACCCCTCTGGACTGCGTCCTCGGCCTGCTGCGTGCCATCGAGGCCGGCGGCGGGGCGGCGGAAATCGGTCCGTTCCTGGCCGAGGGCTACGTACTCACCGAGGCGCCGCACCTGCTGGCCCCGGCCGGCGCGCGCCGCACCAGGGCTGAGGCGCTGGCGGGCGCGGAAGCCAGCGGCCAGGTGGTGTCCGGGCAGCGCTTCGACGTGCGGCGGACAACATGCGAGGCCGGCCGCGTTGTGCTCGAAGCCGAGTGGACCGCGACCCTGCTGATGGACTTGCGGCACTGGGACGCCGGGGAGGTCATCCGGGCCCGGCTCGCCGCCGTCTTTGAGGTGCGGGACGGCCGGATCGTCAGCCAGGACAGCTACGACTGCTACTACACCCCGGCCTGAGCCGCCTACCGGTCACTGCATGGTGAACCGGCGGGCGGCGAACGAATTCACCGCAGGAACGGCGGCGGCTGCGGAAATCGCGTGGTTGCGCATGCTGAGCAGGGCGCCGCTCAGGGGCCGGCCCAGGGCCATGTTAATTTCGGACTGCCGTACCGCCCTGGCCGCTGCCGCCATCCGGCTGCGTTCGAATCGCCGCAGCTGCGCTCCCGCACCAGAACCCTGCAGCGCGGCGAGGACGAGCGGTGCCAGCGCCACGGCGTCGAGCCAGCCGAGGTTCATTCCCTGGCCCCCGATCGGGCTGACTTCATGGGCGGCGTCACCGATCAGCACAGTCCGGCCGGTGACCATCCGGCGGGCCAGCCGGGTCCGCACGCCGAACCTGTTCAGCATGCTGTTGCTGCGGACGTCGAGGCGGACTCCTGTGCGTTCCCGGACGCGCTCGGCCAGCCAGCCGGCGTCGGGAACGGCGGCGTTTCCGGGGCTGCCCAAGGGCTTCCTGCCGTCCAGCCGGACAACCCAACGGCGCAGCGCACCGGGCAAGGGGAACGACTCGACGATGCCTTCGGGCGCCAGGTAGAGCGCGGCATCCGGGCCGAGGCCGGTGCCGTCGGCGAAGTCTCCCATCAGGTAGCTGTCCGGGTAGTCCTTGGCCGTCACCGCGGTACCTTGGAGGGTCCGCACGGCTGAGCGGACGCCGTCGCAGGCAATCACGAGGGCCGCCGAATATCTTACCCGGCCGGACGGTGTGGTGCCCTCCACGGTGACCTTTCCGCCGTCGTCGTGCAGGCCCGTGAGCCGGACGCCCCGGTGCAGGGCGCCGGAATCGAGCTCCCGGACGCGTTCTTCAAGGACCGCTTCAGTCCGGCTTTGCGGCAGGGACAAGACGAACGGGAAGCTGTCCGACACGCCCGCAAAGCTCATCTCGGCGAGCCGCCGTCCGCTGCCGACGGCGATGCCGTGCCGGATCGGTACGCCCAGGTCAACCAAGTCCTGCGCGACGCCGATCCGGTGCAGCACGTCCAGCGACGGGGGATGGATCCCGATGGCCCGGGAGTGCCGTTCCCGCCCGGCGCGCTGTTCGAGCACCCGCACGTCGACGCCGTCCTGCAGCAGCAGCGCGGCCATCAGGAGCCCCACCGGCCCGCCGCCGACGATCAGGACCTCAGGCACCGGCGGCACTCTTGTCGAGGGTCAGCAGATTCCTGAAAGGGGAGTGGCGGGATACTTTCCAGCCCGGGGGAGCGGCTGCGCTGAGCTCCGGGGCGGTGTAGCTGCGCCGGATGGACGTCAGCCCGTCCTTGCGGATGTAGGAGCCGGTCAACGGCCAGGAAGCGGCAAAGAAGAGGGCATAAGCGGCGGCGCTGCGCCGCAGGTCGTTGTGGATCACCCGTCCGCGGCACAGCTCGGCCGAGTCTGCCAGGAACCCGGGCAGCTCGTCCGCGGCGAGGTGGTGGAGAACATGGTTGGACACCACGAAGTCATAGCGGCGGCCCTCCTGGACCAGCCGGGCTGCCGTCGCCTGCCGGAATGCGACGCTGGCTTCGGTGTGCCGTGCCGCAGCGAAACGGCTGGCCCGCGGATCCGGGTCGATGCCCGTGATCTCGAGCCGGAGTCCGTCCCGGGCGGCCCAGCGGGACAGCATCGCCGGCACGTCGCCGCCGCCGCAGCCGATGTCCAGGAGGGTGCCGGCCGAGCCGGTGCGGAGCAGGGGCCTCAGCTGGCGCAGATAGATGCCCCGCCAGCCCGAGACGGCCCGGTTGACCAGGGCGAACTGCGCGTAGGTGCGGTCCAGCCGCGCCGGGTCGCAGCCGGGCAGATCCATTTCTTCGACGGCATCGGCCGCACGGTCCCGCAGGAGCTGCACGCTGCGCCTCAGGCCAGCGCGGATTCCGGTTGGGCGGAGGCGGCATTTCGTTCCGGGGCGTCCGCCGCCCGGGTGTCGCTTAGCTTCGTGAACAGCCCCGTTTCCACCGTGAGTCCGGGCCCGAAAGCCATCGAACAGATCCGCCCGTCGCCGTCCTCCGGCGGAAGGTCCAGGATGTGCTTGAGCACAAACAGCACCGTCGCGCTGCTCATGTTCCCGAAGTTCCGGAGCGTCTCCCGGGCCGGGACGAGTTGTTCATCGCTGAGGTCCAGCCGGGACTGCACCTTGTCCAGGATGCTGCGGCCGCCGGGGTGGATGGCCCAGTGCCTGATGTCCCGGTAGGGGAGTCCGAGCAGGGAAGCCTCCCGGGACAGGAGCGGTTCCAGGGCGCCGATGATGTGGTCGTCGATGATGTGCGGAACGTAGTTGCCAAGGACCATTTCAAAGCCTTCGTCGCCGATGTTCCAGGCCATGGATTCCTCGCCGACTGGTGTCAGGACGGTCTCGAAGTGGTCCAGCTGCAGCAGTGCCGGTTCGCCCGGGATGTCCCGCGCGCTGACAATTGCCGCAGCCGCCCCGTCGGCGAAGAGGGCCGAACCCATGATGGTGTCCGGATCGTTGGATGTGCGGACGTGGAGCGAACAAAGTTCCGCGCAGACCACCAGCACCACGGCCTCCGGGTCGGCCTCGCAGAAGGATTTGGCGGCCCGCAGCGCGGGAAACGCGGCATAGCATCCCATGAATCCGAGGTGGTACCGCTGCACGGCGGGGTTCAGCCCCAGGGCGCGGACAATCTTGTAGTCCGGGCCGGGATTGAAGAAGCCGGTGCAGGAAACCGTGATGAGATGAGTTATGTCAAGTAGATCGATTCCGGGGCAGGCGTCCAGGGCTTTCCGGGCCGCCTCGATGAAGAGCTTTGTGGCCTCGGTGGCGAAGATTTCGTTCCGGACCTTGGTGCTGGGGCTCAGCAGCAGGCCTGTTGTGGAGTCGAAGAAACGCGGATTTTCCGCCTGGTTGTCCCTGGTGAGTTCCTCGACAGCTGTGTATCGGGTGTCGATGGCTGCCGAGTCAAAACACGTGCTGACGAGCCTGGTGCCGAGCCTGGTCAGCCCGGGCTGGGCCGCAAAGACGTCACGGGCCTCGGTTTGGATCAGGACAGTTGGCGGGACAGCAGTTTCCAGGGACCTCAGGTAGACCGTCATGGTTCATTCTCAGCGAGTCCGGCGGATAAGACAATGCACTGACCGGGACAAACGCCCGGAGGATCCTTGTGGGAGCAGCGTAAACCGCGGTGGTTTCCGGACCCCTGCCGGCCACTCTCCCATAACGCCGATAATCAACATTATGTAAAGTAGCAGGAAGCCGACCCACCAGCAGGCCGGCCGATCACCTGCTTGACGACCGGCTCAACACCCTTACGCTGGACTTCTCTGCGCTACAGCAGTCCGGCTCGGGTCTTGACTTCGTGATTGGCTGCCCGGGCAAGGAATCCTGCTCCGACCAGCCCGCCGGTAAGCGCTTTGACGCCGATACGGAAAGTTCCGTCTTTGTCTTCCCCGGCGTCCGGGCTGGCCACGTCATGGTTTATGAGGAGGGCACGCAAACCGTCGTCGCTGAATCGACGGTGGACGCCGTCCCGTGGGACCCGCCCGGGAAGCCAAACAAATGTCCGGTACCGGCACGAGCCACCCTGAAGCTGTAGATTCCACGCGGCAGCGCAAGAGCCGGATTGAGATCAGAGTGCCCGGCCTGGAGCGCCACTCCCCCGCCGGCATTCCGCGCAGGTGGTTCGGGTCGAATCGACGCCGCTACCGGCCCAGGTGCGCGTCCTTGACCTCGGAAGGCGTTGCGCCCTGGACAACCCAGCGGTTTCCATCCGGGTCACCGAAGAAGGCAAACTGTACCCCGCCCATGTCCTGGATCTCGCTGATTTCGGCGCCCCGGCTCAGGAGTTCGGCGCGGGCCGCGCTGATATTGGATACGACTAACTGCAGCCCCTCGAGGCTGCCGGGTGTCATGCGCGTCATTCCCGTGCCAATCACGATCGAAGCAGCCGAACCTGGCGGGGTCAGCTGCACGACCCTCATCCCGGGGATGTACTCAACGTCGTGGTCGAGGACAAAGCCCAGCTTCTCCGTATAGAACGACTTTGACGCGTCGACATCGGCCACCGGCACTTGCACGACTTCAAGATGCATTTCCATGCGCCCCACAGTACCTCCCTGCAACCAGGAAGCAACGACTCTTTGCGCAGCTGATCGGCAGCCGTTGAAATCCAGGGGGGGCGCCGCGCCGCCGTTTCCACTCAACGGCGAAGCTCCGGTCAAATAGCGGTTGACCGGAGCTTCGGACCATTATGCGTCGCCGAACCTTGGGGTTTGCTGGGAAGGCCACTCCCCCGGCCGGCCACTCGATGCCGGCCTAGTCACTTTGGGCATGGCCGTGCGTCGCCGGAGTACCCAAGTAACCTGTGCCCTCCTGCTTCGGGGCGTCCAGTCCTGTGGAGTCAACGAGCTCCAGCAGCCGTCTCACCGCGGGATTCGCTGTTTGTTCGTTCCAGGCTAGTTCCAGGTCCACCCGGTTGAGCTCCTGGATCCCGTGGCTGCCGCTTATCTCGTGAAACTCCACACCAGGGGGCGACGACGCCATGGCCGAAGCGGGGACCAAGAAGAACGCCATCGACTGGGGCTCGCGCCCCTGGGGAACCAACTCGTTCGCCCGCAAACCCACCGGCATCATCGGCGCCTCGCCCGGGAGCATCGGCACGGCCGTCATGCAGTCCTCCATGCGCGCCGTGCTGAGTTTCCTCGACGCCCCGGAAGCCTACGTGAAGTTCAACCCCGACGCCTTCGACGCCGACGGCGAGGTCAAAGACGAGTCCACCGCAGCCTTCCTCCGCCACTTCATGGAGGAATACGGCGCGTTCGTCGAGCGGGTTCTCGCGGCCAACGCACCTGGCCACATCGGCGACCCGCACCCGGACGCGCAGAAACTGTCCCGCTAAGGGGGCCGGTGCGGAACACATCGATCAGGATCGGAGAAGCGGCCAGGGAGACAACGGCATAAGGTCAACAGCACGGCCTACCCACCTCACCGAAGGATCTGCCATGACCTCCATCGAATCCGTCACCCTCGAAGTACCGGACACCACTCCCGCCACCGCCTTCTACGCCGCCGCCTTCGGGTTGGGTACGCAGGTGCGCGTGCGGGCCTCGGATGCCCCGACGACCGGGTTCCGCGGGTTCACGCTGTCGCTCATAGTGTCGCAGCCGTCCACGGTCAGCAGCCTGATCGACAGCGCCGTGGAGGCCGGAGCCACGACGCTCAAGCCGGTCCAGAAGTCGATGTGGGGCTACGGCGGCGTCGTGCAAGCTCCGGATGGCGCGATCTGGAAGGTCGCGACGTCGGCGAAGAAGGATACCGGTCCGTCCACCCGGCAGGTCGACCAGATCGTGCTCCTGGTGGCGGCCGCCGACGTCGCTGCGAGCAAACGGTTCTACGTCGACCACGGACTCGCCGTCGGGAAGAGCTTTGGCAAGTACGTCGAGTTCGCCATGCCGTCGAGTCCCATCAGGCTGGGGCTCTACGGCCGCCGCGCCCTCGCCAAGGATGCGGGCGTCTCCCCCGACGGCACCGGAGCGCATCGACTCGCGATTGGCAGCGACGCCGGCCCGTTCACCGACCCGGACGGGTTTGCGTGGGAGGCCGCATCCGGGTGAGCCCCCGTGACTCACGCCTTCCGCGATCCCACGGAAATCCAGATCAAATCAACGAACTGCCACTGAGTCCGGTTGGAGGTACACCTAGCTGCCGACCAGGGCGGACAACAGTTCCGCTTCCTCAGCGCGGGAAAGCCCCGCTCGTCGCGGCCTGTCGATGCCTTCGCCTTCCTCCCACTTCATAGACGTCGCTCAGCGTTTCCGCCAGCGGACGGTGCTTCAGTCCGGCGGCTTTGGCCCGTTCGTTGGAGCGCGCATTCATCCCCTGCCAGCCCGGATCGCTCAGCCAGAGGGGAAGTGTCTTCGGGCCCGAGCATTCGCCTACGCCGTGCGCGTGAGGCCAGTGCGCATCGGCACTCACCAACGGCCCCTCGTGACCGGCTGCTGTGCGCGCGGCAGCAAGATGGTCACTGAAGGGCCAGGTCTCCCCCATCGCGTTGCAGACGCCGCTGCGCTGCCTCACACAGCAGTCGATCAACCATGAGGCCAGATCTCTCGCATCGATGACCTGGGTGGGCAGCTGTGGCGCGTCGGGTATCAGCACGGACCCGTCATCTGCAGCGGGATGGGCGAAGCACAACGGCCAGTGCCCGGTCCGCCCGAAAGTGTCGCCGGGACCCCCGATCAGCCCGACGCGCGCAATCAGGCAGCGTTCGGGCCCGATTGCCTGAAGAACAGCTTGTTCGCACGCCACCTTCGCTGGTCCGTAGGACTCCATCGTCTCCGTAACATCCGACTCCGGCGGCACCAGCAGCGGGGCATTCTCGTCCTGGCTCAGCGGTCCTTGATCGGCATAGGCACTTCAGGATGAAATGAAGACGTAGCAACCGGCGCTGCCCAATCACGAACAGCGCGTTTCACCTGTCCCGGTTGACGTGACACTCACGCACGGCAGGCAAACGCCGCGAGCGATTTCCCCGCCGAGGCGCACGAAGCGTTGAAGCACCTCCGGTCAGTGGCGATGCGCATTGACCGCACCATTGAGGGGCTGATGTAGGGATGATCCCAAACAGACCAAGAACGCACACAGTGATCCCCACTTGGTAGCAGGCGACGCTGCGATCATGGCATGGTTCGACGACGGTGTCGTGGACCCTGACGATGCGCTTGCTATTGCCAAGCATCTTGACCAGCCGCGCAGGGCATATGGCGTATTGGTTCAGATCAAGGACATGCAGTGGGACGTCCGCGTGGACCTCGACGGCGCCCAGGCCATGGTTGCCGCTCAGGGCCATGTGACCATGCAAAGCATCCAGGCCCTCTATGTGATCATGAAACGTGCCAACGACTTCATGAACGGCCTCGCGCTGGAAATCGAGGTGACACGCGCCAAAGTCGACCCGGACGCCCTGGAGCAGCTGCACGCCTGCTCGCAGTCCCATCACCTGCCCGCGAAAATTGATCCGTTCCAAGCCGACTGCGCGCTCAGCATCCTGGCGCCCGGCGATGCCTGCACCACCGCCGGGATGGTGGGTCTGGCAGCCTGAGCCGTCCCACGCCGAACGCCTAGCACAACCAGCCAGCCGCCGACCGGATCCTCCAGAAGACGGTCACGGACGAAGCCGTAAGCAGTACGGGGAGATGAAACATGGATTCAGAAGCGATCAACGGACTGGAAACTCAAACCCGCAAAGATTCGTCAGCGCTGCCGGCCGACAACGCGAAAGAGCCGCAGGAGTCCCCGGGGGCTGACGCCCCCCACACCAGGATCAGACCTCCTGTCACGTTCCGGCGCTGCGACTGGCCATAACCCCGGCCGGTAGGCGGTTGCCCCGGGTTTCCCGTTCCGAACGCACAACCAGGGCCCCGCGCGGGCCCCAAGGGCTGCGTCCCGCCTGGGCAACACCCGCCAGAATCAGGCTGCCATCAGCGCCTCACTCCCCTGGTTATGGCAGTTTGGGTGGGGACCGGTTTTGCAGTCTGAGTTGAGCGCAAGCGGATGTCGCTGCTCACCACTTTCCGCGAAATGCAAGAGGCGCGAACGTCGACGTCAGCCCGTCGTATCTATAACAACGGTCTGCTGGTTGCAGCCGGAGGTGGGTCTTTGCCCTCCTGCTGCCAACGAGGTGTTTTTGGGCGATCTTCGCCTTGTTTTGTGTTCTGGAGGCAACGCTAGGCGGCCGGAGGCGTAACGCAGCTGTCAGGAACGGTGAGGGGGAACAGTTTGATGTTCCCTTCGGGCCCGCCCAGTTTTCCACCAGCGGGACGGTAACGTGCGCTTGAGGGTTCCGCCATTGAGTGCCGGAGTTTGGAAATGCTGTCCCGAATCCGGCTTTTTACTGTGGGCAGCGGCACGTTCAGGATGTTCGCCACTTCGGGATATGTCAGGCCTTCAAAGAAGGCAAGATTGATTGCGGCGTGCTGGAGTGCGGATAGTGAGAGCAAATGGCGGTTGACGTCCTCGGCCTCAAAGATTCTGGTCGCCGCCTCTGCCACGACATCGTGGTCGGTGATGTGGCTCGCCGATGCAAAACGTGCTAGGCGATTCCGGTGGGATTGTTCGGCTCTGACGTGGTCCACGGCACGGCGCCTGGCGATGGTCAGCAGCCAGGCCATCGGGGCCCCGCGCGCCGGATCGAACCGGTCGGCCGTGTTCCACACCTGCATGTATACCTCCTGGGACGTGTCCTCGCTGAGCTCCCTGGACACGAGGACGGCCAGGATCGTTGCGTACACTTCTTTGCGGGTGTGGGCGAAGAATTCCGCAAAGGCGTCATTGTCGTGCTTTGCGATGCGGCCCAGGAGCCCGGAAAGGGACTGCATGTCCCGGTGGTGAGGCAGTTCCTCAATTTCGTAGCATGGCACTACTGACGGTTCGGGTACGGGTGGCACTGGCATGGACGGCCCTTCAAGGTCGGAGTGCATCATGACGACGGGTACGTGCCGGCAACGCGCGTTCGGGCACCCGGTCAGGAGGTTCCGGGCCTCGGTGAGGTCAGCGGGGCGCCGCCTCCGTGATCTGCGATGAGGCAGACGGCCATGCGTTTGGCCCAAATGGCTGCTTCCTTGTCTCCCTCGACCGCTGAGATGATGGAGCCCTTCGTCAGGATGTGGCAGGACCGGGCAAAACGGTCCGGTTCGTCAAGGCCCGCTTCCGCGGCGAGAGTCCGCATGAAGTCCCGCACCTGGGCCAGATAGCCGGCTGCGGCCTTCCCCAATGGATGGGAGGCGCCCATTTCCAGCATGGTGTTCATGAATGAACAGGCCTCGAAGTCGTCCCGGCGGAACCACCCGTCCAGTACATCGAAAATGGCCAGCAACTGGGCTGTGGGATTGTCGGCCCTCCTCCTGGACTCGGAGATGATCTGCTCGACAGTCCAGACCTGATGGCAGCGTTCCAAGAAGGCCAGGACAAGATCGTCCTTGGAGGCGAAGTGCCCGTAGAACGTCGCCTTGGCAACCCCGGCCCGCGATATCAGCTCCGCGATGCCGACATCGCGGATGCCACGCTGGGCGAACAACTCATAGGCAGCGGCCATGATCCGCTCCCGCGCCCCCACAGGACCTGGCTGCGCGGCTGTTTTGTCGGTCGGGTCGACTAAAAGGCTCTGAGAGTGTTCCATCAGAAGCAGACACTACACGTAAACCAGACAGACCGGTCGGTACGGTCCCTTTTCAGGGAGGTAAGTTGCCCTGAGCGTCGTGCCGAGCAATTAAATTAGGCCCCGCCCCACGGGATTACTGCCGCCCACACAAGAGTTTCTCCAGCTGTGGAACGCATGCTTGCACCCAGTCCTGCGCAGGATTTTTGGCGGGGTGGCAGCAGCATCCAGTCGGGGTGCTATTTCACGGTGAGGGTGCCGTGCATGTTGCCGTGGAAGGTGCAGTGGTACGGGGCCAGCCCGTTCAGCGCCCTCCAACTGCCGGGATCGGACTTGTCCAGGAAAAACGAGCCAACCATGACATTCCTTAATACGATGCTGCACGTTAAAACACGGCACTGCGCCTTTATATGTATCGCACCGACGGCCGGTGCAGCATCCTGGTTCCGCCGCCAGCTAGTTCACGATCGGCGGGACTGCAATGATCCTTTCAACAACACGGACTCGGGGCAACGGCGCTACCCGTTGCTGCTGAGCCAATTCCGGGCGGCGTCAAGATCAGTTGGCTCGATGCCGTGCCCTCCGGGGCGCAGTACCTGCTCCACAGTGGCTCCCTGGCGGTTGAGTTCGGCCATGAGCTCGGTGACGCCGCCGAGCGGGGCCATGGGGTCCGTATCACCGTTGAGGGCAAGGATTCGGCTGCCCGTCAGGGCTGTGGTGCCGGTGCGCTCCCCCAGCGGATACATCCCGGAGAACGCGATCACCCGGTCCAGGACCTCTGGATGAAGCATGGCCGTGGCGAGGGCGATATTGGCGCCGTTGGAGAAACCGACCGCGATAATCTTCCGGCCCCCGAGGCCGTAGTGGTTCCGGGCGGCATCGATGAAGCCGGCCAGTTCCCGGGAACGGTCGATGACGTCGTCGACGTCGAAGATTCCTTCGGCGTGCCCCGAGAGAGGGTCCGCGACGCCATCAGACTGTCAGCTACGCATTGGGTACCGTCAGCTCCGGGTAGAGCGTCTCCACGGGTGCACTGAGTGCAGCCTTCACGCCGGCGGTGGTGGCGTCGGCGATAACCTCGTATGCGCCCGCCTCGACCGCTGTTTACACGGCCTGGACAAGGTCAGCGGGAATCATCTTGGGCCCGCCGGCGTGGGCGGCCATTGCGGTGTCGACGTAGCCCATGTGCACGCCGACCACGTGAACGCCCTGCGGTGCCAGCTCAAGCCGGAAGGAGTTGGTCGCCGACCACAGCGCCGCCTTGGACGCGCTGTAGACCCCGCCGAACGCGTACCAGCTCGCCACGGAGTGCACGTCAACCAGGACTGAGTTCGGCGCCGCCGCGAGTATCGGGGCGAACGCGCGCGCGAGGAACACGGGCCCGAAAAAGTTCGTCTCCATGTTCTGTCGGAGGTCGGCCTCGGTGATGTCCAGCAGGCTCGAGCTGGGTGGGTTCGCGCCGGCGTTGTTGATCAGTACCGTCACATCCGATGCGGCATCGGCCGCGGATTGGATGGAGACGGGGTCCGTGACATCCAGGGTCAGTGGGACGATGCGGTCGTCGTCCCAGGTCTTGGGGGTGCGGGCGGTGGCATAGACCTTGGCTGCTCCGCGAGCGAGGGCATCGTGCACGAAGTGCGTGCCGGTGCCGCCGATCGCGCCGGTCACAAGGACGACGGCGCCGGTGAGTGAGGGCATGAGTTTTCACTTTCTCTTCTGGTGGTCCGCACGCTCCGGTGCGGACCATGACAGGGCGGGGAGGGAATCAGACGTGGGCGAGGGTGGGGTAGTCGGTGTAACCGGCGGCGTCCCCGCCGTACACGGTGCGCAGGTCGACCTCGTTCAGCTGCGCATTCGCACGCAGCCGGTCAACGACGTCCGGGTTGGCCAGCGCGAAGCGGCCAAGCGGTGCGATGCCGGCCAGGTCGGCGTCGATGTCGTCCGCGATCTGCTCGCGGGTGCGCCCGTACCGAAGGACGAGCACCGCGGTCGGCCAGGCCTCGCGGAACGAGCGCAGCAGCTCATCGTCGCCGACGTGGTGCACGTGCAAGTACGCCAGGTTCAAGCGCGGGACGTGTTTGCCCCTCAGCGCGGGGAGATGACGTCGAGCCCGGCGAGGTATTCCTCGGCGTCGAAGCCCGGTATTAGCGCGGATTGGACGATGAAGCCCTGGCAAGCCCCCAGCATGACCGCTGCGTACTTGTCCACCCGGCCCGAAGCCTCCGTGGGCGTGAGCCCCCGGGAGTGGGTGTACCAGATGGTGAGGTAGTCGGCGAAGAACTTCTTGAGCCCGGTGACCGTTCCGGCCGTTAAGCGGCCCAGGCCGGGGTCGGTCATCGCCTCGGCCCAGACTTGGATGAGAAGACCGAGGTCGACGATGTCCTCACGAATGCCCCGCAGGAATGTCCTCAGCACCTCGTGGGGTTCCGGCAACGGATCGGAGGAGCGGACCGCGTCCATCTCGCCCAGAAGGCGGTCCAGGATTTCACGGACAGACGCCTCGATGAGTTCGTCCTTGCTCTTGAAATGACCGTAGATGGCACCGGCCGACAGCCCGGACTCGGCAATGATGTCCGCCATCGAGGTTCCCTGGAACCCCTTTCGGCCAAAGCACCGCCGTGCCGCCCCGGCGATCTCCAGACGGCGGGCCTGGCGGTAAGCGTCGGTCACTCTTGGCATGCGTCCACCTCAAAAAGAATGGTTGTTTTTGACAGGATCCCCTTCAGCCACCCACTATAAAGAACAATCATTCGTTTTACTAGCAGGGAGACACCCATGTCGATCGTTCCCGCGGCCGTGCCGCACACCAAGTGGTCGCGCGTCGTCCTTATCGCCATCGCGGCAGCGTCCATCGTCGGGGTGGTGCTGCTTGCCTTCACCTGGGCGGGCATCACGTCCTCGGCGAAGAACATCCCGCTGGCCGTCACCGGCCCGGACGCGCAGGTCCAGACACTGGAAAAGGCGTTGGAAGACAAGGCCGGCGGAACCTTCGCGATCACCACGGTGGACAGCAGGGACGCCGCCACGGCACTCATCCGCTCCCGGGACGCCTACGCTGCGGTGGTGCTGGGACAGGCCCCCGAGGTGCTCACCGCCTCCGCGAACGGCACCGCGGTGAGCCAGATCCTCACCGGCGTCGCCCAGCAGCTCCAGGCCCAAATCAACCAGGCCGCGGCGGCCGCGACCGAGCCTGCGACCGCCGCCGGTCAGCCGGCGCCGGTTGCCCCGAAGGTCACCGTGACCGACGTCGTCCCGCTGGCCGCGTCAGATGCGAAGGGCACCGGCCTGGCGCTGGCGGCCTTCCCGTTGGCCTTTGGCGGCATGATCGGCGGCATCCTCGTCTCGCTGCTGGTGGTGGGTAGCTGGCGCCGGCTGGGCGCCCTGGCGCTCTACTCGATCCTGGCGGGCGGAATCTTTGTGCTGGTGATGCAGGGGCTCTATGGCGTGCTGCAGGGTGACGTCGTGCTCAACGGGCTGGGCGCCGCGCTGGCGCTGCTGGGGACCGGTTCCTTCATCGTCGGCCTCAACGCCCTGATCGGAACCGCAGGAATCCCGGTAGGAGCCGTGACGACCATGCTGATCGCGAACCCGATCTCTGCTGCCACCGCACCCATGCAGTTCCTGCCCGAACCGTGGGGCGCCATTGGCCAATGGTTTGTCCCTGGCGCCTCGACCACTCTGCTGCGGGACCTGTCCTATTTTCCCGACGCCAACGCGCTGTTCCCCTGGCTTATCCTGGCCGGATGGACCGTCATCGGGATCATGTTCACCATGATCGGACACTTCCGCAACCAGGAGGTCATTCACGTAGAGGGCTCCCTCGACGCCGAACCCGTGCCGGCCACGGCAACAACACGCTCCTAACGGCGGGACGGACCCGGTCAGCGCAGGCGCAAGCCGGAGCAGGGGCGCAATAAGTTGAGGAAGGGGATGGGTGAAGGTCACGGTCTTGGGGCGAGTGGTAGGTGACTGTCATCTTCCGAAGTCGTCTCCACTGACACACTTGCTTGATCACTCGACGGAGAGTCCGTTGACAACAGCCGACCGCAACTCTAGCGGAAGCCCCATGTGCTACCAGCACCTCACCGCCCTCGGAAGCTCTTTGGCAGCGGGCCCCGGCATCGAACCGCTGATCGACAGACGCGCAATGCGCTCACGGGCCAACTACACCCACCTGCTCGCACAGACGCTCGGGGCCGAGCTGACCGACCTCACCCTCTCCGGCGCCATCACCTCCACGATCGTGGATTGAGCTGCTGCGGGGATTTCGGACAGCGGATTGAGTGGATTCTTCTACGCTGCCAGGGCTGGCTGTTGATAACCAGAGTGGACTTCGTTGGGCCGCCGGTAACCGGGCGCGGAGTGGCGGCGCCGGCTGTTGTAAAG